>NZ_CP055153.1:6300000-6600000 GCF_014075995.1 Adhaeribacter radiodurans | reverse complement strand
GGGCGCAATACTCGAAAAAGATAAAGTTATTTACTCTAATTTACACGGTTCCTTTACGGTTTCTGCGCTATGTGCGAATAACACGTACTGGTTAGTTGGGGAAACTAATACCAATGTCCAAACAGAGATTGGCACAGATCTATTTCTGGCATATAAGATTACCCCGGATGGTATAGCAACTACCCCCGTACGCTCCGAGCCAGTATCCATTGGCAACTCAAGTGATTTAAAGTTTTCTCCTCAGGGCGATAAAATCGTGTTTGGCTATGATGGTAACCCTGGATACGAAGGAACCGGCATTGCTGATTTTAATCCGGAAACCGGAAAATTGGCAAAATCTTTCCGGCTGGAGGCTAGAGGCTGGGAAGCAGAATTTTCAACTTCCGGTAAAAAACTATACCTAAACGATTTATATCAAAATACCAGAAAAATGTGGCAGTTCGATCTTAGTTCAACGGATGCATCGGAAATTTTGGCCTCTAAAATCCTCGTTTATTCTGGCTCCATTAATTTAGGCTTTTCGCAACTGGCCCCCGACGGCAAAATCTATCTGACACAACCAGACAACAACACGGCCTTAGCCGTAATAAATTATCCGGAACGCGCAGGTATAGCCTGTGCAGTTATCCCGAACGCCTTGGTACTGCCTAAAGAAATTACCGGCCATTTACCCACTTTTGCCGCTAACTTTTTAGCAGAATATTCCTTTAAACCTAATGCCGGGCCGGACCAGGCAGTTTGCCAAAATCAGTCGGTTACGCTGGGTGGCACTAATAACCAGCAATATACGTACCGCTGGGAACCAACTAATTACCTCAGCGATCCTACTTCTCCTACCCCGGTTTTTCAATACGCCGATACCATTACTAAAAAGCTCGATTTAAACTATATCTTATATGTAAACGATGGTAATTGCGAAAGGGTGGACGAAGTTGTTATTTCAGTACTTCCTGTTCCGGAAAAATCGCTTATCAAAGGCAGTCAATCGGTTTGCCCGGGAGTAGAACTGGTAGATTATACCGTGGTGACACAGCCCGGTTACCGTTATCAATGGTCGGTGGTGGGGGGGCAGTTGGTAAGCGGCCAAGGAAGTGGTGCCATTAAAGTAACCTGGGGACCAACAAATCCCCGGGCGCAAGTTAAAGTAACCGTTTTAAACGAATTTGGCTGCGCGAGTATCGCCACCATCTTACCCGTGCGCATTAATGTAGAACTAAAACCGGAAACACCCCAAGGCCTGGAGTTAATCTGCCTGAATCAATCCGCGAAAAACCAATACACGGTTATCTATACCACTGGTTCGGTGTATACCTGGGGGATTAAAGGCGGCCTTATTACTACCGGACAAGGCACCAATTCTGTGAGTGTTGATTGGCTAGGTTTAGGCGAACATAAAATCTGGATACAAGAAAAAAGTACTACCGTAGACACGGTTTGCTTTGGCGTATCAGATACACTCCGGGTGAATGTTTTTAAAGATAATACGGCTTTAGTAATGCAAAATGTAAGCGTAAGCCTGGCCGATGAAAAGCAAGTAGAAATAACCTGGACCAGCTCAGATGCGGATCGTTTACAAGGTCCGCTTACTTTGCAACGGCGGCCCTTAGGAACTGCCACCTGGACCTTCGTTAGTAACCCCAACAACTTTACTTTTACCGATTCCGGTATAAACACCGATGCTGGCAGCTATGAATATCAAGTTAGTGGCTTTAATGGTTGTAACGAACCGATTACCAGCAACCCGCATCATACTATTCAGCTAAAAGCTGAAGCTTTAGAAAACAAGGCCAAAATTACACTAACCTGGAACGGGTACGATGGTTGGCCGGACGGAGTGGAACGATACGAAATTTGGCGCCAATTAGATGAAGAAGCAGATTTGAAACAGGTTGTTCAGGTTAATCCTAGTAATTTAACTTTCGCCGAACTTTCTTCTACCGCTGGTTTTACGCACCAGTACCGCATTAAAGCGATTGCCCGTAACAGCACCTTTATTTCCTGGTCGAACCCTATAAACCTTTCTTTTTCGCATGTACCTATAATTCCCAATATTATCACTCCCAACGGCGATGGACGGAACGACTTTTTTACTATTCGTTATATCGAGCTTTACCCAGATAATCAGATAACCATTTACAATCGATGGGGGCAGCCTGTATGGCAAAAAGATAGGTATGATAATAGTTGGTCAGCGGCCGACCTAACTATAGGTACTTACTATTACACCCTTTTACTGCGCAAAACAGGAAAACAAATAAAAGGTTGGATTGAAGTAGTCCGCTAAAATCAGGTTAAAATTAAAAAAAGCCTGTCCGGTTGGAACAGGCTTTTTGATTTATGCTGTATGTCGGAACAATTTAATCTAATCCCAGAACCTTACGGTTATAAGCTTCGTCGGAGCCAGTGCCGGCAAAATCATCAAATGCCCGCTCCGTACGACGGATCATGTGCTGCTGAATAAACGGTGCTCCTTCGGCAGCTCCATCTTCGGGGTGTTTAATGGCACACTCCCACTCTAATACCGCCCAGCCTTCGTAGTTGTACTGCGCTAATTTACTAAATATGCCCATAAAGTCTACCTGGCCATCGCCTAATGAACGGAAACGTCCCGGACGGTCAATCCAATCCTGATAGCCGCCATAAACGCCGGAACGGCCCGTTGGGTTAAACTCGGCATCTTTTACGTGGAACATTTTAATATGCTCGTGGTAAATATCAATGTATTGCAGGTAATCTAATTGCTGGAGCACAAAGTGGCTCGGATCATAAAGTAAATTTACCCGCTTGTGGTTACCAGTGGCCGCTAAAAAGCGTTCGAAAGTCACGCCATCGTGCAAGTCTTCGCCCGGGTGAATTTCGTAACATACATCTACTCCTACTTCGTCGAAAGCATTTAAGATAGGCAGCCAACGATCTGCTAGTTCTTTAAAACCAGTTTCTACTAAACCAGCAGGACGCTGTGGCCAAGGGTAAACCGTATGCCATAGCAACGCTCCTGAGAAAGTAGCGTGCGCATTTAAACCTAAATTCTGACTGGCTTTAGCGGCATATTTTAACTGCTGCACAGCCCACTCAGTACGGGCTTTCGGATTGTTCCGGTATTCGGCCGGGGCAAAGCCATCGAACATGGCATCGTAAGCCGGGTGTACCGCTACTAATTGCCCTTGTAAGTGCGTCGATAATTCGGTAATTTCTACTCCCGCGGCTTGCGCCACGCCTTTAAATTCATCGGCGTAAGTTTTGCTTTCCGCTAATTGCTTTAAATCTACAATGCTACCGGCCCAGGTCGGAATCTGCACTCCTTTATAACCTAAACCAGCGGCCCATTTACAAATACTTTCAAAAGAATTAAAAGGGGCTTCGTCGCCTAAGAACTGTGCTAAAAATATTCCGGGTCCTTTCATGTGTTTTAGTCGATAGTCCATGGACGACAGTCCACGGAAGGTTAAAAATAGTTTATTTAGTCGATAGTCCATGGACGACAGTCCACGGAGAAGTTAGTTTATTTGATAATCAACCGACCACAGTCTTCGGCTTTCTTGTTCAAATTTAGAAGCCGTGGCCTGTTGTCTGTGGTCTACTAACTATTAATTGTTTTACGTAAGGCTTGAATCATTTTTATGATTATTTCTAATTCAGAATATAAAACAGTAAAGTTTGCATCAGCAATCAAGTTTCGCTTTTTTGCGATATGCAAACATGCTACTACTTCAATTCCGGATCGCAAAGCATAACTTAAAAATTTATTAAACTCAGGGTTTGTTTGTCCGGTAGAACCTTCCGCAATGTTCAATACAATTGAATCGGCAGCTCGCTTTATCTGACTAGTAAGAACATACAACTCATCTTTCGGAAAATATAAAGTTAGCTCATGAATTTTTACTGAAAAATCAAGTGCACGCTGCCAAACTTTTAACTCCTCAAACTTAAAAGACATAATTTAGTAGATAGTCGATGGTCCACAGTCCACAGAAGGTTTACTATTTAGTTAAAGATATCATAATCAGCATTTAATAGGCTTTGATAAACTTTAAAACTAGTTTTTAATAAATTATTAAGTTATCCTAAAAACTATATCACTTACAATTAATTTTTCTGTGGACTGTGGACCGTCGACTATGGACTATAACCTAAATCACAAACTTCGTCCATTTCTGGTCGGAGTGAGCGGAGGCGATGCAGGTATCAATAAAAGCTAATCCGCGAATACCTGCTTCAATGCCCGGAAAGTCGGTGTAAATTGGATTGGGTTCTTCGCCGTTCATGCGCGCACGCAGGGTAATAGCAAAATTGCGGTATAAATTAGCAAATGCTTCCAGAAATGCTTCCGGGTGACCGGCCGGTACCCGGATATGCGCCTTGGTTGCTTCGGATTGTTGCCCTACTCCCGGACGCAGGCGACGTGCGCCTTCTTCGTTGGTTTTATAGATAAGCGTATTCGGATCCATCTGCCACCACTGCAAACCACCAAACTCTCCGTAAACCCTAATGTTTAAATCATTTTCTTCGCCGTTAGCAATCTGGCTGGCGTGCAATACGCCTTTAGCGCCATTATCGAACCGCAGCAGCACATTACCGTCGTCTTCCAGTTTGCGGCCTTCTACAAAAGTGGTCAGGTCGGCGCATAACTCCGTAATTTTTAATCCGGTTATGTATTCTGCCAGATTTTCGGCGTGCGTACCAATGTCGCCCATACAACCGGCTGCTCCGGAACGGGCGGGGTCAGTGCGCCAATCGGCTTGTTTGTTGCCGGTTGCTTCCAGTAATTGTGCCAGCCAGCCCTGCGGATACTCTACAATTACCTTCCGGATTTTACCCAGTTTACCGCTTTGTACCATAGCTCGGGCTTCTTTCACCATAGGATAACCAGTGTAGTTATGCGTCAGACAGAACAGCAAACCTGTTTGGTTAATAACTTCTCTTAAATCTAAAGCCTCTTGCAAATTTAAAGTAACGGGCTTATCGCACACCACGTGAAAACCGTTTTCCAGAGCCATTTTCGCGGGCGGAAAGTGCATGTGGTTTGGGGTTACAATTGAAACAAAATCCATGCGTTCGCCTTCGGGCAGCTCTTTTTCTTTTTGGATCATCTCCTCAAAATTAGCGTACACCCGCTCGGTTGGCAGCCGCAAAGCTTCCCCAGAAGCTCTTGATTTTTCCGGGTTGCTGCTGAAAGCGCCGCAAACTAACTCAATTTCACCATCCAGAGCGGCAGCCATGCGGTGTACCCCACCAATAAAGGCGTCTTTTCCGCCGCCAATCATGCCCATTCTTAGTTTTCTGTTCATTGTTTACAGTAAGCGTTTATCTAATTTAAACTGGGTTAATATTAAATAATTTTTTGTTGCCTGTAAGGCAAAACTTCACTATTTAAGTAACTGGTAAGATTTTAAATTTATTCTTCCCTACCTTCCAAAAATAATAGTTACTACGGATATTTTCTATTATTAATGGACTTTGTACCAGAAAAGAAATTACAAATTTCCTTCGGTATTTTTTCAGCAGCCTGTTTCTTATTGTGCAATCAACAATAAACAAGCACATTAACTGTACTATCCTTAACAAAATACATTCTTTGTTAAACATATTGTAAAATATACCGCTCAGTGGTTATTCTATTTTAAATAATTTAAATTTAACGCCTAGCTTCATCCTTTTATATTTAAATACTGCATCTTCCATTAAAGAATATCTTATACATACCTTAAACTCATGAACCGTAGAAATTTCTTTCAAAAAGGCTTAGCTGCCAGTGCGGCGGTAGCATTAGGGTCAGCTGCTCTTACCCCCGAAACTTTGGCTTCGCCTTTGATTGCTGCTCCCAAACGTAAATTTAAATTGAATTATGCCCCTCATTTTGGCATGTTCAAAAATAGTTCGGGCGACGACGTGGTAGATCAACTTAAATTTATGGCTGATAATGGCTTTATGGCCTTGGAAGATAACGGCATGATGGGTCGCCCGACTGCTGAGCAAACCAAAATTGGCGAAACCATAACTAAGTTGGGCATGACCATGGGTGTTTTTGTGGTAGATAAAGGCGGTAATGGTCAAAATACTTTAGCCGCTGGAAAAAAGGAGTACGTTGATGTTTTCTTGAATGGCTGCAAAAAAGCAGTAGAAACGGCGAAGCGCGTAAATGCGAAGTGGATGACGGTAGTGCCCGGCGATTTCCACCGGGATATTCCCATCGGCATTCAAACGGGTAATGTTATTGAAGCATTGCGACGCGGCGCTGAAATTCTGGAGCCAAACAATTTAGTAATGGTACTGGAACCACTCAGCGATACGCCTAATTTGTTTTTACGCTACTCCGATCAAACTTACATGATTTGTAAAGGAGTAAACAGCCCTTCCTGCAAAATATTGTACGACATTTACCACATGCAGAAAAACGAAGGCCGGCTTATTTATAATATGGACCAGTGCTGGGATGAAATTGCCTACATCCAAATTGGCGACGAGCCCGGCCGGAAAGAACCTACTACCGGCGAAATTAACTACAAGAAGGTATTTGAACACATTTACAAGAAAGGCTATAAAGGAGTAATGGGCATGGAACACGGAAACTCCCAACCGGGCAAAGAAGGCGAAAAAGCTTTAATTAATGCCTACGTTGCTTCCGATGATTTTAGTATAGCCTAGTTTCGTATTTAAAATTTACTAAATACCAAGCAAAATAAGTTTATTAAAGCTGCCTGAATAGCTGAAAGGTAATTTTAATAAATCTGGAAGTTATTACCACTTATTAAATACTTATTGCCTATGAATAATAAGAAAGGCTCTCCTGCCAAACCGGAAAAAATGCCTCAAAACAGAAATTGGCGTTCATTGACGAAAACCAACGGACGCTTACTTTTAGGTGGCTTGGTTTGCCTGAGTGCCGCCTTCAGCACAAATATTTACAGGATCCGGCCTGCCGACGATGATCTTACTTCTGGTTTTGAGGTAGCCAGTGGTCTGGAGGTAAAAACATTTGCCACCGAACCTTCGCTCCGCAACCCCACCAATATGGATATCGATGCTAAAGGCAGAATATGGGTTTGCGAAGGCGTAAATTACCGCCCCAAACTTAACCCCAACAACAAAGGCCAGGACGAAGGCGACCGTATTTTAATTTTAGAAGATACCGATGGCGACGGGAAAGCCGATAAAGAAAAAGTATTCTATCAAGGCAATGATGTAAATGCCGCTTTGGGTATAGCGGTGCTGGGGAATAAAGCTATTGTTTCGGTCTCACCCAACGTATTTATTTTAACCGATACCGACGGCGATGATAAGGCCGATAAAAAAGAACTTTTGTTTACCGGTTTAGGAGGTGAGCAGCACGACCACGCCGTACACGCTTTTACCTTTGGCCCCGATGGTAAACTGTACTTTAACTTTGGCAACGAAGGCAAGCAAATTAAAGATAAAGACGGCAAGCCATTAGTCGACCGGGAAGGCAACGAAATTGCCGACAATGGCAAACCCTACCGGCAAGGCATGGCTTTCCGCTGCGACATGGATGGCTCTAATATTGAAGTGCTGGCCAATAACTTTAGGAATAATTACGAAATCGCTGTTGATTCGTATGGCACCTTGTGGCAATCGGATAACGACGATGATGGCAACCGGGGCGTCCGGATTAACTACGTAATGCCTTACGGGAACTATGGTTTCCGGGACCAGATGACCGGAGCCAGCTGGCAATCGCCGCGCACCAACATGGAGGAAGAAATACCGCTTCGCCACTGGCATTTAAACGACCCCGGGGTAGTACCTAACTTACTGCAAACCGGTGCGGGTTCACCTACGGGTATGGTTGTGTACGAAGGCAATTTACTTCCGGCTACCTTCCAGGGCCAGATGATTCATTCTGATGCGGGTCCCAATGTAGTACGAGCCTACCCAGTACAAAACGACGGCGCTGGTTATAAAGCCGAAATAGTAAATATTCTGAAAACTAAAGAAGACAAGTGGTTCCGGCCTTCTGATGTAACCATTGCGCCGGACGGTTCGCTTTTTGTGGCCGATTGGTACGATCCAGGAGTAGGTGGCCACCAAGTAGGTGATTTAGCGAAAGGCCGCATCTTCCGGATAGCGCCTCCCGGTTCAGCTTACAGTGTTCCTAAACTGGATTTATCTACTCCGGCTGGTGCTGCCGTAGCCTTAAAAAGTCCGAACCTGGCTACTCGTTACCTGGCTTATGAAAAACTGCTAGGCTGGGGCAAGAAGTCAGAGAAAGTATTGGCTAAAATGTTTAAGTCCGATAACAATCCTCGTTTCCGGGCAAGGGCCTTATGGCTTTTAAGCAAACTAGATAAAAAAGGCAAAAAGTACATTGATGCCGCGGTTAATGATGCCGATGCCAATATCCGGATGGCTGGTTTACGCGCCGCCTTGCAGACTAAAATGGATGTGAACCCCATTCTGGCAAAACTAGCCAAAGACGCCTCACCGCAGGTACGTCGGGAAGTAGCTGTAAATTTACGTTTTAACAAATCACCGGAAGCAGCTCAAATCTGGACAACGCTGGCCAACCAATACGATGGTCAGGACCGCTGGTACCTGGAAGCCTTAGGGATTGGCGCTGATTTACAATGGGATACTTTCTTTACCGCTTGGCAAAAACAAGGTAACCGCGATGTAACGAATAAAGCAAATCGTGATATTATCTGGCGAGCCCGCACTCCGGAAGCTTTAAAAATGCTGCCTACTCTTATTACCCAGGCAACAGTTTCTGAAAAAGAGCGGCCCCGTTACTTCCGGGCTTTCGATTTTTACCCCGAAGATGATGCCAAGCAACAAATACTCATTGGTTTATTAAACAGTAATAATCCGCAACAAGGCCAGATAATTTCTTTAGCCTTAAATCACATCGATGCCCAAAAATATGGGTCCGATTCCAAAGTGCAAAGTGCTTTACGCCGCGGGCTGGATTATGCAAAAGGTAAAAATCAATTTGTGCAATTAGTAAAACGCTTTGAATTAAAAGACCAGAATGCTGAATTAGTACGTTTGGCTACCACGCAACCTGAATCGGAAATAGGTGTAGAAGCTTCCAAAATCCTGTTAAAAACTGGTCCGGACCAGATTATGAAAGTATTAAACAGCAAAGAGGAACCGGCACTGGCCCTGATAACCGCCATGGGCCGCTACGAAGATAAAAAAGCGCAGGAACTGCTGGAAGACGTAGCCTTAAATGGCAACCGCAGTATGGAGGTTCGTAAATTAGCTTTAAAGAAAATTGGCCGGGGTGGTTCGGGAGAAGCCCGTTTGCTAAATATTGTTAAAAACAACAAATTAAACCCCGAAATGCAGCAGGTTGCCGGTAGCGTTTTATTAAATTCTTACCGCCAGAACATCCGTGAAGAAGCAGCTCAATACCTGAAAACCCCATCCCGCGAAGGCAAGCCTCTCCCTCCTATTGAGCAGTTAGCCACCTTAACCGGTGATCCGGTAAATGGTAAAGCGGTATTCTCGCAATCGTGCGTAGCTTGCCACAAAGTAAATGGCGAAGGTACTCCTTTTGGTCCGGAGCTTTCCGAAATCGGTAATAAACTCCCCAAAGTAGCCTTGTATAAATCCATTCTGCATCCCGATGCCGGTATTAGTTTTGGCTACGAAGGCTATCAGCTTAAATTAAAGGATGGTAACCAGGTAACAGGTATTATTGCCAGCCAAACCGAAGATAAATTAGATCTGCGTCAACCCGGTGGTTCGGTTACCAGCTATGCCTTAGCCGATGTTGTGTCCAAAAAGCAAATGGAAACTTCCCTGATGCCATCTAATCTGCAACAAACCATGAGCGAGCAGGAATTAGTAAATTTAGTAGAATACCTGACTACATTAAAGAAAGCATCGGCTTCTAATTAAACCGGATAAATGGTTTTAACGCAAAAAAGCCTTCTGACAAACAGAAGGCTTTTTTGTTAGATTTAAATTTGAAGTTATATAAAAAATTGAGCCAATTACTTAAAAATCTGATACACGATCAACGAACAAACGTAAGCCAGGCCGCTCATGTAAATTAGCTGCATAACCGGCCATTTCCACGATTTTGTTTCGCGGTATACTACGGCTAAGGTACTCATGCACTGCATAGCGAAAACGTAAAAAATAAGTAAAGAGAATGCCCGGGCTGGGGTAAAGAAAGCTTGGCCGTGCTCGTCTTTCTCGGAGAGCAGCTTTTCTTTTATGGTTTTAATATTTTCTTCGTCGCCTACGCTGTAAATGGTAGAGATGGTACCCACAAAAACTTCGCGGGCGGCAAAAGAAGTCAGCAGGGCAATACCAATTTTCCAGTCAAACCCGAGCGGCCTAATTACTGGCTCAATGGCGCGACCAAATAAACCAGCATAAGAAGCTTCCAGCTTTTGCGTAGAAAGATGCAGACTGGTTTCTTCGGGTGTCCAGTTATTTTGCTGTGCCTGTTGCTGCACGGTTTGTTCGGCCTGTGCCATGCGGTTACCAGGACCATAAGACGCCAATACCCACAGAATGATAGAAATGGCAATAATTACTTTACCTGCTTCAAATACAAAAGCTTTTACTTTTTCAATAATCGTCAGGCCAACGTTTTTCCAGCGGGGCATTTTATACACCGGAAACTCCATTATAAAGTAACTGCGTTCGCGGGCTTTTAAAATTAATTTCATTACCCACGCCGATAAAACGGCCGCCGTAAAACCCAGCAAGTACAAGCCCATCAGCACAATACCTTGTAAATTCAAAAAGCCCAGGTAATATTTTTCGGGCACCACCAGCGCAATTAAAACGGTATACACCGGAATGCGGGCGGAGCAGCTCATGAGCGGAGTAACAAAAATGGTGATCATGCGATCTTTCCAATTATCGATGTTGCGGGCGGCCATTACTGCCGGCACAGCGCACGCTACCCCCGAAATAAGCGGTACAATGCTTTTTCCGTTTAGCCCAAACTTTCGCATAATTTTATCCATCATAAAAGTAACCCGGGCCATATAGCCGGTTTCTTCCAGAATGGCAATAAAAGCAAATAAGAGAGCTATTTGCGGAATAAAAATTAAGATCCCGCCCAAACCAGCAATTACCCCTTCGGTGAGCAAATTAATAAGAGGGCCATCAAAGCGGGCCTGAATAAAATTATTGATGGCCGTTATTCCTTCGTCAATCAAGTCCATGGGATAAGTGGCCCAGGCAAAAATAGCCTGAAACATCATAAACAACACCCCGAAAAAGATTAAATATCCCCAAACTTTATGGGTTAAAACCTGGTCCAGGCGGTTACTGAACTTCTCGTTGGTATCGGCTTTTTCGACGCGTACCGAGTCGAGCAGCAACTCGTTGATAAGGGTATAGCGATTAATGGTTTCGCTGGCTTGCAAAGAATTGGAACTGAATTGGTATGGCTCCAGCAAATCCGACAGAAAGTTTTTATCTGTTTCCGATAAAAAAGTTAAATTTTTATACTGGTGGGCATAATGCCAGGCCAGGTAATCGGTCTGTAAATCAAAATATTGCCTAATTTGTTTTATTAACCCGGAAAAATCTGCTGGAATCTGATAAAAAGTACGGTTTGGTACTGGTAACTGCTGCGAAATAACAATTTTTAAGGCTGCAATTCCGCTACCCGTGCGGGCATTAACCGGAATAACAGGTACGCCAAAATCCTGCTGCAATTGCTCCATATTGATTTTGATGCCGTCTTTTTCGGCAACATCCATCATATTCAGCGCTAAAACCGCCGGAATTTGTAAATCTATGAGTTGCGTAAACAACAACAAATTGCGCTTTAAATTAGACGCGTCAGCGGTAACTATAACCAAGTCTGGGTAAAGGTCCGATTGCTGGTTGTAAAGCAAATCAATAATTACCTTCTCGTCGAGCGATTTTGGATAAAGGCTATAAGTACCCGGTAAATCAATAATGCGGGCTTTTTGATGCGAATTAAGGTGACAAATACCCGTTTTTTTATCAACGGTTACACCGGGGAAATTACCAACTTTCTGATTTAAACCAGTTAACTGATTAAATAACGATGATTTTCCGGAGTTGGGATTTCCAATTAAGGCAATCTTGGTAATCGGTTTAGTAACCGTTGTTTTTATTTCTATTTTTTCTTCCGGATGGATCAATTCTGCCATAGACGAAATTATTTAAGCAGGATAGTAGCTGCTTCGTCTAAACGTAAAGAGAGGGTATAATCGTTTACAATTATAGTAATCGGATCGCCAAGTGGGGCTTTGCTGTTTAGTTTTACTGGTGTACCCGGAATACAACCCATTTCCAGGAGTTTCAAAGACATTTCCGGATCGTTGAGGCAGCATATCGTACCACTCTCACCAATTCTCAAATCCCGGACACTTTTACGTTTCTGCACCTGGTTCTATCCTTATTTAGACTTATTATAAACAGACGCAAGATACAATGTGTTCCGGGTTATTCCAAAATATGTAACTAAATCATTCGGTTTTGTTTTTAATTACAATTGCCATCAGATTAGTTTTTGACAAATTATGTATTGATTTTACTAACCTGAGGTAAATACAGCCTGTTCTTTAAAACTTTTTAAATTTCAGGGTACTATACATAATTAAGCCTGGCCTTTTGAATCCTCTTCCCCGGAAGAAAAAACGCTTTTCACGTAGTCGCCGGCCTTATCAATAAGTTCTACATTTTCTTCTAAAGGCTTTAAATTAGCGTCGGCGGTATCTTCAGTTTGTTGCGGATACAGAATTATATAACTATTCCGGATAAAGTATTTGGTCAGGTACTTAGGCAGCTTTTCCGATTCGGCGTTATAAGAAAGATAGCCTTTACGCGAGGCGACAATAATAAATAAATCGTCCTGCCTTACTTCGCGGCTAAAAATGAGAAATTCTTCCCAGTTCTCAAATGCTTCGTAAGATATAGACAGGGGCGATTTAGCATTCCCGTTTAAATTTTGCAGTTCTTTAATAGTAACCGGAGTAGCGTAGATAATAAGTGGCAAACCTGTTTCCCGGGAAATGGTTTTTATCCGGTCGAACCATTGTTGGAAACCTAACTCAAACTCGGCTTTAGGAGGCGCAGCTACTACTATACGTTTTAAGGTATTTACGGGCTGAGCCACTTTATAAATAAAAATAGATTCCCGGGTTTTCTCCAGAAGATTCTCTGTTAATGGCCCGAAAAAGGCTTCTCCTTTGTACGCCAGGTGGTGCAGCCCCATTATTAAATCGGTTATTTTGTGCTCTTTTATAGTGTAAATTATACCGTTGCTAATATTTAAATCGAAACGTGATAAGGGCACAATTTCATTATCGGTAGCGGCTGCATGCTTAATTACTTTTTCCATCATTTTCTTTCCGGCCGCCTGGCTGCTTTCCGAGGAATCCTGTTCTTGTTTTACATGCAAAGCATAAACGGGCGCCTTACTTTTATGAGGCTTAATTAAAAAGGCCAGGTCTACCAGGTCATTCACCGTTTCGGGGTACGCCAGCGAAATCAGGATTCTTTCATCAGGGTCGCCTTCGGTAGTTTCCGGCACTTCATTTTCCTGCAAAGCAATTTTGGCCGATACTTTTTCAACCGTAAAGGAACTTATGGTACAGGTAACTAAAATCATTAAGATAGTACCATTCAGAACATCTTCATTTAATAAACGGATAGGCACCCCCGAGGGCGTTTCTCCCAGGATTACATTATAACCCACTAAAACTACCGCCAAGGTGGCTCCTACCCGGGCATTACTTAAACCAAAGATCATCTGCCTTTCGTCTGCAGATAAACGAAAGGTTTTTTGAGTAGCCCAAGCCGCTAAAAATTTACCAATTACGGCCATTACAATCATAACCGCCGCTACTTTAAGGGCTCCCAAGCCTTTGAACAACACGCTGAAATCAACCAGCATACCCACTCCAATTAAAAAGAAAGGAATAAACAAAGCATTTCCTACAAACTCAATGCGGTTCATTAAAGGCGATGTATGCGGGATAAACCGGTTAATAGCCAAGCCCGAAAGGAAGGCTCCGATAATAGCTTCCAGCCCAGCCACTTCGGCCAAAAAAGAACCCAAAAAAACAATTGCTAATACAAAGATGTATTGTGAGATATTATCATCGAATTTTTTGAAGAACCAGCGGGCAATGAGCGGGAATAAGAAAATAACAATAGCGGCAAAAATTACCGACGAAACGCCTAATCTAATCCAGAAGGCGCTACTAATATCGCCTTTATACATGCCTACAATAGCGGCTAAAACCAATAAGGCCAGAATATCGGTGATAATGGTTCCGCCAATAGTGAGCGTAACAGAGCGGATGCGGTTAATGCCATAGCGGCTGGTAATGGGGTAAGCTAATAAAGTATGCGAAGCAAACATACTTGCCAGTAATATCGCAGAAGGAAGATTAAAATCTAATACATAGAAAGCAGCAATGGTACCTAGAGTAATTGGCACCAGAAAAGTATATATACCAAATACCAGACTTTTTACCTGGTTCTTCTTAAACTCTTCGAGGTCTATTTCTAAACCAGCGGTAAACATGATATACAGCAAACCTACCGTACCAAATAAAACAATGCTGCTATCGCGCAGCAACAAGTTTAGCCCATAAGGACCAATAATAATACCGGCTACAATTAGTCCGATAATGTGCGGTACTTTAATTTTATTAAATAAAATAGGCGCAAAAAGTATAATAAAAAGTACCAGCGAAAATATAATTACCGGATTGCGTAAGGGCAATTCGAAGCTTAGCTCACTTAATAATACCATAACTTTAATTTAAAAGAGTTTCGCTATTATTCTTTTCTAACTGTAAAGAATAAACAATTCTACAGTCGCCGGAACGAATAATCTCTCGTTGCCCTTCCAGGGTGTTTTCATTTAAAAACGATAGCCGTACCACCATTTCGGTAGCCGGAGCATTAGGCGAAATTGCTACATTTTCTCTTAAATGCAGCCAATTATCATTATAAGTACCGGTATATGTTCTAACTAAGGTATTGTCGGCCATTGCTTTGGCCAGAATCTGGTTACCTTGGTAGCTAATATCCCAGGTTTCGGATTTGGTATCGCCAATTGCTGAACCCGGACAAGTTGTTTGGGTACAAACCATTTTCGCGTTCCAGATACCCGTAATGGCCGGATTATAGAAGGCCGAATCCAGGCGGGTACTATCTAACTTTTGCTCTCTTTTGGTTAAGGTTTCTTCTTTCAGGCGCAAGGCTTCTTCCCTTACGGCTAAATCTTGTTCTCGCCGGGCTAGCTCTGCTTCCTTTTGTTGCACCGAAGTCTCCCTTTCCTTGATACCGCAGCTAGTTAATAGAAAAATAGTAAAAAAAGGGAAAAAGAGAATCCATTTCATGAGCAACTATTTGTTTAAGTGATTCTGGTAAAGAAGAAAAACACGGCTTAACAATACATGACCGGGCAAAAATTTAGATTTTAGTTGGCTTAACTTCGCATTCTTTAATAATAAATACCTTTATTAAGCGATAACAGTTACAAACTTACTAATTAAGCTAGCTTTTAGGCCGAAAATTTGAGATTACCATTTATCTGCCGAACCAATTTTAAATATGTACGCAGCTACCATCTGGTAATTTACTATTTGTTATAACACAGAACAGAGGAGCCATCAAACCAAGAACTTGTTGCTGGTTTTTGTAACAGAATCGCCTGATTATAAACTACTACCATCCACCAGCTTATACTATTAAATTCTTGGTTTAATCCAGTTATTTTTCAGCCTAAAGTAAAATTTGTCCGTATAGCATAGAAATTAAAAAGCAACGAAATGCCTACTAAAAAGAAAACTTCGGAAAAGAAAGACCCGTGCTGGAAGGATTATGAACAACAAGGCATGAAGAACAAAGATGGCAAGAAAGTGCCGAATTGTGTTAAAAAAGATTAAAAGATTTACCTGTAATAATTGAAAAAGAGCTGCTTTATAAGCAGCTCTTTTTTTGTAAAATAGTGCCGGCAGGTATAAATTATCGCCATCCAGAAAGGTTAATCGGGGAATACTTGACTTTTAAAAAATTTAATCTTCACTCAGATAAGTAAAGAAACGCTAATATCAGGTTAGTAGATGTTAGACTTTTGCGTAGAATATTAACTCCTTTTTACTACGATCCCGACATCCAGTATAGTAAATTTATTTTGTCTGGTTACTTACAAACTTAAATAATTAATAAAATCTTTCATCCTTCTTACAAACTCAATCCATAACTTAGCTGACCTTTTTTAAATTATCAGTACTTTAGCCGTAGAAGGCGTAAATAAGAAAAATTTACTTTTCAGCGTTACTTTGTTTTACCCGCCCGGAAACGAGTACATGACTCAAAAATTACTTTACTTAAATTTAATTAATTGTTTTTACTTATTGCTCTATATCCAGCAAAGTCAGTTTCCGGTAAATTATATTTTTGTTACTGGATTACTAATTACCATTTGTTATAACGGACAATTGCTTACCTGTTTTGTAACAAGATTTATTAAAACTAAGTGGCTGGTGTACCCGTTGCGTTTATTAACAATTTTATTTGGCAGTGCTGTTTTGTTTTATGCTTTTCCGCCACTTCTTCCTACGGATAAAGTTATTTTCTGTGCTATAGGTTATTATTTAGTAACCGGGGCTATTATACTTTGGTCGGGGTTCCTGCCACTGAAATTTAAATAATATTGACTTATTTATTCTGTAATAAGAAATGCCCCCGGAGCACAATAAACGACAAGCCCAATACATTTAAGGTGGTGGTTGCTAATAATGAAGTAAGTACGGTATCGCTTAAACAAATAAGCCGCTCGTTCATAATTAAAATATAAAGCACAGCTCCTAACCAGCCCGTAACTACAATGGCCGTCCAAACGGCGAGCCATTTCCGGTGCGAGGTATCTTCTTTATACCGCTGATTTTCGAAGCGCCGACGTTGGGCCGTTAAGTCGTCGGCATCAATATCGGTATCTCTGCCAATAGGCGTAGCCCGCGACCGGATAATTTCTTCTAAGCTTTGCAAGTTGTATTCCTAAGCCGTTAAATCTCGATGTTAGAGAAATATTCTTTAATGTATTCGTCGGGAATAGGATAATCCCAGGTAAAAGAGGCCTCTTTGGTAGTTTTATCCCAGGGGCTACCCGGCATGTGCGACCAATCAGATAATTGGCTGGCGCTAAATTTAGAATATTTATCGATAATGCGGTTTAGGGTATCTGATACTATTGGGTCGGATGTTATTTCCTGTAAAGCCGGATCTTCTACTTCAATAATTTTACTATAATTTACCTGCTTACGGGTTTTCGGAAATACAGGACCAAACGGCCAGGCCCGGGGCGGTTCGTTCATGAGGTGTTGGTTATACTTAGCTAGGAAATAACCGTAAGCAATGAAAAGCAGCTTCTGTACCTTGGTTACATTCAGTACAATACCTTTTTTGTAGGCCAAAGCCAACAAATAATTCGCTACCGTACACTATCGTAATTACTCATTTACAATTGGTTCTTCTACAAATTTACATTTAATAAATGCAACTTGCAATTCCTTTAACAACCTGATTATTAATAAATTATTTAAGGTACACCATCCATTAAGCTGCACTATTATTTTAATTCTATTGTAACGTGAGTTCGATATAAGAATATAATAACAAAAAAGCATACCTGTATTAGTTAAAAGAATTAAATAATAGAGTTTCCCATCTATTTTTGTCATTCTGGAAGAATCTAACCAGCAAGTAACCGGTTAGATTCTTCCAGAATGACAGAATTAAAGAAGATTAGCTTACTTCTTATGTGGGTTTTTCTTATCTCGAACTCACGTTATTTTACGAAAGTATGGGTAATAGGTAAGCTTTTTAGTACCGAAAGTTATTAAAGTTTAAAGGACAAGTTGGTGAATTGGAAGTTAGACTTAAAAAGGAGACTAGCTATGATTCATTGATTTTGCTTTGCTAATCTTGAACAAAAACTAAATCAGATACAATACTAATCGACTTGGTTGCAAACCAGTCAATAAACTGTTAGAATCATCACTAGCAATCTTTAA
Organism: Adhaeribacter radiodurans; assembly: GCF_014075995.1. Classification (NCBI taxonomy): domain Bacteria; kingdom Pseudomonadati; phylum Bacteroidota; class Cytophagia; order Cytophagales; family Hymenobacteraceae; genus Adhaeribacter; species Adhaeribacter radiodurans. Next base: position 6,582,007 of record NZ_CP055153.1, on the reverse strand, counting down.
CAAAAAATTAAATTTCTGATAAAGTTTTAATGTCTGCTATAAACTTATGGTGGATTTTATTGATTTCATTTATAGCTCCTAATGCACAATCTCTTGCCTCTCTTTTTGCATCAGGAGTAAGACAATATTCAAATGCCTCTAATAAAGCTTTCTCATTCAAAGAATCAGCCCGGAATAATAAAGGCCAACCTATACTTTTTACCTGCAGCGAAATCTTTGCGCCTCCGGCAATGGGGTCAATTGGAATAACAGGAATGCCGTTTTTAATGGCCAATACTGTTCCATGTAAACGCGTAGTAACCACCACATCCATTTTGGATAGTAAGGATTCTATTTCTCCTTCTGTTCTCAGTTTACCAGCATTATCTATTATAACAGTGTCAATAGGAACAATGGCCATTTCTCTACTATTTATAAGTCGTTCAATTGCTTCATTGGCGGCATCGTGTTTTCCATTTTTGCCGTACTCTTTTTGTTTATGCGCCAAGATTATTCCAACAACCGGAACTTTAGGAGGAGGAGCGTAAAAAGTGATATCGGGATGAGCGGCTCTTGAGCTGTCTCTCTCATAAAGCAAAGTGAAAGGGTTCCAGTTTTCCAGTGAATCTAGTAACGATAGATTTAGGCCTATTAATCTTGCCGTAGAAAAATGTTCCAGCATATTTGTTACAGGATAGCCATTACCAAAGGGGCCACAAACAAAAACAATATCTGTGTACCTGTTTTGGTCAGCCTTTTCCCAATCTATTGCATTGGCATAAGGAAAACGGGAATGAACGGCCACTTCATAGTTAATGCCCGCTTCTTCGAGCCATTTACAAACCATGTCTCTGGCTATTAAATCTCCTGCTGTCGTTCCCATGTCTTCCCATGAAAACCATCCTGCTACTAGTACGCGCATTTTCAAAGATTAAGCGTTATTACCTTATTATGTTGCCGGAAAGAAAACTTGTCTTTTTTTTAGCAAGTGTATCCGAATTATTATTTATTATTATTTCTTCTAAACTACCTTTTTCAAGATGTAATATAATGCTACAAGAATTTAAGGTGTCCAGCCGGTGAGTAATCAAAAAGGTGGTACGTCCTTGCATTAAGCGTTCCATTGCTTCCATTATTTGAGCTTCCGTTTTTACATCCAATGAACTGGTAGGTTCATCTAAAATTAGAATAGGCGCATTTTTTATAAAAGCTCTTGCAATAGATATCCTTTGTCTTTCTCCGCCCGACAAGTTCATTCCTCTTTCTCCTACCAAAGTATTGTATCCATCGGAGCATTTAGTAATAAAATCGTGCGCATTGGCCATTTTGGCCGCCGCTATAATTTCTTCTGTACTGGCATTAGGAAGACCATAAGCAATATTTTCTGCTATAGTGGTTGAAAATAACACAGGTTCCTGGAGAACTATCCCAAATTGCTGGCGGTAGTCTGATAACTTATAGTTTTTGATATTTATACCATCTACTAAAATTTGACCGTAAGTAGGATCGTAAAATCTGGTAATTAAATTAATTAATGTTGACTTACCCGCCCCGGTAGATCCCATAACTCCTATCCGGTCTCCTGATTGAACTTTAAAAGAGATGTTATTTAAAGTACTAACTTCTTTATTATAATAAAAACCCACATTTTGAAATTCTATTACTCCCTTGGTACGAGCAAGATGTACTGGATTTGCTGTTTCTTTAACTTCTCTTTGTTCATCTAATAAGGTATAAACCCGCTCTATACTCGTTAAAGAAGATTGCACTTCATTTAAATTTCGGCTGATTTTGTCCAGAGGACCATAGATCTGTCCGAGATAGGCTATTACCATTGTCAGTTCACCCAGTGTCATTTCGCCAGATCGCACATAACTTGCTCCAAAGTAAATAAATAAAGCGGTGCCCGCCGCATAGATCATTCCTATGCAGAAATAGAACAAAGCACCAATCCAGGCAACTTTCAACTGACCCTTCATTGCTATATCGGCTTTAGCCATAAACCGGTTACTTTCTCCCTCCTCCTGTCCGAATGCCTTTACCACGCGTAATGAAGTAAGCACCTCCTGAACTACCGACATCGCATTACTTTCGTATTCCTTCACTTTCTTCCAATCCTTCTTCAGTTTTTTAGTAGAAATCCGGGTAAGAAAAATCATAGGAGGAATGATAGAACATGTTATAAGAGCAAAGCGCGAATTAATAGTAAACATGATAACTATCATTCCCACTAATGTAATACAGGAAGTTAGGATGGGAGATAGATTTCCGATTATTAAAGTACGGATGGCTGAAGTATCGTATTGAATTCTATAAACGGAATCTGCTGTTCCATTACGATCGTGGAAGGCAAGAGAAAGGCGTTGTACCTGATTAAAAAGAAGGTACTTGAAGTTTCTTACAAGCTTTTCACCTGTATAGGTATTTAATATCCATATAATAACGGTGTAAATGTTATCAATTAAAGCAATAAGAAGAACCAACGCAACAGAAATCCATACAATAGAGGTAAAAGAGAACTCATAATTAACTGGAAAAAAGTAAGTAATAAAGCCAGGAAGAGGCCGGGAACCAAAGCCATTATCTATTAAAATTTTTAATGCTAATGGCTTTAATAAAGCAATAGGAGAAGCTAAAAAATTGCAAATAAATATACCTGCTATATAAGCCCAGTAAGGGCGAGCTTGAACAAAAGTTCTTTTTAATAAAGAAAAAGTAGATTCTTTCATTAACTCTCTTTTAACTACCAAATAATTGTAATTGCAAAAATCACAACTTATTAAGTAGGGTATTTAATACTTTTTCACTACTAAAGTATTCCTCTGCAATGTCTCTCGCTGCTTTTGAATGTTTATCGATATCTGCTGTTACTTCTGTTAGTGCTGCAATAGCAGAGTCCGTATCGGTAAAAGCAAATATGCCGGTACCGGAAGGAATATATTTTGACCACTCTGTTTCTTGCGTAATTACGGGCCTGCCCGAAGCCAGATAACATGCTGAACGACAACTGAACCAGCCGCTGTTTGATTTAACATACGTTTCTTTTGCTACAGAGAACTCTCCAAGTGATGCGCTAATAAATGCCTGGTAATCTTCAGTATTATTAATTTTATCTAAGGGATCTACTGTTTGCCAGCCTGATTGCTGCAACTTACCATAATCTAATTTTTTTAAACTGTCTGTTACTACAACCTGAAAGTTAGCTTTATCAAAGAGCATTGGGAGGCTCATAACTTTTTCAAACTCCACATCTTTTTGTCCCCACTCCTCATTCTGGTACTTTAGTTTTTGCCTTACAGACCAATTCATTACAGTTGTGAAAGTATGGCTCCCATTAACAGGTTGGTATTGCCAATAATTTAAGCAAATGGGCTGCCTTGTTACTTCCCATTTTAAATTATAAGTGGGTATCCGACAATTTTGAGCGTTAATGTTTTCGCCGAAGCTAAATAAATAATTATAGTTGCTGAGATTGTTTTTAATATTAATAGAAGATTTATTCGGAAAAGAATCGTCCCAATCCTGCACTTGGGTAAACATCGGGTCAGAATCTATTAATACTCTTTTGGGTATTTTTAAATACTCTTCTCTCAAATAACCGGACAAAGAAACATTGATAAACAAATCGGCCGTTGCGCAAATTTCCAGTAACTTATTTAGCGTAAGCCCAAAACATTCTCCAGATGCTACATCTCTATATGCCCACCTATCTTCCAGTCCGAAATTTTTCATTGTATCCTTTAAATATTGGATACTATCAGACGAGTCATTCCACTCCTTTCCTGCCGATTGGTACTTGGAGTACTGCATAGTATCTTCTATGTAATATACATCATGCCCCATTGAGTAAAATCCTAATGGGTATTGGAGGTAATCCCAGGTAACTCCCCCGGAAGGCAAAAGGCCGATAAATCCGCTTACAACTATTCTCAATTTCTCCATAACAACAAGCAGAGAACTACTTTCAAAAGCTTACTTTTTTGATCGAAATTCTACAATCTAAAGAATTGTTCTAGGCACTCTTATTTAATGGCACTTCCTCTAGATCTTTTTCGTGCGGCGCTATTTCTAAGGCATCTTTGGAAACCGGCACAGCTTCATTTTCAGGTTGTTCTGAACCTTCCATTTGTGCTATACCAATTACTTTTGGATCTATTTTATAGGTATTACTTAATCTGTTAAAAGCCTCATACATATCAGAAATAGTACTTGCCGAATCTTTACAGTAGGCAGCAATAAGCAATATATCTAACATAAAAAGGATTACTGTAACTTGTATAGCATTATCTAAGGCAGCAAGTGCGGCAGTAGCGGTAATTAAAAGCAATGCTAGCGCTAAAGTTTTGGAAGGAATGGGCCAGGCTTTAAAGCGAAGCAACTGTTTACCGGCCCCATGTTCTTCAAAGGTAAATAAACCCTTACTGCTGGAGAATATACTATTCCGTACCCGGATATCCCACTTGTCAAAATTGCCTCCCCTTTGTACCCTGGCTTTCATTTTTATCAGATTTTGTTCGGTTTCTTCCAACCATTCTTCTGCTGATCGCCATTTTTCGGACCATAGTGTAAATTGCTTAGCTTTTAAAACAAATGCATACGGCGAAGTATAAAAATCACCTCTTAAACGCCAGGGAGTTAAGCCATGTTTTAGCCTTCCGTACAAACGGGCTATTGGTTGAATGACGTGCAGCAGGGTAATTAAAAGTTGGTATTTTACATTCTGCTTTTTAGCAATCTGCTGCGAAACGTTTTTAGAAGCACTAATTGCCGCCTGCACCAACATAATTAAAATAGAGGCAAGAAACACTGGCCATACCCACAACAAAGGACTCCATAACCATCCTAAACTTGCTAAAAAGGCCAGAAATCCAGAAAAAAGATACCATTCCGGCATTAAAGGAATTGAATTTAAAAGTCCATCAGCGGGTTGATAAACGGATTGAAACAGAGCCGTTCCCCAGGTACCATGAAAAATTTTATCTTTTTTTGTTTTAATGGGCAAAGTAAAACCGTTACCGTAAATACGACCAGCCCAGGCTAAATGGCCAAATTCATTATACTTCTCTGGCCATTTGGCTTCCAGTAAGGCTTCTGCTTTTCCGTAGCCTTGCTGTTGCTTCCAATAAGCTTTTAAGGAATTACGGCGATGGTGCCACACCACCGCTGAGGGATGAAAACCTATGGTATAACCAGCTTTTTGGATGCGCCAGCAAACATCCACATCGTCTCCCGCTGATCGGTATAGGGGGTCAAAGCCACCAATTTCTAATAACGCACTTCGGCGAAACGACATGTTACAGCCGGGAATATGTTCGGCAGCTTCCTCAGATAACAAAACGTGCACCGGTCCTCCAGGAGCATTAGCCACGCACTTGGCAATAGGGCCATCTTCGTCTGGGGCAATGTTAGGGCCTCCCATACCGGCATGATCCGAAGTAAGGTAAGCGGCGGCTAAATAACGTAACCAATGTTCGTCCGGATAGGCATCATCATCTATATAAGCCACAATTTCACCTTTAGCCGCATGTAACCCTGTATTGCGGGCATTACTCAGGCCGCGGTTTTCGGTAGTAATAAGTTGGTAAGGATATTTCTTTACAATATTTGCCAGGTTATCCGTTGAACCATCATTCACTACAATAACTTCATAGTTCGGGTAATCCAGTTTTCCTAAACCAATCATTGTATCTTCGATGGTAGCGGCCCCATTGTAGCTGCAAACTACTACCGAGATAAACGGCAAGGCAGCATCTGTAGCAAAAGGAATAGCTTTTAAAGTATTGCTAACTGCGTACAAAGCAGGCTTTGGATTTCGTTGCCGGTCTACCATACCAAAATCCCAATCTTCAATTTCAAATCCGCCTCGCCACCATTCATCCGTCCAGGCAAAAACAAACATGCCTGCGCAGCCTTTGGCAAATACGTTTTGAATTTGCCAGGTCAGGGTTTCGGCTTGTTGTTCTTCTCCCTTTCGCAAGCTATCCAAACCGATCTCCGCTAAAACAAGTGGTCGGTCGCCGGAAAGATTATGCAACTTAGCAATATAGGCATTTAGTTTTTCCGGGGTTTCCAGGTACACGTTAAAACAATCGAAGTCAAGAAAGCTTAAGTCGAGGTATTCCGTAGTAGGAAAATTAACGTAGGTTACCAAACTAGCAGGATCAACCGATTTAACGATTCGATACAGCTCTTTCAAAAAACTCTCAACTTTTTTCTTGCCGTACCATCTTACTATGTTAGCTGGTATTTCGTTGCCGATGGCAAAGCATAATATGGCGGGATGCTGTTTACACAGAAGAACACCTTCCTGCACTCTTTTAACGATATCACCTTTTCTCTCTTTGCTGCTTAAGAAGGCAATGTGTTGTTCCCAAGGTAAACCTACCATTACTTTAAGCTTATAGCGTAAGGCAAGGTTAAGCAAATAAGCGGGAGGCACGGTATAAGTCCTGACACAGTTAATACCTTGCTCCGCCATCATGCTAAAGTCTTTCTCTACCACTGATTCCTCAGGAAACTGCATGCCATTTGCCTGCGGTTTGAAGGTTCCATAAGTTACTCCTTTTACAAAGAATTTCTCTTTACCCTTGTACAAGAATTTCCCCTTAACGTAAACTCTATCTTCCGTTAGTACAGGTAAAGCAGTTTTTTTTTCAGAAACTAGTAAGGCACGATCCATCATTTCTTATTTGAAGTAATTGAGAAAAATGTAAAGATTGCTTCAATAAACAACCAAGTAAAAAAAACAACCAAATAAGATTTTTTGTGTAAAAGGAATGGCTAAATATTAGTATTAAACTCTAATTAAAATTAGTTATATACAAACGGAGTTTAAACAATATCTTATATTATTATAGACGAAACAAACAGTAAAGTAATCAACATTCTTCATAGCGCTTCTTCTCTTTACAAATTTATTGCAATATTACTAAAAATACATTATTTACACACATACTTTTAACAATTATTTTAGCAATAATTAAAAAAATCAAATTAAATTTATTCAAGTTTTATCTTACAAAGTTTAACGAACAATCCTCAATCTATATTTAATTAAATTACAACTTTAGCATCTTATAAGAAAAACACAATTTATTAACCAATTATAAAAATAATAAAATAATAATGCTTAATACAAGCACTATTTCAAATTAGCGCTATATAAAATACCATTTTCATAAATATTCCGTAGTAAAAAATAAGATTTCACCTTGTATCTTCTCTGCTTGATTATAGCATGAATCATCATAACCGAATAAAGCTGGCATTTCAGCAATTAGTAAATTTAAACCTGGAACAATGGGCAGAATTTGAACGGCATTTAGAAGAAGTAACTTTTCAGAAAAACGAGTTTTTATGCCAGGCCGGGCAGGTTGAGCAGTATTTATATTTTATTCACGCTGGAGCTGTACGGGTTTACCACCAAACCAACCAACAGGAATTTACGCTTAACTTTCATTTTGCGGACGAATTTGTTAGTGCCTTTTCGTCGTTTCTCACGCAAACTCCTTCCCGGGTTTATCTGCAAGCGCTCGAAAACGTGCAGGCTTCGCGAATACATCGCCAGTACTTATACCAATCTTACGAAAAGCACCATCAGGCAGAACGCATTGGACGTTTGTTTGCTGAAACGCTTTTTATACACAAGACTAACCGCGAAATAGATTTACTTTCCCTTTCGGCCGAAGAACAATATTTAAAACTGCTACAAAAAAATCCCCAAATGGTAAATACCATATCGGTTAAACACTTAGCTTCTTACCTGGGCATTCAGCCCGAAAGCCTGAGCCGGATCCGTCATAAAATTAGTCGCAATTCCTAACATACATCATTTTTCCAGGTAGTCAAGAGAATTACCTTTGTTTAAGTTAATCGTTTCACTTTTAATATCTTAAACAATGGCACCGCTCTTTATTCTACTCGTAGTTTTTCTGGCAACCTTGCTTTATAGCAAAATCCAGAATAAGAAAACAATTTCCGTGGCATTAGCTGGCCGCATGGCTATGTTTGCGATGCTCCTTTTTACCGGCACTTCTCATTTTTACTTTTCAAAAGGTATGATACTCACTATGCCCGATTTTTTACCCGCTAAATTACAGTTGGTTTACGTAACCGGGGTTATAGAAATACTTTTGGGATTTGGACTTTTAATCCAAAATAAGCGGCAAATCAGCAGCTTGCTTTTAATATCATTTCTGATAACTATTTTACCAGCCAATATTGTGGCGGCTATAAAACACGTAAATATTCCTAACGCCGATTTTACCGGGCCTGGTTTATCTTATTTGTGGTTCCGGGTTCCCTTACAAATTTTCTTCATCGGGTGGGTTTATATTTTTGGCTACCGAAGCATTTCCCGTTTTGTTAATCTCCGTGGGATAAATAAATTCCCAGCTTTCTATTATTAATAAAGCTGAACTATAAATCTCAAAAGCCTTCGCTCTGGTAGAACGAAGGCTTTTGAGATTTATACTATTCTAAAAGTTAAAAGCCAGGCTGCCGTAATAGTACCCACCGTTAAAACCAAACTGGGTAGCGGCACGCCCATAAACAAACCGGTCAAACGAGGAATTATCTAAAGAAGTAGGATTAGTAGCGGTTGGATATTGGGTAACCGCCAGTTTATCCGGATAAACATCAAAAATATTGTTTCCTCCTATTGTAAATTGTAACCATTTGGTAAACCGGTAGCTTACGCTTAAATCGGTAATAGTTTTGGGAGAGAAATCTTCGTCGAGCTGCGGAGTATTCGGGTCCAGAGCTTTCACTTCCCCAAAACGGGTTACCCGCAGATTAGAACTAAAGTTATTTAAACGGTAAGTACCGCCTAAAGTAAATTTACTACGCGGCTGTGCCCACTCCAATCGACCCCGCTCCTGCCGGTTAAATAAAACGTTGCCGAATACCTCAGTGGGTAATGTTTCAGATACTTTGGGTTCGCCTTGTACTTCTGTTTTGTTTAAATTTCCGGCCAGAGTTAGATTTATCGTTCCTTGGCCCAGCGGGTAATCGCCGGATAGAACTACATCCAGGCCTTCGGTACGGGTATTTACTGCATTGGTAAAAAATATAGCGGCTTGCACATCGGTTTGGCCCGCGGCATCGAGCAAGGCGGCAGTCTGTTGCCCGGCGGCCGATGTTCCGCGTTGGAACTGCCCGGTTAATACAATGCGGTCTTTAATATCAATGCGGTAAGCATCTATGGTTAACGTCATGTTTGGCAGAAGCTGCGAAGTAATACCCAAACTATAATTAGTAGATTTTTCGGCTTTAAGCGACGGAATTCCAAAAGCCGCCGCTACCGGGCCATCGTTCCGGAAAGTACCTTGCTGCCGCGGTTGCAAGCCTTGGTTAGGTACCGAAATAAAAACAGTAGAAATAGCACTAAAATACCGCTGGTGGATAGATGGTGCCCGGAAACCGTTAGATAAGGTACCTCTTAGGGAGAAAAATTCCGCAAACTTATACCGCGCGCTTAACTTACCGGCCAGGTTACCGCCAAAGTCGCTGTAATCTTCGTAACGGCCGGCTGCATTCAACAATAATTTATCAGTAATATCAGTTTCAATATCTAAGTAGCCGGCAAAAACATTACGATTCTCGTTTACGGCATTAGCTGGCTGATAACCCGGAAATACCTGCGCTCCTCCGGCCCTGCCCGAAGCCGGGTTGAAATTCCGGTAAGAAGCTTCTTCTCCGGCCAAAATCTGATAATTATCGAGGCGGTAAGAAAGACCAGCCGCTACGTTAAAAGATTGTAAGCCAATTGCCTGTCCAAAATCTTTGGAAACACCAAAATCCGAAGTATTCTGATTGAACTTAAGGGTACCGGCATAAAACGTAGTTGGGGCATTTGCTCCTAACTCATACTGCGACGCATTAACCGAATTTTCTACGTCGAAGCGAAAGTAATTACCGCCGATTACGTTAGATAAATCCCAGCGCCAGCCTTTGCCCCATTCGCCGCTAATACCTACCAGACCAGAACGGTCCCAAATGGTAGAATGAATTTCGGGTAAGAACCCGTTTGGAAAAATCTCCGGAATAAGCTGGTTGGTTTGATACGGGTAACGATAAAAACCTGCTCCCATACCTTTCCGGTAATTTAAGATGCCAGTAAAATACACTTCGGTTTTGGGCGCTACTTTTAACCTGCCATTCAGCATGCCGTTAAAATTATCTACAGCCGAATTACCTACCAACAGGTTATTTTCTAAATTAAAATTGTTTTGGTTAATTAAGGCCTGATCCTGATTATAAAGTGTTTGCCGGCGGTTCAGCCAGCCTTCTTGACTCTCATTGGGTAACTGGCTAACATTCCAGTTTTGGTACACTGGCCCGGTATAGCGGCCAGCTCGGTTTGTAGCTTCCCGCAAACGCACATCCGCCGCTATGCCAATCACACCCAAATTACCAGCTTTTATGCCATGATAAACCCCTACCTGAGCATTGCTACCATCGCCTTCGTAAAACTGACCTAAATGTAAATTAGCCGTGGTGCCGGTATCTTTTTTCATCACCACGTTTATAACTCCCGCAATTGCATCGGACCCATATTGCGAGGCCGCACCTTCGCGCAATACTTCAATCCGCTCTATACCAGCCACCGGAATAGTGTTTAAATCCGTTCCTACCGAACCCCGGCCTACGGTACCATTTAAATTTAGTAAAGCCTGGTTGTGCCGCCGCTTGCCATTTAATAACACCAGCACCTGGTCGGGCCCTAAGCCTCTTAAAGTAGCCGGGTCAATGTGGTCGGTACCATCTGCCAGCGTTTGACGCGAAGAATTAAAAGAAGGCGCCACCATGTTCATCATCTGGCCCGGCTCAATCTGGCCGGTTGTCTGGAGTTCCCGTACCGAAATAACATCAATAGGGGCTACTGTTTCTACGTTAGACCGAATTTGAGTAGAGCGGGAACCCACAATTACAACGTCGGTAAGGGTTTGTGTTCCTGGCGCCAGCACAATGTTTAAGGTTATATCGTTGTTGTTAATCGATACTTCCCTAATTTGGTTATTATACCCGACAAAGGAGAATTGAATTTGATGCGTCCCGTTCGTTAAACTTAACGAATAATTTCCTTTGGCATCGGTAGTAGTGCCTGTGGTTGTATTAGCTACGGCTATGGTAACTCCGGGCAACGATTCTCCGGTTTCCAGGTCCGTTACGTGCCCCCGGACATTCTGGGCGTAAGCAGCTACAGTTAATAAATAAAACAAACTTAGCCAACCAAAAAAGTAAATTCTCTTCATAATGCCTTGTAATTAATCTGATAAAAGTATTTAAGCTGGTTTCACTGCATGTTTTAGGCGCTTTTCGGATTAGTAAAGGTATTTTAGATCAGGTTAAACAGATGTACCGTATTTTGCGAGCGTGAGTTTTTCTTTTATACAGTTAAATTCTTAAAAACTTACATTTTAAGAAGCAGAAACCGTTAGCAAAGCTTCGTCCAGTAAAAAATTGGAAATTATGAATTAGAAATGAAGACCAAAAGCTTTTCATTTTACCTTATCCATAAAATTTATTCTAATAATTATTTTGGAGAGCATTACAAAAAGTATGGAAAAGTAACTTAACCAGGAATAATTCTGCTTAAGGCCATACTGGGAAGAAATAAGGAAGATAAATTTACTAAATAAGATACTTTTAAACCAGGTAGCTAAGAATAAACGATACCATTTTAGCTGTTGAGGTTTTTTTAGCGGTCCGGTATGGCGCAGCAGCATGGCGCTACATTGGGAGCCAAGGTTCGCTAAACCAGAATCTTCCTCTTTTTCAAGGAGGAATGCCGTAGGAAGAAGGGTGGGCTAAACGAGTTGCGCCGGCCATGAGGCAAACAGGAACTGTTCAAACAAGATAGCACTGGTCAATTAAGGTTTAAAAATTCTTTACGGAAACAGCTTCTTTTACTTTTAATATCTAAGCTTATGTCTTCCTTATTCTTATTTATTAAAAACTCTTGAATTGACTCAACTATAAATAAAAACGGCCGGATATAAGCACCCGGCCATTTTATTTTGATTTAGAGAAATTTCTAGCTATTCATCGGTTTCTACCAATTGCTGCGCTTTAATCCATTTAAACAGTTCTTCTACGTCGTCGCGCTTGCATAACTCAGAACCCGGCGACATAACGGCAGCGGCACCAGCGGCTACTCCATATTTCACAGAATCGCTCAATGACCAACCTAACGACATTTTGTAAACCAAACCGGCTACCATACTATCGCCGGCACCTACAGTACTACGGGCTTTTACGGAAGGAGCGGGAATTTGCTCTGCCTGGTCTTTAGTAATAAGCATAGCCCCTTGGCTACCCATAGAAACTACCATTACCTCGCACATTCCGTTGGCGAGTAATTGTTTCCCAAATTGCTCTATCTCGGAATCCTGAATATCAGGCTTACCTGCCAGCATAGACAGTTCGCTTAAATTTGGTTTTAAGAGATACACCCCAATACCAGCAGCTTGTTTTAAAGCTTCGCCGGAAGTATCCAGAATTAATTTTGCCCCAATTTTTTTTGCAATTGTAGCTACACGCGCGTAAAAATCGTTGGGAACACCGCGCGGCAAGGAGCCACTAGCAACAATATACTCTGGTTTCGGAAAGGTTTTTTCTAATTTTATTAAAGTGTATTGCCACTCGTATTCCGGAATAATAGAACCTGGCATCCCAAACCGATATTGTCTATCGGTAGAAGTTTCGATTACAGAAAAATTTTCGCGGGTCCATTTTACCGATGGAATAGGCATGTGAGTAATGCCTTCATCGTCGAGTAATTGTTGTAATACCTGGCCGGTGGCACCACCAGATAAGTAATAAGCTAAAGAATCACCACCCAAATTTCGGATACCACGCGACACATTTATCCCTCCCCCACCTGGCTCGAACACAGGAGCATTACACCGTAATTTATGCTCTGGTTCTAACTTTTCTACTTGGGTGCTTTTATCTAAAGCTGGGTTTATAGTTAAGGTAACAATTTTCATATTTTAAACAGCAGCTATATGCCTCTGCCCATTAATTCTACTAATTTATACTATTTATTATACAACGGCATCGTAACTACCAAGTTATATAATGAATTTCAATTTTAAATAAAAAATTAAACTATCTGCTACTTATCAGGATAAAATTTACTGTTTGCCTTAAAATTTTGAAATTTATCAATTCAATAAACTCTTAGAGCACAAAAATTACTATTTTACTAACTACTTTTTATGCCCTGTAAGTTGTTTAAGTCTAATTTTTACAAATATAATTTATTTAAGCCGATAATTTACCGGTCCATCCGAACAAGTTTAGGCGTAAACTTGCCTACAACCTCCACTTGCTGCTGCTGGCTTTCCATTACGTAATGCATATTCTTATAAGCCATGGGCGATTCTTGCAAACTACCGCCGATTAATTCTACCCCAAATGCCTTTACTAAACCGTTCATTTCGGTTTGATATAAAACCTGAGCCGCTTTTTTCGCCGACAAAGCTCTTCCGGCTCCGTGCGAAGAAGAATAAATAGCATCCATGTTGCCTAAACCCCGCACTAAGTAACCCGGCTGGGTCATGGAGCCCGCAATAATGTTCAGGTCTCCGGCAGCTGCCCGGGCCGCCCCTTTCCGGTGCACAATTACTTCCCGGCCCAGGAATTGTTCTTGCCAGGCAAAATTATGCGGGTTATCGAAACAAGCTACCGGCGCTTCCCCGAAGCTGGCACTTAACCGCTCGTGAATTTGTTCGTGGCACGCTTTGGCGTAATCGTTGGCTATTTGCATGGCCAGCCAGTATTCCTGGCCGGCTTGGGTTTGCAAATCCAACCAGGCCAGGTATTTAGCTTCTACTGGCAAACGGCAGCTATCCATAGCAATTTGAGTGTAGTAGGCGGCAATGTTTTTACCTAAACTGCGGGCACCCGAATGCGATAAAATACCCACGTAGTCACCGGCAGGTAAGTTAAAAGCGTTATTGCCCGAATCAAGCGTTACAGCCCCAAACTCCACGAAATGGTTACCTGTACCTGAGCTGCCCAACTGGTACGCTGCCCGGGTTTTTAGCTGTTGCAATATTTTAATCTGGTTAAATTCTGGCCGGTCAAACACTTCGTGTTCCTGCGGTTTTTCAAAGCCAGTATTTACCCCAAAACGGGTTTGATCCTGAAGTTCTTGCTTTAATTGATACTTTTTCTGTTCTAGGATAGTAGCCGGCACATTGTATAAAGTAAAGTGCATCCGGCAGGCAATATCCATCCCCACGGCGTACGGAATAACGACTCCATCCGTAGCCAAAACGCCTCCAATAGGTAAACCATGACCTTTATGCGTATCGGGCATTAAAGCACCCTTTAAAGATATTGGCAAGCGCATGGCTAAATCCATTTGCTCTTTCGCCTCGGCTTCAATTAAATTATCCCCAAAAACAGCGTATGGCAAAGGTTGTTCGTGCAAGTTTATAGCCTCCGATTTATTATTTTGCTTTGCCAGAGCTATCAGAATTTCGCCCAATACTGTATGGGTTACAAACTTATCTGGTGCCAGCATTGCTTGCTTTAATAAGTTTAACTGTTCTGCCGGCGATAGATGGGCATAGTGCTTTTGCATTAAGCTAATGGCTAAGCTAATACTTCTGCCGGCGGGAAAACCTAACTCCATCAGGTCATGTCCCGTTAACTTTTTTCTGGCCATGTTGGGCGCATAAACTTCCGTACTCATTATACGATCAATTTTAAACTACTACCAAATAAAAAAACCCGAACGTTTGTGGTTCGGGTTTTTAGTTATGCTGGGTATAAAAATATCAACACATGCCCCGAACCAGTTGGCCTAGCTTCCAATTTTGGTTAATAATATGTAGGGCGGTTGAATAGTTCATTACTTCTTTTTAAAGAGCTTGCAACAAATATAAGCCTTGTTTTATAATTTCAAAACAAAAAATACAAATCGTTGATTATTTTTAAAGTCTTACCTGTAAATTTACTTTATTTTTTGAATAAACAAGTTAATTTTAACAGGCTTTCCTTTATTCAGGTAATTACGCATAGTAGTTATTCTTTTTAAGGCAAGGCATTATCTAGGAAAAACACCCACCTATTTATTACCTATTTAATCTATACTTTACGATTGTTTCCTGATTTAGGATAGATGTAAATTAACCTGACTGGTTAAATTCTACGTACATGGGGAGCAAGGTTCAGCTTATTTAGTAAATTAAAAATTTTATGGAAGACCACCCGCACCAACCTCAAAACTATTCCCGCCGTGATGCCACCAAGCTTATAGCTGCAGCCGGGGCTTCGGCTTTTTTACATTCGCCAATGGATAGTTTAGCAACACCAAGCACCATGTTGGTTCGTAAAATACCCTCTACCAACGAGCCCTTGCCGGTTATTGGTTTAGGCACGTGGCAAACCTTTGATGTAAGTCCGTCTCCTGCCGTACGGGCGCCTTTAAAAGAAGTATTGCAGCAGTTCGTAGAAATGGGCGGTAAAATAATTGATTCGTCGCCGATGTACGGCGAGTCAGAAGTGGTGGTGGGCGATTTAGCAGCCGAACTAAAAGTAGCTAAGAAATTATTTATGGCCACCAAGGTTTGGACGCAAGGCCGCCAAGAAGGCATTAGTCAAATGGAGACTTCTATGCGCGAAATGCGCAGCAATCCTTTGGATTTAATGCAGATTCATAATTTGGTGGATTGGCAAACGCATTTGACTACCCTCCGCGAGTGGAAAGCTGCTGGCCGGATTCGTTACATTGGTATTACCCACTACCTGGTAAGCGCCTTCGATAAATTAGAAAAAATTATGCGATCCGAGCCAATCGATTTTGTGCAGTTAAATTATAACATTACTACCCGCGAGGCCGCTAACCGATTATTGCCTTTGGCTCAGGAAAAAAATATTGCTGTAATCGTAAACCGGCCATTTGAGAGTGGCGGTTTATTTAGTCTGGTAAAAGATAAACCACTACCCGAGTGGGCCCGCGAGTTTGATTGTGCTAGTTGGGGACAGTTTTTTCTTAAGTATATATTGGGTCATCCGGCTATTACCTGCGTTATTCCGGCCACTTCTAAAATAAAGCACCTTACCGATAACATGGGAGCAGGTTACGGCCGATTGCCCGATGGAGCAGCCCGTAAACGAATGGAGCAGTACATAGAAAAATTGACCTAAGCTACCATACCAAATACTCTACTATCTAAATTAAAATAATCTTTAAAGTCTGACCCATTGAGCCGATACGCTATTTCTGACATGCACGGTTGTGCTAAAACTTTTCGCTACCTGGTGGAAGAAAGCATTAAACTCCAACCTACCGACCAGCTTTTCCTGTTGGGAGATTACATAGACCGGGGGCCCGACACAAAAGGAGTAATTGATTTTATTCTGGAGTTGCGGGCAAAAGGCATTGCCGTTACTACCTTAATGGGCAACCATGAACTAATGCTGCTGGAATCACTAGAAAGTGATAAGTATTTACTTACTTGGTTGCGTAATGGTGGCCAGGCTACTTTAGCTAGCTTTAATGTGCAGCAGGTAACCGATATTCCAGTTACCTACCTTAACTTTTTCAATCAGCTCGATTTTTTTACAGAATTGGATGATTACTTATTAGTACACGCCGGATTTAATTTTCAAGCATCTAATCCGTTTACCGACTATGAATCGATGGTCTGGATCCGAAATTTTAAATTAGACAAGCAATTTACTAATGGGCGCCGCATTGTGCACGGGCATACGCCTACTGGAGCTAACCAAATAAAACACAGTGTTACCCGGCCCATTTTTCCTGTTATTAATATAGATGGAGGTTGCGTTTATAGCCGGCCTTCCGGTTTGGGTAAGCTCGTAGCCCTGAATCTGGATACTTTGGAAATAACTATGGAAGACTATCGCGAAGATGTTTAATAGCAGACTGTTCCAATATTACTTATAAGGAAAAGGCTCATTCTTTATTAATTTAATAAGAAAGAAAACTCTCCTGCAAGCTTTGACATTGCTTTATTAAATCCCAATGAATTAATTTCAAAAATTTCTAATTCATCCGGTTCTAATGTAAATTTCGGTCTCACTACGGTTATTTACATGCGTAAAATTATTTTTACTCTTCTTTTTGCCGCCGGTACTACTTTTTACAGCCAAGCGCAGCAAACATTTCCGCGCAATGGCGTGTACGACGACCGCCCCGGATTAGTCGCTTTTACCAACGCAACCCTTTATGTCGATTATCAAACGAAGCTGGACAAAGCTACGCTGGTTATCCGGAACGGTAAAGTAGAGGCCGCGGGAACTAACGTTAAAATTCCGGCTGGTGCGGTAGTAGTGGATGCGCAGGGTAAGTTTATTTATCCGAGCTTTATTGATCTGTTTTCGGCTTACGGTTTGCCGCCTGTTACTCCCGCTTCGGTAGGTTTTACTTCCCCGCCACAGTCCGAAAGTACCCGCAAAGGCGCTTTCAACTGGAATCAAGCCATTCGGGCCGATGCCAACGCCGTAGAATTATTTAAAGTAGATAATAAAAGCGCCGAAGATTACCGGCAGCAAGGTTTCGGTACGGTATTAACCCAGCACCCGGATGGTATTGCCCGGGGCACGGCTGCTCTGGTAACTTTAGCCCAGAAACGGGAAAATGAAGTTATTTTAAAAGAGAAAGCTGCCGCAGGTATGTCCTTTAACCGGGGCTCTTCCGCACAGGATTATCCGGGTTCCTTAATGGGCGCCATTGCCCTAGTTCGCCAGACTTACCTGGATGCCGACTGGCTGCGTCAACACCCCACTGAAGAGCAAAACTTATCCTTACAAGCTTTTTACGCCAACCGCAATTTGCCGCATATTTTTGAGGTGTCAGATAAATTAAACGTTTTGCGCGCAGATAAAATTGGAGATGAATTCGGGCAGCAATACCTTATAAAAGGCCGGGGCGATGAGTACCAAATGCTCCGCGAGGTAAAAGCCACTAACGCTCCTCTGATCTTACCAGTAAATTTTCCGGATGCCTACAACGTAGAAGATCCGCTCGATGCTGACCTTATTGCCTTGGAAGATTTAAAACACTGGGAAATGGCTCCGGCTAACGCGGCTTTGTTAAATAAGAACAACATTTCGTTTTCCTTTACCGCGGCCGATTTAAAGGATAAGAAAAAGTTTCTGCCCAATATTCGCAAAGCCATTACCTACGGCCTCTCGGAGCAGGAAGCCTTAAAAGCTTTAACCCAAACCCCGGCCCGGTTACTACAAGCCGAAAACCAGGTGGGCGCTTTACGCAAAGGTATGTTAGCAAACTTTATCATAACTTCTCAACCCGTTTTTCAGGAAGATAATGTGGTACTCGAAAATTGGGTTCAGGGCGAACGGTATCCGGTGCGCCAGTTACCCATTGATGTGCGGGGCACGTATTCGCTGAAAGTAGGAGAGCAAGCCCCCATCCGTTTGGAAATTACCGGCCAAGGCGATAAACCTGATGGTCGCGTAATTTTTAAAAATCCTGCCGAAAAAGATACTACTAAAATAAAAGTACGGTTAAATTTAACTAATGACCTAGTTACCATTGCTTATAACGCTGATCCTAAAAACCCGGAAAGCCAGGTACGCTTAAGCGGTTGGTACACTACCGGCAAACCAGGATTTGAAGGTTCCGGACAATTGCCAAATGCTACCCCGGTAAAATGGGTAGCTACTTTAGAAAAAGCTTATCCCGTACCGCCGTCTCTGGTTGTCGTTCGTAAAACGTCCGCTGCTACCCCGGTAGGAACTATGTTATACCCGTTTACCGCATTCGGCCGTACCGCTCTACCTAAACCGGAAACTATTCTGATTAAAAATGCTACGGTCTGGACGAACGAAAAAGAAGGCCGCCTGGAAAATGCCGATGTGTTGTTGCGCAACGGCAAAATTGAAAAGGTAGGCAAAAACTTACCAATTAATGGCGCTACAACCATTGATGGCACCGGCAAACACGTTACGCCCGGTATTATCGATGAGCATTCGCACATTGCCATCAGCCACTCGGTAAACGAAGCCACGCAATCGGTTACCTCCGAAGTACGCATCGGCGATGTAGTAGATCCGGAAGATATTAATATTTACCGGCAATTAGCAGGGGGTGTCGTGGCTTCGCAGTTGCTGCACGGCTCAGCCAATCCCATTGGTGGGCAATCGGCTTTGATAAAACTGCGTTGGGGACTAGGACCAGAAGAACTGAAAATTAAAGGAGCCGATAACTACATTAAATTTGCTTTAGGCGAAAACGTAAAACAATCTAATTGGAGTGCGCAGCATACTATCCGGTTCCCTCAATCCCGCATGGGTGTAGAACAAGTATACATCGATGCTTTTCAGAGAGCCAAAGAATATGACCAGGCCTGGAAAAATTACCGGAAACTTTCCAAAGCAGCACAAGCTAAAACTGGCGCGCCCCGCCGCGACCTGGAACTGGAGGCTCTCGCCGAAATTTTAAATAAACAGCGTTTCATTACCTGTCATTCCTACGTTCAGTCAGAAATTAACATGCTGTTGAAAGTAGCCGACCAAATGGGCTTTCAGGTAAATACGTTTACCCACATTCTGGAAGGATACAAAGTAGCCGATAAAATGAAAAAGCACGGTTCCGGCGCTTCCACGTTTTCGGATTGGTGGGCTTATAAAATGGAAGTAAAAGATGCGATTCCGTATAACGCTGCCCTGATGACCAATGTAGGTTTAGTAACTGCCATTAACTCCGATGATGCCGAAATGGCCCGCCGTTTAAATCAGGAAGCCGCTAAAACGGTAAAATACGGTGGATTATCCGAAGAAGAAGCCTTGAAGCTTGTCACACTCAACCCAGCCAAATTACTGCACCTCGATAACCGCATGGGTAGCTTACAACCCGGTAAAGATGCCGATGTGGTGCTCTGGACCGACCACCCGCTCTCTATCTACGCGAAAGCCGAAAAAACTTTTGTGGATGGCACCCTTTATTACGATCTGGAAATAGATAAGCAACTCCGCCTGGAACGGGACAAAGAACGCCAGCGGCTTATTCAGAAAATGCTAGCTGCTAAACAATCCGGTGAACCTACCCAACCAGCTCCGGTTACCCGTAAAGGCGAAGTAAAACACTGCGAAGACGTAGCAGTGGAGGAATAAAGACTATCGTAGTCATTTTTGGATTACCAGAATTTTAAAATTTTACAAATCTGTGGGCTTTAGCCCACGGACTAGCGACTAAATACATGAAATGTACAATATTACTGTCGGCTCTTTTTTTTACGTTTACCTCCTGGGCGCAAGTGCCAGCTCCGGCACCTAAACAAGCCAAACCCGTGTTACTCACCGGCGCTACGCTGCACGTGGGCAATGGCCTGGTAATTGAGAAAGCCGCCGTTGCTTTTGATAAAGGTAAAATTACCTACGCTGGTCCGGCTAGTGGGGCTCCGACTGCCACCGGCTATGAAGTAATAGAAGTTAGTGGTCAGCATATTTACCCGGGCCTTATTCAACCCAATACCCAGTTAGGTTTAACTGATATTTCGTCGGTGCGAGCTACCCGCGACGAACAGGAAGTAGGCGTATTCAACCCGAATGTACGGTCTTTAATAGCATACAATACTGATTCTGATATTTTGCCAACCATCCGAGCCAACGGGGTTTTACTGGTCCAAGCTACCCCAGTGGGTGGTACCATTTCGGGTTCTTCGTCGGTGATGCAGCTCGATGCCTGGAACTGGGAAGACGCAGCAGTAAAAGCCGATGATGGTTTGCACCTGAACTGGCCTACCATCCCGCGGGCGCCGCAACCGGAATCACGGCCCAACATCAGTGAAGCCATTAACAATCGGGAAAAAGCCTTGCAAGAGTTGCAGCAACTGTTTACGGAAGCAGCGGTTTTTTCGCGGGAAGTAGCTGGTAAAGAAAATTTAAAACTGGTGGCTCTCAAGGGCTTGTTTGATGGCAGTAAAAGATTATACATCCACGCCGACGCAGCGAAAGAAATTATTGAAGGCATTCGGTTCGCGAAAAAGAACAACGTGAAAAATATCGTGTTAGTTGGCGGATACGACAGCTGGAAGATTACGGATTTTTTAAAAGAACAGAACGTGCCGGTGATTATTTCGGGCATTCACATATTACCTAATCGTACCGTAGAAGATGTAGATTTACCATATAAGTTGCCCAATTTACTGCAGCAAGCCGGTATTTTGTACTGTTTGCAATACGATGGAGCCTTACACGGGCACCGCAATTTACCTTTTATTGCCGGTACAGCGGTAGCTTACGGACTTACCAAAGAACAAGCCCTATCGGCAGTTACAGCAAATACCGCTAAAATTCTAGGGGTTGACCAGCAAACAGGCACTATAGCAGCAGGCAAAGATGCGAACTTGGTTATTTCGGCCGGCGACTTACTGGATATGCGCACCAATAATGTTACCGCCGCCTATATTCAAGGCCGTAAAATCAACCTTACGGATAAGCAAAAAGCTTTATACCAGAAATTTAAAGAAAAGTACGAAGCTGAGAAGTAATTCTCTGTCTATTAAGGTAAGCTAAAACAGGGAAGGCGATGCCGCTATTCTGTTCACTATGTCGCGGAAGTTACTTCCGTGCCTTACACAAGCTTCTTAGTAAAAGCGATTGTAACTTTGAACAAAAAGAAAAGGCACGGAAGTAACTTCCGCGCCATAGTGGGTGTATTACCGGATAGAAATAGAATCCGTTAAATCCAATAATTCGTGGTAATCTGCGATTAGCTGCGCTCCAGAACCTTCTCGTTAGGTAACTTCATCAAGTACTTGCCGTAGCCGCTTTTTACCAATGGGGCGGCAATTTTTTGGAGTTGTTCGGCATTAATAAAGCCCATACGATAAGCAATTTCTTCAATACAACCGATTTTTAGGCCTTGGCGTTCTTCAATTACTTGTACAAAAGTAGCGGCCTGCATTAACGAATCAAACGTACCGGTATCGAGCCAGGCCGTTCCGCGGCCCAGAATCCCTACTTTTAACTTACCTCTCCGCAAATATTCCTGGTTAACATCGGTAATTTCGTACTCGCCCCGGGGACTTGGTTTTAGATCGCGGGCAATTTGAATAACGTTGTTGTCATAGAAATACAAGCCGGGAACGGCGTAGTTTGATTTTGGTTGCTTCGGTTTTTCTTCAATAGAAATCACCTTGTTGTTATCATCGAATTCTACCACGCCGTAGCGTTCCGGGTCTCCTACGTGGTAAGCATACACCACGCCCCCGTCCGGGTCGTTGTTACTTTGCAGTAATTCACTCAAGCCAGCGCCGTAAAAAATATTATCTCCCAGCACTAAAGCAACTTTATCATTCCCAATAAAATCGGCACCTATTACAAAAGCTTGAGCTAATCCGTTTGGTTCTTCTTGAATGGCATACTGGAAGTTACAACCTAATTCTTGACCATCGCCCAGTAATTTTTTAAATAAAGGATTATCGTGCGGGGTAGTAATTAGTAAAATATCCCGGATTCCCGCCATCATCAAAATAGAGAGCGGATAATAAATCATCGGCTTGTCGTAAACCGGCATTAATTGCTTGCTTACCGCCAGGGTTAGCGGATGCAGTCGGGTACCGGAACCACCGGCCAGGATAATACCTTTCATAACGTTAGTCTACGGTCCATGGTCGATGAACCATTGGTTTAATTGTTAAATATTTAACTTACTAAATCAAAATTCAAGAGTCCTAACCTCTAACTTAGGAAGAGCAGAGGAGACTGGCTTTTAGGTTAAGTTGCAAAACTTCAATCATCCAGCCATTCAACAATCAAACAATTTAATTATTATAAATAAAGTCTTGGTTGCTTCTGAACCAATCCAGGGTAATCTGCAAACCTTCTTTTATTTTAATTTTTGGATCGTAGCCTAACAACGTGCGGGCTTTCGAAATATCGGCCAAACTATCCCGGATATCACCGGCCCGATCTGGTCCGTAAGAAGGAATGATGTCGGAATGGGCTTCTTCTTTCAGGATGTTGAATAAATCGTTCAGCGAAGTACGATCGCCAACCGCAATGTTATATACCTGGTTAATTGCTTCCTGATTATGCACCAAAGCAGCCCGAATATTAGCCTCCACGCAATTTTCAACGAAGGTAAAGTCGCGGGTTTGATTGCCGTCGCCGTTCATTTTTGGCGAATGACCTTTTAACACTGCATCGATAAACAAAGGGATAACGGCCGCGTAGGCGCCGTTCGGGTCCTGACGCGGGCCAAAAATATTAAAATACCGTAGTCCGATAATTTCCATGCCGTAGGTTTTGCCGAAAACATCGGCGTATAACTCATTGGCGTATTTAGTTACGGCGTACGGCGATAAAGGGCGACCAATTTTATCTTCTACTTTAGGTAAGGTTTTACTGTCGCCGTAAGTAGAAGAAGAAGCCGCATATACAAAGCGTTTTACCTGCTGGTCTTTGGCGGCGGTAAGCATATTCACAAAACCACCAATATTAACGTCGTTGGTAGTAATCGGGTCTTTAATGCTGCGCGGCACCGATCCCAAAGCGGCCTGGTGCAGCACAATATCCATTCCGGCGCAAGCCTGCTGGCAAACTTCCGGGTTGCGAATATCCCCGTCAATCAGCTCAAAACGGGAATCGTCCTGAAAAGCTTTGATGTTTTTTAAAAATCCGTTCGAGAAGTTATCGAGCACCCGAACTTTGCCCACATTATATTTTAGTAAATACTCAACAATATTAGAACCAATAAAGCCGCCGCCACCCGTTACCAAAAACGATAAACTTTCGAGGGCTTGGCTGTGAAAGGGATTTTCGTACACGTTTTTTTGATTAAAAATTAAAAATCAGGAATTAGAAATTAGTTTTTGAAAACGCTCTATAATAAGACATTTCTAATTCATAATTTACTTATCGGGTATATTGCTTGTCGTAATAGTCCTGGTAAGTGCCGGAGGTAACGTGTTCCAGCCATTCGGTGTTTTGCAGATACCAGTCAACGGTTTGGGCCAGACCTTGCTCAAAAGTTACGGAAGGTTTCCAGCCTAGTTCGCGCATAATTTTAGACGAATCAATGGCGTAACGCAAATCGTGGCCAGCCCGGTCGGTGACAAACGTGATTAACTTTTGCGAAGCACCTTGAGGTTTACCGGTTTTCTCGTCCATTACATCGCAGAGCAACCGGATTAAATCAATGTTTTTCCATTCATTTACGCCGCCAATGTTATAGGTATCGCCCACTTTTCCTTGATGAAAAACTGCGTCAATGGCCGTAGCATGATCTTTTACAAATAGCCAGTCACGCACGTTTTCGCCTTTGCCGTAAACCGGTACTGGTTTGCCGTTGCGGATATTATTTATAGCCAGCGGTATTAATTTTTCCGGAAAATGATTAGGGCCGTAATTGTTGGAGCAATTGGATATTTTTACCGGCAACCCATAGGTGTCGTAATAAGCGCGTACAAAATGGTCGGAGCTGGCTTTAGAAGCCGAGTACGGCGAATGCGGATCGTACTTGGTTTCTTCGGTGAACATGCCGGTTTCGCCCAAGGTGCCGTATACCTCATCGGTGGATACGTGGTAAAATACATGTTCTTCCAGGTTGCTTTTCCAGTTGCTGCGGGCCGCATTTAGTAAATTTACCGTGCCAATAACGTTGGTATACACAAACGCCAATGGGTCAGTAATAGACCGGTCCACGTGCGACTCGGCGGCCAGGTGAATGACCGCATCAAACTGCTGCTCCGAGAACAACTGCTGGATAAAGTCTGCATCCACAATGTCGCCTTTTACAAAAGTATAGTTCGGCTGATTTTCTACATCACGCAGGTTCTCCAGATTGCCAGCGTAGGTGAGCTTATCGAGGTTTACGATTTGGTAATTCGGGTATTTGGTAACAAACAACCGCACTACGTGCGAACCAATAAAGCCGGCCCCGCCGGTAATTAATATTTTCATGGGGTTTGATTAAGTACTACAACCAATTATTAGACACAAGTATCAGGATATTAGATGTTGGATTTTCTTATAATTTTAAAATCTATGCCGATTATAGCAATTTAGACATCCAGTATATTCCGCTAATTTGTCCAGCTACTTTTTTATAACTACTTCTGATAAAATTAATTATCGGCAATGATTAAAAAATTAGCTGATTTAACTTGCCGCTTGTTGCTTATTTTTTAAATATACTTCCCAGTCCCAGGCACTTTTTAAAGATTCTTCTAAGCCTAACTCAGTTTTAAAGCCTAGTTCCTGCGTAGATTTGGCAACATCAGCATAAATTTGAGGCACATCGCCGGCTCGCCGTGGGCCAATAACATAGTTCAATTTCTGGCCGGTAACTTTCTCGAAAGTATGAATTACCTCCAAAACCGAATTGCCCCAACCCGTTCCAATATTGAAAAATTCAATCTGCTCGCCTTTATTTTGCACCAGACGGTCAATGGCTACTACGTGGGCTTTAGCCAAATCTACCACGTGAATGTAATCGCGGATATTGCTACCATCTGGGGTATCGTAATCATTCCCAAAAACAGTTAATTTTTCGCGAATGCCCATGGCGGTTTGCGTAATAAATGGTACCAGGTTATTAGGTACCCCAAGCGGTAATTCCCCAATTTTAGCAGAGGGATGGGCGCCAACCGGATTAAAATACCGCAGAGCAATGGAGTAAATATTACTGTCGCTGCTTCGGGCTAAATCTGATAAAATATCTTCGCAAATTTGTTTGGTGTTACCGTAGGGCGAGTTAGCTTTTTTAACCGGCGTAGCCTCCGTAACTGGTAATTGATCGGGAATACCATACACGGTACACGACGACGAGAAAACCAGTTTATTTACGTTAAACTCGGTCATAACCTCTAACAAGGCTACCAAAGAGCCTACATTATTGTGGTAATATTTTAAAGGCTCTTTCACCGATTCGCCTACGGCTTTATAAGCAGCAAAATGGATAACCCCCAGAATAGTACCTTCTTCCTGAAATACCTGGCGCAAGGCTTCTTTATCGGTACAATCAATTTTATGGCATTTTACCGTTGCGTTGATAATTGCTTGAATACCATCTAAGGCCGATTCCTGAGAATTAACAAAATTATCGATAATAATTGGTTCATAACCTGCTGCAAATAACTCGACTACGGCGTGCGAACCAATGTAGCCGGCACCACCGGTTACTACTATTTTCCCTTTTGTTTCCAAAGTTTATATTTCGTTTAAGTAGATAGACAAAGTGATTAGTACATTCTTTTAACAAGCTTTCGGATTAAACTGCCGGAAGGTTGCCATTTTTATTCTGCAAAAAAGAGATGCCGCTAAACGTCGCTATCGTATCATCTCCGTTTAGCAGCAGGTTACTGCTTTTCTTTAGTTCCAACAGCTTAACTTTACACTAGTTATTTCATTAACTAAACCATGGTCAAAGATATAATCAAAACCAAGCGAACGAAATTAAACTTATCAAATTTCTGCTTATCCTTCTGAATTTAAAATCTTTAGTAAGATAGCAAAACTTGCAACCTGCAACTTTTCAACCGATTTAAAGGCTCCAATACTCCAGCGAGTTTATTTTATTCCGGTACAAACCTTTAATGTCTATCAGTACGGCGTTTTCGTTCGTTATTTTTCTAAAATCTGCATCGTCCAGGCTTAGGTAATCCCGGTGGCCTACAGCTACAATTATGGCGTCGTAATCCGTAGCAGGCTTTTCTATTAAGCCGTAGCCATATTCGTGCTGCAACTCTTGCGAATCGGCGTAAGGGTCTACTACATCTACCTGTACGCTAAAACTTTTAAGCTCGTTAATAATATCCGCTACTTTCGAATTCCGGATATCTTCTACGTTTTCTTTAAAAGTAGCACCCATTACCAGTACTTTGGCTTTGGAAATGGATTTACCTTGCTTAATCATGAGTTTTACCAGTTTATTGGCTACGTAAGCGCCCATGCCATCGTTAATGGTTCGGCCGCTCAGAATTACCTTGGCATCGTAACCTAACGCTTTGGCTTTATACGTTAAGTAATACGGATCTACGCCAATGCAGTGGCCACCCACCAAACCTGGGAAAAATTTTAAAAAATTCCACTTGGTACCGGCGGCTTCTAATACTTCAAACGTATTAATGCCTACGCGATCAAAAATTAAGGAAAGTTCGTTCATGAGCGCAATGTTTACGTCGCGCTGGGTATTTTCAATAATTTTGGCGGCTTCGGCTACTTTAATGGAAGAAGCCCGGTGTACGCCCACTTTTACCACCAGTTCGTAGGTCTTCGCAATGTTTTCCAGCGATTCTTCATCGCAACCCGATACTACTTTCACGATAGTAGCCAGGGTATGTTCTTTATCGCCAGGGTTAATCCGTTCCGGTGAGTAACCTACTTTAAAATCTTGCTTAAATTTTAAGCTCGATTCCCGTTCCAGGATAGGAATACAATCTTCTTCGGTACAGCCGGGGTAAACGGTAGATTCAAACACCACGTAATCACCGGGTTTCAATACTTTGCCTACGGAAGTAGAAGCGCCAATAAGCGGTTTTAAATCCGGCAAGGCATGGGCATCAATCGGCGTGGGAACGGCCACAATAAAAAAAGTAGCCTCGCGCAAAATATCCAGCTCGTGGGTAAACGTAATATCACAACCGGCAAAATCCTCGGCTTCGAGTTCACCGCTGGGGTCCACGTGGTTCCGCATCATTTCTACCCGACCCGCGTGAATATCAAATCCAATTACTTTTACTTTTCGGGCAAACTCTAAGGCAATAGGCAAACCCACGTAACCTAAACCAATTACCGCCAAAGTAGCTTCTTTCTTTACTAATTTATCGTACATATTCTAAGATAAAGGAATTCTGATAACTTGGTTTTGGTGTAACTGATACTTTTCCTGACTTTCCGGACAAGTGGCCATACCTTGCTCGTTAAATTGCAGTCGATGACCATAAGCGCTCATCCAGCCGGGTTGCCGGGCCGGGTTGCCGTATACCAGAGCATAAGGCAAAACCGATTTGGTAACTACCGATCCGGCGCCGATAAAAGCATATTCCCCAATGGTAATGCCGCACAATATGGTACTGTTGGCACCTAAGGTAGCGCCTTTTTTAACCAGCGTTTTCTGGTACTGATGGCGGCGGCTTATGGCACTGCGCGGATTTTTGATATTGGTAAAGACCACCGATGGGCCTAAAAAAACATCGTCTTCGCAAATCACGCCACTGTACACCGAAACGTTGTTCTGTACTTTTACATTATTGCCTAGCACCACATCCGGTGATATTACCACATTCTGCCCGATAGTACACTGCTCCCCAATCCGACAACCCGACATAATGTGAGAAAAATGCCAAATCCGGGTATCTTTACCTATTACACAATCTTCATCGATAACAGCGGTTTCGTGAGCCAGATAAGCAGGAGTAAAATCCATATTTACGCTTTAAAGCGAACCAAGTATAAGTTCCAAAGCTAAGCATTTAGGGCTTAAAAAAGTTCTGTTTACCGATATATTTGTTAGTTAAGTACTAGAATTTAAAAATGAATAGATTTAATATTCTTTTATTTATTCAATTTACACCAGAATACTGCGCCGATACAAACCTATCTTTACCAAACAAATCAGTATGAGTCCGGATATTCTGAAAGTGATATTCCTGCAACATTCTTTCTAAAGCAACCGCATACTTTTCGTTTATTTCAAAATAAAGCTTACCAGCAGGTAGCAATAATTGCTTTGCTACTTCGGCTATTCGTTGGTAATAAATAAGCGCATCGGTATCGGGCACAAAAAGGGCTAGGTGCGGTTCAAAATCTAGTACATTCCGGCGCATCTGATCTTTCTCACTTTCAAGTACATATGGTGGGTTACTTACCAGTACCTGCAAGCTTTGCGCAGGTACTGGTAAGGGTGATTTAAAAATATCGTGCTGTAGCCAATGAATGGGCAGTTGATATTGTTCAGCATTATGGCGCGCAACGGCCAAGGCTGGTTCCGATACATCCATCCCGTACACGGTAGCCTGGGGTAAATTCTTGTTTAAGGCGATAGCAATGCAACCACTTCCGGTGCCCACATCCAATATTTGCAGCTTAGCAAAACTTTTATTTTCCTGAATGATAAGTTGTACCAGTTCTTCGGTTTCCGGGCGCGGAATCAGCACGTCGGGGGTTACCTGCAATTCTAGATCGTAAAAGTAAGCCCGACCGGTAATATACTGTAAGGGCTCATGGTTTTGCAGGCGCTTCAGATACGGGGTAAATTTTTGCCAGATTTCCGGACGGATAGGTTCTTGTTTGCGTAAGCTTATTTGCGTGCGGTTCCAGCCTAACTCGTGCTCTACCAATAACCAGGCAATACTATTTGCTTCGGTGAGGTCGTAAACCAAAGTTAGTTCCCGGGTTAAATGTTGTAGCAAATCCTGCAAATTTTTCAAACAAAGTAATTTTTAAGGTGTATGTTCGGGTAGTTTAATTAACAAGTTTTAAGTTGTAGCTCAAAGTGGGTAACTACCGGGTAAAGTGTCCGATAAAGGTAAAATATTTATTTCCATTCGTGTCTAACAACTTACTTTACAAAAATAAGAATTTCTGAAATGAGATTTGCAGATGAATTGTACATGCGGCGGGCGTTGGAACTAGCTGCTCTGGGCCATAATACTACCCGGCCCAATCCGATGGTAGGCTGCGTGGTAACGTATAAAGGTAAAATTATTGGGGAGGGCTGTCACCAACAATACGGTGGGCCGCACGCCGAAGTAAATGCCATTAACAGCTTAGCCGATAAAAGTTTACTGCCGCAATGTAAGGTATATGTTACCCTGGAACCTTGTTCGCATTACGGGAAAACGCCTCCCTGCGCCGATTTTTTAATTGAGCACGGGGTGCGAAGCATTTTTATCTGCAATACCGATCCGAATCCTTTGGTGGCGGGCCGAGGCATCCGGAAGTTATTAGATGCCGGCTGCGAAGTGCATGTGGGCTTATTAGAGGAAGAAGGTTCAGAACTAAACAAGCGTTTTTTTACTTTTCACCGGCACAAGCGACCGTATATTGTTTTAAAGTGGGCCCAAACGGCCGATGGCTTTATTGCCCAATCTAACGGAGAACCAACGGCTATTAGTGGTTCATTGGCTAAAAAGTTAGTACATAAATGGCGCACCGAAGAACAGGCTATTATGGTGGGCACCCGTACGGCTTTATCGGATAATCCACACTTAAATGTACGCGAATGGACGGGCAATGCCCCCATCCGGATTGTGATAGATAAAAATTTACGCTTGCCGCCTACCCTACATGTATTCGATAAAAAGCAACCAACATTCGTTTATAATTACGAACGCCACGAAAACACCCCCAACCTGGAGTATGTTAAGATCACCCCAGCCGTAGATTTACTAGAACAAATACTACCTGATTTGCACCAACGTTCCATACAATCGGTGCTGGTAGAAGGCGGTACCATTTTACTAAATCATTTTCTGGCTTCGGATATTTGGGACGAAATCCGGGTTTTGCGGAGCCCTCAACAATTAGAAAATGGCGTGAAAGCCCCATCCCTACCCCTTACCGGTTTAACTCAAACTGCAACAATCGGGGACGATGAACTGTTTATTTACCGAAAATACCAGTAACGTTCTACGCAGAACGCGAAACATATAACTTGTAACCTATTACTTATTACTTAAAATGGCTGAAAGTGTAGTTGTTGATCAGAATTTAACAAAAACAGAAAAGTACGAAACTTTATTACCCCAGATAGAAGCTTTGGTAACCGGGGAAAGCGATTTAGTGGCCAACCTTGCTAATGTAATGGCGGCTTTAAAATTTGGGTTAAATTTTTTCTGGGTGGGCGCTTACCTGGTAAAAGAACGCGAGTTGGTATTGGGTCCGTTTCAGGGGCCGGTGGCTTGTACGCGCATTGCTTTTAACAAAGGCGTTTGCGGCGCCTGTTACACCCGCCGCGAAACCATGCTGGTACCTGATGTGGAGGCTTTTCCGGGCCACATTGCCTGCAGTTCCGATTCTAAATCTGAGATTGTAGTGCCAGTGTTTAAAAACAACGAAGTAGTGATGGTACTCGATGTAGACAGCGACCAATTAAATGATTTCGACGAAACGGATAAAGTATATCTGGAACGATTAGCTGAGTTAATGAGTACCTGGTTTTAAAATATAAATTATAAGTAAAGCTACTTTTAGGGCTAATTACCCAAAGAAAGAACCGGTAGTTTTTAATTGGGCTATAACGGTTTGGCCACCTTTGGTTTTCTCGCCGAGGTTTACTTTTATATCGGTATCAACCGGTACAAAAATATCTACGCGCGAGCCAAACTTAATAAAACCAAATTCTTCGCCCTGGTTTACTTCGTCGCCTTCGGTTACGTACCACACAATGCGGCGGGCCATGGCGCCGGCAATTTGCCGGAATAAAATATCCGGGCCGGCATCGGAAGTTACCACTACCGTGGTACGTTCGTTTTTAGTACTCGATTTTGGGTGCCAGGCCACAAAATAATTGCCGGGATGGTATTTAAAATACTTTACAATGCCCGATACCGGGTTGCGGGTAATGTGCACATTAATCGGCGACATAAAAATAGAAATCTGCTTGCGGGTATCTTTAAAAAATTCCGGTTCGTGCACATTCTCAATTACTACTACTTTGCCATCGGCGGGTGCAATTACTAAATCTTCGTGAGTAATTAAAGTACGGAAAGGGCTCCGGAAAAACTGCAGCAAAAGCAGAAATGCAATAACAGAAATCGCCAGGAAAATTTTATTGAAGGTTTCGTGGGGTGCATTTAACCGAAATAAAAGCAGGTTCACAATAAGTAATCCCAGAAAGGTAAAAAGTAAAATTTTACGTCCTTCTTTGTGAATTTTCATGTAGGAAGAGTTTAACCAATAATATAAGCTGCAATAATAGTAAAATAAATGCTGACCCGTTTACCCGTTTCCGGATAAAAAGAAAACCTATCAACCCATTCCGGTAAACGTGCCCCCATATTAATGCGATTAGTATACGGCTTTTACCTTTCAGGGATAGCCATAAAATACTCATTTACAGATACAGGTACGTTAAATCTTTGTAGCTCTTAGCGGGTAAAACGCTTAAACCTGCCATTATTCCTATTTTATGAAGGTATAACCGCTAAACTTCTTATCAAAAACCATTAATTTTTAAGCCTGATTGAGGAATTACTGACTAAAATTCTTTTAAAATTAAAAGAAACTATACTTTCACTGGCTTACCTTGTTTAGCGGCTTCGTAAATGGCCATCATGTATTTTACATCGCGCAAACCTTCTTCGCCGGGCGTTTTAGGTGTTTTATTTTCCAGTACACATTCGGATAAGTGATCTATTTCGGCGGCAAAATGGTCTTCTTCTTTCACTTGCACCTCGTGCTTGCCATCTTCCAGTTTCAGTTCCAGGTTATGTTCGTAGTAATCGGTAGCCGGGTCTAAAATGAGCGTACCTTTGGAGCCAAAAGCCTGGAAACGTTTTACGCTATCGTACCCGTAACTGGAACTGCAATTGGCCAATACGCCGCTCGGGAAACGTAACGAAAAAGCTACTGTTTCTTCTACTTCTTTAAATCGGGGATCATTGGGGTCGCTGTGCATCATGGCCGATATTTCTACGGGCTCTTCGCCGGTTAAGTACCGCATGGCATTTAAGCTGTAAACACCAATATCCATTAAAGAGCCGCCACCAGCCAGTTCTTTATCGGCGCGCCATTTATCTTCGGGTTGCTCGGGTTTTAGTAAGCGGCCGTGGTCGGAAGTAAGAAAACGTAATTTGCCAATTTTTCCACTTTTAATTAACTCAATAGATTTTAAGTTAAAAGGTTCGTACTGCGCCCGGTAAGCAATCATAAGTTTTTTGTTGGCTTTTTGGCAGGCATCAATCATTTTCTGACAATCGGCTACGCTGGTAGCCATGGGTTTTTCGCTCATTACGTGTTTACCCGCCTGCGCTGCCCGAATGGTGTACTCGGCGTGCAGGCTGTTGGGTAATACTATGTAAATAATATCTACTTCAGGGTTATCTTTAATAAGGTCAAAGTTTTGATAATTGTAAATATTTTTTGGATTTAGGTTGTTTTCGGCTGCTATCCGCTGGGCTTTCTCCGGCGAACCACTCACCAAAGCCACCAACTTTGATTTTTTACAATTAGGGAATGCTGGTATTAACTGCTCGGTAGCAAACTTACCTAATCCAACGAGTGCCCAGCCTAACTTTTTTTCTGCCATAGTTTTATTTTAGTTTGAAAGTACTGCTTAAGCTATTTCTCTGTTATCGGCACCATTTAACAGCAGCTACCCGTAGCATTACGGCCGCAGGAAATACCAACGCCCTGGTTCTTGCCCAGCTTTAAGCTTGTTTAATACTATTGAAACAAATAGAAAATTGGTTTAGCTAGCACAAACGCATTTAAAGAAAGGTAGTTACACGAAGGGCACCTAATCAGGAATAAGCACTGTAAGGTTGTATTAAAAGAAGAATAAAAAATATACCAAGAAATGTAAGAGCATACACTCTAAACTTTACCGCAAAATTATAACGGTATACAAACTTAAAATACAGGTAAACCAATAACCAAACTAAATTTTAGCTGTTAATGTGTACTAGTACAACTCCGGAAAAAACCGCAGAAGGCGGAACAGGATTTAGTAAATTTGGGAAAGGTAAAGGCATAAAAAAACCTTACCAGATATGCGGTAAGGTTTTTAATAGCGGATCGAGGGCTACAAGCATATACTTTTATTTTATCTGTTTGAAAAAATAAACAGAATTATCGGGAGTTACCCGTACTAAAAGTTCTCTTTCGCCTTTTCTCAATTCTACGAAATACACGGTACTAGTGCTGTTATATTCGATTACTTTGCCCACTTCGTAGCCTTTGTAAGCTTTTGAAATTCTGGATAAAGCTGTTTCGGATAATTGCTCTAATTTACCAGGCTGAGTGGTAGCAATGTGATCGCCGTTTAAATCGTAAAAAGCAGTCATGGTAACTCCATCCAGAGTAAAGAAAGCTTTTTGAAATTTATCTGTTACTGTCCAGCTTACGTTAGTAGCCCGGGAATATAAGTCGTTAAATTGGGCTTGGGCACTGGTAGAAACTTTAGCTTCTTTATTATATCTGTAATCGTCTGCGGCAAAGGTGCTTACTGATAACCCAGTTACCAATAATGCGGTGTAAAGTACTTTTTTCATTTTGTTTTCATTTAAATTATGCAACAAAGTAAAGCACTTATTGATACATTCGCAAGTAAATTACAATTTTATTAGTAAATTCTCAGTAAATTTAACATTATCTTAATATATCAGCAATGCAACTTATTGAATATTAAGAATATCAGTAATATTGTTAATAAACCTTAGCTATTTGTATACTTCATTAAAAATTATGCAATTTAGTTAAAACATAAAGATGTGTTCAACAACTGTTTTTTACTGCTCTGGTACTTACAAAACGAAGTTTTGTCTGGAAACAGGAAAATATAAGCCCAACTATTCGGGGTTTTAGTTATATTTAAGTAGTATTACAAGAGCTACAAACTCAAATGGCTTTAAGAATTAATGTAATAGTAATAGCCTGGTAAATAATAGGTAAGACTATTATAAGTATTGAGCTATAGAACTCCTGCATTGCGCTGACAATATCTGTTAAGTAATAACGTTACCTGGGTACGTCAGAGAGTTGTTATTTTTTGTCTTATTTTATAAAACTACATTCAACTAAAAACCTATGTTACTGAAACAATTTAGAGCAAGCCTGTTACTGTGTTTATTTTTTACTATTTCTACACTGGCCTTTGCCCAACAAGATAAAACTCAACGGGTTAGTCCGCCGGCTACTGCTTCGGGTAAAATCGGAAGTACCCAGGTTACCATTAACTATAGTTCTCCTTCGGTAAAAGGCCGTAAGATATTCGGCGAAAAAGAGCCTTATGGCAAAGTATGGCGCACCGGTGCTAACGAGGCTACCACTATTACTTTTGATAAAGATGTAACCATTGAAGGCCAACCATTAAAAGCTGGTACCTACGCCTTATTTACTATTCCGAACCAAACCGAATGGACTGTTATTTTTAATAAAACTGCCGAACAATGGGGCGCTTTTAAATACGACCAGGCGCAGGATGCTTTACGCGTTAAAGTAAAACCTACTACTACCAAAGAATTAACCGAGCGCCTGAAAATTGACGTTACTCCAAAAGGTAAAAATACAGGTACTGTTACTATGAAATGGGAAAATGCCCAGGTTTCTTTCCGTATTAAAACCAACGACGCATCCGCTTAAGGAACTGACCTTTCGTAATAAAAAACAAAGCCTTGGTTTTAGTAAACCAAGGCTTTGTTTTTTTAGGGAGTCTGATTTATTTGTATTTCAAAAAAGCTATAAATTAAGTCAATCTTATATTTTATACCTGCACTCTTACTAAATCACCTAATTGCAGACTGCCGCCTTGCAGAATACGGGCAGTAATTCCTCCGTGGCCGCGCATAGCATTGTACCCACCTGGCCCCAGGTTCGTTTCCATACGAGAACACGGGTGGCAAAAACCGGTCATCTCGAGCAAAACTTCGCCTACCCAGAATTGGCGGTCTTTTAAAGCCAGTAAATTAATGCCTTGCACTACTAAATTCCGGCGGAGCAAACCTGGCTCTAACTCAGAACGGTGCAGCATAGATGCTACCGCCGTTATATGTTCCGCTTGTATAAGAGTTACTTGCCGCTTACTGCCGGGTTTGCCACTGTAATGGTCGCCGGTTAAACCATGATCGGTTAAGGCTTCTACAACTGCTAAAGTTTGCAACGGGGCAGAACGCGCGGGCCGGATACCAATCCAGGTAAGTTTACCTGCCTGCGGTAAAGTTTGAATTAACTGACCTAATGTAGAACCCTCAGAACTAGAAAAGAGCATATACTTTCTTTTTTATAGGTATAACGGGTCATTCAACCTTTCAGGTACCAGTAAGTTGTTGCAAAGTAGCGACTTTCTTATCCTATACTTACTAAAACTCCCTAATCGAAGAAAATAATTAAACTGCATTAAAACCGTAGGGTAAAGCAATGAAGCGGCTCCTGGTAAGAATAAGAAATATCCAGGTTATTTAAGTAGCATATTTTTTTAACAATGGCCAACCCTAAACCTAAAGAAGAAGAATTGTGGCCGTTGCGACGGAATCGATCAAAAATTTCGCATTCCGCAAAATCAAGTACCGGACCGGTATTGCAAATAGTAAGTTGCTGCGGCTCCAAGCAAATTAAAATTTCGCCTTTTTCGTAGTTGTGGCTCAAGGCATTCTTTATCAGATTACTCAGTAGCACATCTAAAAGGTACGGATCAATAGTAATAAAAACATTGTCGTTGGCCTTAAAATCAATTTTAACTTGCTTTAATTCGGCCAACTCTTTAAAGTTAAAAAGTAAAGGTTCCAGAAAAGTTTTTAAATCCAGCTCCTCGCGATTAGTAAATTCCTGGTTTTCAATTTTGCTAATTAAGCCCAAGGTTCTGCTTAACTTAGATAAATGAGAGGTAGCCCGGTATATGGCACCAATGGTTTTAGCCTGTTCGCCGGATAGCTTTTCCGTTTTTTGCAGCATTTCTATTTTTGCCTTTATAATAGCCAGCGGAGTTTGAATTTCGTGCGAAATATTCTCGGTAAACTCTTTCATATTCCGGAAATCGTGCTCAATGCGGCTGGTCATTTGGGCAAACAAGTTATTTAGTTCTTTAAACTCCTTGGTAGTGGTGGGTACTTCGGCTAAGGCAATGCCTTGATTGAGGGAGTAATGTTTTATTTGCTCCAGCGTATAATTAAAGGGTTGCCATAAATACCGCGACGACAAGTAATTTAGTAATAACATGAGAGCCAGAAGAGCCAGGAAAACGTAAAATAACGACGTTATAATTCCGCCCAATACTAACCGCGATTCTTTTAAGGCCATGTACATAGAGATGCGGTAGCGTTGCCCGTTTACCACTTTATCTAAGGTACGCGCCCGGAAGGGCTGTCTTTCACCTTCTAAATCATTAAAAATAATGGTATCGCGGTCGTAATTCTTAAGTAAGGGAGTTTTTAAATTAGAAAGAGGTTCTACGTGCTGCGATTTAAATGAATTTATCCAATCTAAATCAACCTGGGGTTTAGAAAGATAACCTGTCAGGCGGGTTTCCTTATGCGTAAAATAATCGCGAATCCGCTTCTGAACAAAGTTATTGGTAATGTTATATAATACCAAGCCGCTGCTGGCAATTACTATTGCCGTAATTAACAGGTACAGCAACGTGGTTTTAGTAATCAGCCTCATTCTTATTCTACTACAAATTTATAACCCATGCCGTACACCGATTTTATGTTGTTGCTGCTACCGTAGCTCGCAATTTTTTTGCGTAAGTTTTTGATATGCGTATAAATAAAATCAAAAGAATCGGCCATATCAATATTATCGCCCCACAGGTGCTCGGCAATAGCTTCTTTGTTTAAAATGCGGTTTCGATTACTCAAAAAATACAACAGCAATTCGTACTCTTTACGGGTTAGTATAATCTCGTTATCTTTTATAAATACTTGCGCCGTAGCGGTATTTAAACGCAAATCGCCTACGGTTATCTCATGGCTGCCATTAAAACGTTTCCGCCGCAACAACGATTGAATCCGGGCATTTAATTCGGCCAGGTGAAAAGGCTTGGTAAGGTAATCGTCGGCCCCTAAATTTAAGCCGGTAAGTTTATCGTCTAAAGCGTTCTTGGCCGAAATAATTAATACGCCTTCGTCGGGCCGCTTTTGCTTTAATTGTTTTAATATTTCTAAGCCGCTGCCATCGGGCAAGGTAATATCCAGCACCACTACATCGTAAGCATATATATTTATTTTTTCTTCGGCCGTTTGGTAATTATAGGCAGTTTCGCAGAGGTATCCTTCCTGTTTTAAATAATGTACCAAGGTTTCTGAAAGTTCGCGATTATCTTCTACAATTAGTATTTTCATAATGAATAAGCACTTTCCGGGTAAAATCCGCCTAAAAGTACTTTTGTATTCTGAAGGAAAATTGAAGCGTACCCAAGAGGCTTAATCGCTGAAAAAGATGAACATAACAATTATAAATAAGATAAAGAATAGGTACATCAGCGCGTCTGTCTGGATATAATCTTTGTATCTGTGATAAATTTCTTTTAACTTTTTCAAAAGGTTTACTTGTTAACTCTCGTTAAAATTACATAATACTTTAAAAGTGTGGAAGCAAATAGGGAACTTCTCACCGGAAATCTTTATTAATATCCGTACTTTTGCACTTATTACAAGCACAGCCGCCAGTAGCGATATGGAGAAAAGATGGGTTTATAAACCAGTACCGGATGAAGTTACCGTACAACGAGTTTCGGAAAGTTTAAATATAAGTCCAACGCTGGCGAGTGTTCTTTGTCAACGTAATTTGTGCACTTTTGAAACTGCTAAAGCTTACTTTCGCCCTTCTCTCGACGACCTGCACGATCCGTTTTTAATCCGGGACATGGATAAAGCGGTAAATCGCTTAAACGAAGCCATTCACCGCAACGAAAAAGTACTCATTTACGGCGATTACGACGTAGACGGCACCACGTCAGTAGCTTTGGTATACAGTTACTTGCGGCAACACATTAAAGAACTCGACTTTTATATTCCGGACCGCGAAACCGAAGGCTATGGTGTTTCCAACCAGGGAATTGACTGGGCAAACGAGAACAGCTTTACATTAATCATCAGCCTGGATTGCGGTATTAAATCGGTAGATAAAATTAGTTACGCCAAGACCAAAGGCATTGATTTTATTATTTGCGACCACCATTTACCTGACACAATAATTCCGGATGCGGTAGCAGTACTGGATCCCAAACGGACCGATTGCCCCTATCCGTACAAAGAGCTATCGGGTTGCGGCGTGGGCTTTAAGTTAATGCAGGCTTTTGCTATCCAAAACGATATTGATACGGCCTCTTTGTTTAGCTTACTGGATTTAGTAGTAGTAAGTATTGCCGCCGATATTGTGCCTATTACCGGTGAAAATCGTATTTTGGCTTATTACGGTTTACGCGTTTTTAATTCCGGCGCGCCTCTGCGGCCGGGTTTGCAAGCGTTAAAAGAATTAGCTGGCTTAAAGGAAGAACTGGATATTAACAGCATTGTATTTGGGTTTGCCCCGCGCATTAATGCCGCTGGCCGGATGGGCGACGCCAAGCGTTCGGTACACATGCTACTCGCTGAAACCAAAGAAGAAGCTTTCCAGAAAGCCGATATCATTAACGAATCGAACAAAGAGCGCCGGGGCTACGATACCAGCATTACCAAAGAAGCGCTACTCATGATTGAACAGGATGCCATGCTGCGGAAATCGAATTCTACGGTATTGTACAAAGAATCCTGGCACAAAGGTGTGGTGGGTATTGTGGCTTCGCGGTGCATCGAAAAATATTACCGGCCCACCATTATTTTAACGCAATCGAATGGTAAAGCCATGGGTTCGGCTCGTTCTGTGCCTGGCTTTGATGTGCATAGCGCTATTGTAGAGTGTGCCGATTTATTGGAGCAATATGGGGGCCACATGTACGCAGCCGGCTTAACCATGAAGGTAGAAAACGTGCCGGCTTTCCGCGAGCGCTTCGAAGAAATTGTTTCCCGCACTATTACCGAAGAATTGCTTATTCCGCAGATTGAAATAGACGCCAAAATTAACCTTAGCCAGATTACGCCCAGTTTCTACAATATTATTAAACAAATGAAGCCCTTTGGCCCCGGCAACCACGCACCGGTATTTTGGTCGGAGTGCGTGTTTGATACCGGTTCGTGCCGGGTAGTAGGCGATACTCACTTAAAACTACGATTGGCACAAGATGGCAATACTCCATTAGATGCCATTGCTTTTGGAATGGCCGACCATTGCGAGCGTATTCAGAAAGGTATACCGTTTGATGTGTGTTACTCTATCGAAGAAAACGTTTACCGGGGCATTATTTCGATGCAACTCCGAATAAAAGATATTCGGTTTGCCTATTAAAAAAACAGACACAAGTATCAAGATATTAGATGTTAGACTTTTGCGTGAATAAATTGGGTAGATAGCTCCATTAATCGTAATTATTAATTAGTTTTCTAATTTCATTCCACGATAGATAAGTTGGTAGCTTACCCGTTTTCGGTTCCGCTGTTAATTTGGCTATTGGTGCTTTGTGGGTTTTAGACCGAAAACGGCGCACAAAAGCTTTAGGCCGAACCTTAAAAGCAGCATAATGGGCGTACGATTTCGTAAAAGATGCCCCGTAAAACATGAGCATCGCCGAATAAAACACAAACAGCATTAAAATTAAGATCGAAGCCGAAGGGCCATAAATAGGTCCTAAATTACTGTGCAGCAATAACCGACCTAAAATTAGTTTACCCACTGTAAATAGCAGCCCTGTAAAGAAAGCCCCTACCCAAACGGGCCGCCAGGCAATCCGGATATCAGGTAAATATTTAAACGTAATCGCAAACCAGGCCGTCACGATCAGGTACGAAACCAAGGCATTACCTAAACGGATTATTATTAAACCACGACTAGGCAAAACATAAAACAGCGTATCGCCCAGGTAATTAATCGCCGATTCAGCCAGCAAAGTAATAATAAACAAAATCCCCGTAAATATTATTAAACCCAACGCAATCAGGCGGGTTTTAAAGATTCGACGCCAGGTACCAGTAGGACAAGGGCGTACATCCCAGAGTTGATTAAGCGAACTTTTTACTACTATAAACAAGGTAGTAGCTACAAAAATAAGAAAAAGCATCCCCAGTGCAGCATAATAACCGTTGGGTGGTATATGTTGAATATTATCCAGGATTTTACTTAACTGGCC
The DNA here is from genome assembly GCF_014075995.1 of Adhaeribacter radiodurans. Taxonomy (NCBI): domain Bacteria; kingdom Pseudomonadati; phylum Bacteroidota; class Cytophagia; order Cytophagales; family Hymenobacteraceae; genus Adhaeribacter; species Adhaeribacter radiodurans. The sequence continues at coordinate 6,541,194 of NZ_CP055153.1, read as the reverse complement.
GGACCCGGTACGATAGCCCAATAAGCTTTGCACTTTACTAATTAACTGAGCGCTAATTATATCGGCGCTGTACAACAAGCCCAGAAAGTTTATTAAAAGTACTAATATGGGCGGAAGGGCAAAAGTGGTAAAAAAAGCGGTAGAAGCACCTAAGCGTAACGGATCGTTTTTCCGATACTCCCGAAAGGCATCCTTAAGCAGGAACTGTATTACCTTTATTTTCCGAAATAGCCGCATCTTAAAGCCGGGTACGTAAGAAAGGGAGTAAAATGTTAAATTTTGTTGCAATAAGTTTACTTTATTTTAATTCTATCTAGCTAAAAAGCAATTTCACTGATTTGTTTAGTACAATATAGCTAAAATTAATGGTTTATACTTTGGTGAATTCCCTTTAATAGGTACAGTTTAAGACATTAGCACCATCAAATGAAGGCTTAAAAAAGCCTTCATTTGATGGTGCTAATGCAGTTCATCAGTATTTGCTTGCCTCATGGCTGGCAGGCCTCATTTGGCTATTCGGGGCTGGTCTATGTTTCCTTTCCATCTATCGTCGGAATTCTGCTTTGCAGAACCGGAACCTTAGAAGGCCCTTCACAGCCAAACTGGTCTTATTTATTCTTAGCTACTATTTTATAACCGGATAAGGATAGTAGAATCCGTAAATAAAGTTTAAAAACAAAAAGAGCGATTAAGGTCGCTCTTTTTGCTTTTAAACTTTAGGCATCTTTTGCCGGTGCTAGCCTCATTTTTGATCGGCGGCCCAGGCATTCATTTTGGTTTCGAGAACCGCTAAGGGCATAACGCCGTCGCGCAGGATTTCGTCGTGGAAGTCACTTAACTTAAACTTGCTACCTAGTTGCTGCTGATAACGGTTGCGCAACTCCCGGATCTTGAGTTCGCCGGTTTTATAAGAAAGTGCTTGCCCCGGAATAGCCATGTAGCGTTCTATTTCGGCAATAATGCCTTGCTCATCCGAAGCTTCGTTTTCTTTGGAGAACTGAATAGCCTGTTCGCGCGTCCAACCTTTACTGTGTAACCCAGCATCTACTACTAATCGAATAGCCCGGTGCATCTCGTTACTCAACCGGCCGAAATATTGATACGGATCGGTATATAAACCCAGTTCTTTGCCTAAGCTTTCGGTATAAAGCGCCCAGCCTTCGCCGTTAGCGCCGTACCAACCAAAGCGCCGGAACTTAGGTAAATCTACGTTTTCGTATTGCAACGATATTTGGTAATGGTGGCCCGGAATGGCTTCGTGCAAAAACAAAGATTCCGTTTCGGTGCTGTTATAATCTTGGGGCTGAAGAATGGGAACGTAAAAAACGCCCGGCCGCGAACCATCTGGAGCCGGCGGATTATATTCTGCACTGGCCGAAGCTTCGCGAAATGCTTCGGTTTGTCTTACCTCGAATTTAGATTTAGGTACCCGGCCAAACAATTGCTTTAATTGCGGCTGCATGCGCTTCTCAATTTCGTGGTAAGCATTCAATACTTGTTGGTCGGTTTTAAAAGGCTTAAAGCGGGCATTGGTTTGTACAAACTTAAAAAAAGCTAGTAAATCGCCTTTAAAACCTACCTGTTCTTTTACTTTTTCCATTTCGGCTCGAATACGTTTTACTTCCTGCTGACCAGTGTTAAATATTTCATCGGGAGTTTTATCCGTAGTGGTCCAGTATCTTACCATATAATTATAATACTTATCACCGTTAGGTATGGCGCTAATGCCGGAAGTGGTGCGGGATTTTGGTAAATATTCCTGCTCCATAAAATCGTGCAGCTTTTTGTAAGTAGGTACTACTTTCTCTTTAATAGCCTGCGTATACGCTTGGGTTAAACGGTCTTTTTCGGTCGCAGGAATATCTTTGGGTATATTCTTAATAGGATCGAAAAAGATACTTTTAGTTGGGTCGTTGGTTACTAACGCTTTCAATTGCGGCAGCACTTTCTGCGTTAATGCTTTGGGTAAAACGTAGCCAGCCACCATCCCGCGGCGCATGTTAGCAACCGCCGTATCGCCCCAAACCTGAAAGCCCGTAATACGGCCTAAAAAGTTATCGTAATCCTTTACGGTTTTAAAAGGTTGGTAACTAGCCCCGGAACCCAGTTGGGCCATGATTAACGGCAAACCCCAAAACTGATTTATAGGCATCAGGTGCTCCGGAAAGGTTAAGCCTTCCAAGGCCAATTCCATATCACGTTTAAAAATAGCGTAGCTAAGTTCTTCCTGAGCTTGCAAGCTAGTGGTATCCAGTTGTTTTAATTGCGTCAGGTATTTAGTAAATAGCGCTTTTGCTTCAGCCCGGTGCGATTCAGAAATATCAATCGGCAATTGGTCATTGTACCGGTTATCGGCTACAGCCGTGGCTTCCAGCGGAAAAAGCTTTAAACGTTCTTCGTAATAGTTCTTGAGAATAGTATCCAGATTTAAGTTACCAGTAGCACGGGCAGTATTTGTTTCGCCGGTTTTTTTATTGCAGCCGAAGGCTAGAGTAAGAAGCAAAATGGGAAATAAAAGCTTTTTCATGAGTAAATAAGAGCTTAGATAAAAAATATACAACACCACAATCGGTGATTGATGAATTAAGTTAAGTGAAAAAGTTATACTAGTAAAAGCCTTAACTTTTATTTTTCATACAATTCCAGCGGCAAGCCATCCGGGTCGGCAAAAAAAGTAAATCGTTTGTTAGTAAGTTCATCTATCCGAACGGGCTCGTAGCTTACCTGGTGTTGCTCCAGATGAGCCAAGCAGGAGTTTAAATCACTTACTTCAAAAGCCAGATGCCGCAATCCCCGTGCTTCCGGCTGACTTACCCGCGCCGGAGGGTTGGGGAAAGAAAATAATTCTATCTGGTATTGATCGCCTACTGCTAAATCCAGTTTATAAGAATCGCGTTCGGCGCGGTACGTTTCCTGCACAATAGTTAAGCCTAAAATTTGCACGTAAAAGTGTTTCGAGCGTTGGTAATCGGAGCAAATAATAGCGACATGATGAATGCGTTGAAGCTGCATATGTAATAGAAAAATTTGTAATTTTAGGAATCTGGCTATTCGTTTAAAATTGCACCTTGCTTTATTTATGTAAAAAGCCCGGCTCTTGCATCAAGCCATTCAGTAAGCAATATAGGCAGAGAAACCTCTATGTTTCTTTAAATTTTAGTGGTAATAATTTACTAAATTGTTTTGGTGTACCCTGTACTTACTCTAACCTATCTATTATGTTTATTAAAATGAAATTTACCCGAATTGCTTTGTTTTGCTTTGTTATGGCAATAATTGCTTTACGTAACCCGGCTAATGCCCAACACACTTCTTCGCAGAGTCTGGATTTGAAAAATGTAAAAACATTACAAGCCGAAATTCAGATTAATGCCGGCACTTTAAAAGTAACTACTCAGACCGCACCCAAAGCCGACTCCCATTTCACGTACACGAAAGAAATCTGGAAACCCCAGATAAAATACAACGGCGAACCAGGTAAAGGACTTCTCTCCATTAAACAACCCGAAGAGAAAAACACCAATATGAAGGATAAAGACCGCAACGACTGGGACATTAAACTGCCCCAAGGAGTAGCTACTACTTTAAACTTGCGCATGGGCGCCGGCGAAGGTAACGTAGATCTGAGCCGGGCAAAAATAAACCGATTGGTAATGGAAGCAGGTGCCGGCGAATTTAACGTAAATTTGGCTAACACGTCGGTCAGTGATGTACAATTAAATGCGGGAGTAGGCGAAGTAAATTTAGATTTATCTGGCAACCGTACTACTAACCTGAAAGCTACTATTAACGGTGGCATTGGCAGTCTAAACTTAGTACTACCGCGCAAAACCGGCGTGCGGGTAAAAGTAAATGGCTTGGGCAGCCTGGACACCGATGCCTTGAAAAAACAAGGGGGTTACTACGTGAACGATGCTTACGGCAAAACACCTCAATCTGTAGAAATAACTATTAACGGTGGTTTAGGAAATGTAGCGTTAGCCCTGCGAGATTAAACTTTATTTTTTGTTAGAAGCCTATTCATCTAAAGTTCTAACTCTAGAACGAAAGTGTTTTATTAACCGGGGAAGTGGCTTGTTTGGATAAACTGCCACTTCCCTTAATTGAATAATTATTTTTTACCGCTGAATATGTCCTATTTTCTGGTAAATCTCACTGTGTCCATTCGCAAAATTTCGGGTAGTAACTAATACCAGGGTTGAATCATCTCTTAAGAACAAAGAACTGTAATAGGCTCCTTCGTTAGGTGGTAAATTAGGCCACGGATAGGTAATATTTGTGAAGTTCTGGGCAATACTATTACCCGCCAACACGAGCATGGTATTCTTTTTCCAGTCCGAGCTAATAGAGCGTCCACCCGCATCCTGGCACGAAAGAATAGTTTCGCCGGTGGGGAGTTGAATGATAAAGGGCGCTCCGCCCCAGATATTTTCGGTGGTAGCAAGCCATCGGCGATTGTTCTGCGTAGTGCCAGCACTGGCATAATTAAAGTTTGCCTCCACCGACGACCATACTACCCACGGCGATTTAGAATTATTTACCGATTCGATTGGGAACACAATACCTTTGTTGTCTTTTAATACCAAAGGTACCGCCATGCCATCGCGCGCACCCGAAGTATACGCCACAGAGCGCGATGCCCCCCAGGTTAAGCCATTGTCTGAGGAAGTAACCAACCGGATTTCCTGTTGCGGATTACTGCTGGGCCACCAGTTGGCTTCGCTGGAATACAATAAATCTATTTCGCCGGAAGGTAATTGAATAAGCGCGGGCTCCCACGCACGACCAGTATTTATAATAACAGGCGTGCCAAAAGTCCAGCCCCGGTCTTTACTGATGCGAACCTGAATGTTGGCGTGCGCATTATCGTCGGGCCGGCCCCGGCCGGTATAAGCCAGCAAAACATCGCCGTTCCGCGCTACAAAAATTTCAGGATTCGAGAAACCATAGTAATTCGGATCGTTATCCGTCATTACAACTTCCGGTTCCGACCAGGTAAGGCCACCATCAATACTTCTTTTTAAAGCAATGTTATCCCATTCGTCTCCTTGTGGTCCAAAATGATAAGTAAGCAGCAAGGTGTCTCCTTTTATCCGCCGGATGCGACCGTATTCGGCAGAATATACCTCATGCGACAGTTTGGTAGCCGTTGTTTCCCATTGAATAATAAGAGTGGGCCGGGTGTTATCTACCGGTGGTTGTTCATCCGGGTGAAACGTATTGGTTGGTGGGTTTACCGGACCGGGGTCTTTTCCGGAGTCGTCTTTACATTGCGTAAAAACCAGCAGACTTAATATATATAGTAGGGCTTTATGCCTTATAAGACGCCTTTTAAATGGTTTACTTATTTTGGTATTAGTAAAATGCATAAATAATTTTTAATATTTTTTAAATTAAGCTATTACTTGGAGCCGGTTCCCGTCTCCAGGCATTGGTGCTATTTAACTTACTAAATTCAAGTTTTGCCTCGTGGCCAGCCGGCCTCGTTTGGCTCTTTCGGGCGGGTCTAAACTCCCTTTCCTCCTATTGTAGGAATTCTGCTGCGCAGAACCAGAACCTTAGAAGGCCCTCAATAGCCAGACTGGTATCATTGCTAGTAGCTACTGCTTTTCTGTTTACCTTAGGTGTTATATGTAACAACTAAAATAAATCAAGGAATAAAGTCGATCTATTATTCTAAGGTGAGCATAAGTTAGATTCATCCTTTTTAGAAGATTAGAGATTAGGAGGGATAATTTCTTCATCGTCAATAGACAAGTATTCACCATTTTTCAGGTAATTTTCTAATACATATGGGATCCTTTCCAAAAAGAATCCAAAAAACATTTGTACAGAAGAAGCTATTAAATTATGGTTAAACGATTCACCATTATAAAAATGCACGGGGTGATATACTTCTTGTGAATTATCCAGATAGCTATAATCACCACTACCCGCGTCACTCATAAATGCTAAATATCGATTACCATTGAGGGTATACATCTCGTCCGGAATAGCTTGATTCAAGTCTAATAAATTGCCCATCTGTTTATTGTTAATACCTACTAAGGCATATTGGAGAAACGAAAGGCCATTACTATACCTATAAATTTCTAAAAGCTGTTCATCTAATTTAATGGATAAAAACTCTTCGACAAATTTAACCATCCGGCTATCTACCGGAGGGAAAGTTCTAATTAACTGCGGGTATTGTTTCTTTAATGCTACTATTCCATTTATAATTTTATCCATCTTCTAATGAAAAGCATACAATAGCTTAAGGTTAATATTTATACAATCAAAATATCCTATGCGCGGATTTACTTCCATGCCTTATGAACTTGTCATACGACTAAACGAAGCCTTATTAACTCTATTCTGAATTAAATAAAAACAATAAAGGGCATTAATAGCCCTTTATTGTTCCTTGCGTGTTTCGTAACCTGATTTATTAATAATTAGGGTTCTGATTTAAATTCGGGTTAATGTCGGTTTCTTGTTGTGGAATAGGCAACAATTCATTTTTACCTTTTACAAAGGTGCTGAATGCCGGATCGCGCTGGGCTAATTCCGGACTTAAATCGCCCCAACGGGCTAAATCGTTCCACCGGTGCCCTTCGCCCGCTAATTCTAGCAACCTTTCCGTTTTTAACTGTGCTAAGAATTGATCCTGACTTAGGTTAGGCATGGCAGTAGATAAAGGAGCTAAACCAGCGCGCTGCCGCACCCGGTCTACGTATGGATACGCCTGCGCGGTACTACCAGTGGCATTTAAGGCTTCAGCGTACATTAATAACACATCGGCGTAACGGATGTAGCGCCAGTTATTAGGCGAGTTGTAGCCTTCCTCGTTTTTCCAATGATCGTTCAAGAATTTACGAAACCAAACCCGCTGGCCATTATCTGTGCCGTACCGTTGTGCAAAAGCCTGTCCATAAATCTGGGTAAATTGCGGTCCACGCACGTCAGTAGAATCAAACAGAAAAGTAGCGGCTAAACGTGGGTCTCTATCCCCACTAACAGTTGGTTCTTTCAAGAACTGATGCACTACCCACCGCTGGGCTTCGCCATCAGACCAGCCAACACCCGGAGGTGCAAAAAATTGCGCAATAGAGGTACCATAATTTAAATTATCTGCCCGGGGATCGGTATCGTCGTCGTGGTTTTCGGTAGGGTTCCGCTGGAATTGCCATTCAAAAACCGACTCGGCGTTGTTTTCAGTGGTAATTAAAAAATTATCGCGGTAATTAGGCATCAGGCTGTAAAGCGAACTACCTTCGCCGGTTACCAGCCATTGCAAGGGCGTGAGGGATTCGTTGTATTTACGTTGTTGCAAGTAAGCTTTGGCTAATAAGGCATACGCTGCGCCTTTGGTCGCACGTCCTAAATCGTCGGGGTTTGCATAGGTAGTGGGTAAAACGGCAACTGCCTCCGTCAAATCTTTTTCAATCTGCGCCCATACCTGAGCTTGCGGTGTTGTAGTGGGTTTATCGGTAGTGGTAGAGGGTTCCAGCATTAAAGGTACATTCCCCCACAAGGTTACCAGGTGAAAGTAAAATAAACCCCGCAGAAACTTGGCTTCGCCGATTAACCGTTGCTTTTGGGCATCATCCATTTGAATGGCGGGCACGTTGGTAATAACCTGGTTGGCCCGAAAAACACCTATGTAGCTGTCGCGCCAGATATCGTACGAACCCCAGAAATTGTAATCGGTTATCCGGAACTGGTCCATGTTATTTACGATATCGGTAGCCGGACTTTGGCTACGGCCTTCATCGGAGCGAATAATGTAATAAAACGGTAGCCAACGCGAAATAGCGCCTCGGTGCAGTGTACTGTAAACCGCGTTTACTCCTTTCTGGGCATCATCGGCGGTTTTCCAGAAAACTTCTACTGTTGGCTGGTTGGGGTTTACAATATCCAATTCTTTCTCGCAACTGCCTAAACCTAAACAGGCAATAAACAGGGAAAATATAAAAATCTTTTTCATATACTATCTAGATGAAGCTTAGCTTAAAAATCGCACTGTACACCAAAGGAAAATACGCGGCTAGCCGGCCAGTTACCTAAATCTACTCCCCGTTCCAGAATGCGGGTGCGGGCAATGTTAGGATCAGGATTTCCCACTACGTCTGGGTCCAGGCCAGAATATTTAGTTATAGTAAATAAATTCTGTCCGCTGATAAAGAAACGGGCATTTTGCAGACCTGCCCGGCCCAATAAGGCAGCCGGCACGTTGTAACCCAGTTCCACGTTCCGTAGCCGCACGTAAGAGCCGTTTTCTAACCAACGATCGCTGTCTCCGCGGTTGTTATCAATAATGCTTTGCTCGGTATTTAAGGCAATGCGGGGATCTTCGGTATTGGTGTTGGTTGGGGACCAGGGACTAATATCGCTCCGGAAATTAGTTTGCTGGTACGAATCTAAGGCTCGCCGGACATCGTTATAAAGCTTATTGCCAAATACGCCTATCAATTGCAAATTGAGGCTAAATTGCTTGTAAGAAGCATTAAACTGAGCACCGGTTTGAAGCTTAGGCCACGGCGATCCTCTAAAAGTGCGGTCATTGGCATTGATGGTACCATCTCCATTCTGGTCAATAAACTTTACATCGCCCGGCTTGGCATTAGGTTGAATTTTTAACCCGGCAGAATTTACGTAATTATTTACTTCTTCCTGAGTCTGAAACAATCCATCGGTTTGAATGACGTACCATTCTCCTAAAGAACGGCCCACCTGGGTGCGGGTATTGCCCGACTGAATGTAGTTAATGCCTTCGCCCTGGTTTCCTACATCTTCTACTACGTTTTTAATGGTAGTAAAATTACCGCTTATATCCCATTTCAGGGCTTGGTTACTGTTGCGATAAGTAGCCGAAAACTCGATACCTTTGTTACGGATAGACCCGGCGTTAATAAACGGATCACCCCGTAAATTTCCCAAATAGCCAGCCACCGGCAATTGCAATAAGTTATCATTCGATAAAGAGTTATATCCTTCCAGCGATACGATTAAGCTATTGTTAAAGAAGCCCGCATCAATACCAATATTGCGTACCACCCGTTCTTCCCATTTCAGATTTTCGTTAACTACCTGGGCTTGGGTGCTGCCAACAAAGGGAGTTTGGTTAGGTCCAAAAATGGCTCTAGGGCTATTATTGATAAAAGCCGTGTAATCATAAGAACCTTGCGTTACAATACCCAACTCACCGTAAGAAGCATTAATTTTTAAATCGGTTACCCAGTCCACATTAAAGAAGCTTTCTTTGCTGATGCGCCACCCGGCGGCAACAGAAGGAAAGTAACCGGTGCGGTAATTGGATCCAAAACGGGAGTCCTGATCGATACGGCCCGTAAGAGTTAACAAGTATTTATCGTTGTAGGAGTAAATAATCCGGCCCAGGTAACCGTATAAACGGTAATCTATAGGCCGTCCGCCACCGGCTACCGAAGTACCGCTGGCCGAACCAATGGTAGTAAAGTAATTATTGTTATAAATTTGTAAGTCGGAGCGGCCGCCGGAAGTATTTTCGCGCGTAACGTGCTGTTGCGTAACCCCCACCACGCCGTTAATACTATGTACGCCAAAAGTTTTATTAAAATTAAGTGTATTTTCGAACAAGAGATTCAAGTAGCGCGAACGGTCTTCGTCGATGGAACTGTTGCGCGGAGCTGCATTAAATTCCCACACGCCCACTTTCCGGATTTCGTTGTAATAATCAAAACTAACCTCGGCACCGGTATTAAAGCGGTAGGTTAACCAATCAGCAATTTTAACATCTACAAAAGCATTCCCTACCAGCTTGGCATAATTAAACTTGCGGGGATTTAAATCGGCGATAGCTACCGGGTTCGACACGTACGTAACCGCATCTACCCGCCCAAAGCCCCAACCAGCCGGGTTAGTAGAATTTATATAACTAGGGTCCCGTACCGGAATAATCGGCAGCATTTGCGGTGCATTGTAAAAAGGATTTATTTCGGTAGTATTGGTACCCGGAATATCTTTGGTATTGGAGTTAGAAAGCACCATGTTTTCGCCGAAGGTTATCCGCCCTTTAGTGCTGCGAGTATTTACCCGCAAAGTAGCCCGTTCAAAAGAATTACCGATCAAAACGCCTTTGTTCGTAAAATAGCTGCCCGAAATAAGGTACGTACCAGTTTTAGAACCTCCTGATAAAGAAAGGTTATAATCCTGTACATTGCCCGTGCGCATTACTTCGTCCTGCCAATCGGTGTTAATATTCGGGTTAAAAGCCGAACCTATGCTGGCGGGCGGAGTTTGGCCCGAATTCTCGTATTGAGTACTCTGCATAGTCGCAAACTCGGTGCTGTTCATTACATCATAGCGTTTCGGAATGCGTTGAATGCCATAACGCGCCGAAAGCGAAACCTTAGCCGGACCTTCTTTTCCTTGTTTAGTGGTAATAATCACTACTCCGTTAGCCGCCCGCGCACCGTAAATAGCTGCCGCCGAAGCATCTTTTAATACCTGAATAGATTCAATGTCATTGTTATTAATAGTGGTATTGGCATCAGCAATCATCCCGTCGATCACGTACAAAGGATCGGTGTTGGCAAAACTAGCTGCACCCCGCACTTCAATACGAGCCATTTGTCCCGGAGCCCCGCTGTTGCGGACGGTAATACCAGGGGCTAAGCCTTGTAAAGATTCGGCCACCGAGTTAGTGGCTACGCGGTTAGCGGCTGCCGGGTTAATCACCGAAACCGCTCCGGTTAGATCTTGCTTCCGCACGGTCTGGTAACCAATTACGACTACTTCCTGCAGGGCTTTGGTATCTTCGGCTAAGGTTATGTTTACCGTAGTGCGGTTATTAATTACCACATCCTGGCTGGTATAACCAATGAAAGAAAAAGTGAGGGTGCCATTTTCCTGACCGGCTGGGATGCCAATACTATAACTGCCGTTGGCATCGGTGGTAGTACCGTTAGTGGTACCTTTTACCAATACCGTTACACCTGGCAAAGCTTCACCACCTGCACCGGAAACAGTTCCGGTTACCGTGGTTTGGGCGTATAAGTTACTGAAACATAAACTTAACCCCAGTATAAGTACTAGCTTAAAAGCAGTATAATTTTGCCGGTATAAGTTTAAACGGGGGGCAACCAAAGTAAAAAGAAGCGGGGGTATCAGGTTTCTCATAAATAAACAGATTTAGTAAATTAATTTATAGGAAAAGTAAACTTAACAGAATTTAAAAATCAGGAACTTTGATTTTTCAACGGAGCCGGAATAAAAGAGTTATTGAACATTTTCTAATTGTACTATAGAAAATAGCAGTTGGATTAGTTTTTTTATAATATTTTAACCGAAATCCTTCTAATAAGTTACGTAATCGGGCAGTTATTTATGCAGAAAACCGGCCGTTAAAACCTCCTGAAATAGTAAATATTCTAAATGCTTCTTTCCCCGAAAGTTTTACTGCTGATGTTCCAATTAATAAGCCTGTAAGAGAAAGCTAAATGCTTGTAATAGTTCTTTGGATCTAAATATTTAAAGGAGAAAGGTGCCTATTTAAATCAATAGTTTAAAATAGAGATTGTTTCTTACATTTCTTCTCACTTAAGCTTGCCTATTTTTTTCTGATTGCTTGTAATGTATTGCAGGTTTAGTCGTCTTTGTTAGTGGAAGTTTTATAATTCTCTGCTATTCTACTAACTAACCTTTCATCAACATGAAAAAATCAGGAATACTCGCCTTTGTTTGCTTTACTATTATGGCCACGAGCGTTGTAACGGCGCACCGGAGTTTAGAATCCAAAAACAGCTTCACTACACCTAAGCCGCTAGAATCAACTGCTAAAGTCAACGCCATAGCTCCACTCACTTACAAAACCAAGCTGAGTAACCGTAAAGACAACCAGGTGCAGATACAGGTGTACCGGAGTTCGGTGGAGGTAGTAGGGCATAATTCTGACGAAGTAATTATAGAAGCTAAAGACTATGAAGTACCGGAACGGGCCGCAGGTTTACATTCACTTTTCAGCGAGGTAGAAGATAATACCAACCTGGGACTGGCAGTAGTAAAAGAAAATAACACACTTAAAATTATGCAAGCTTCCCGGCGGGGCAGCGAGTACACGATTAAAGTGCCAAAAAATGTGGCGGTAATATACCACGAAACTAGTCCGCACGGCGGTAAATTTGAACTCTCCGACACGGCCGGGGAAATAGATTTAGAACTACAGCATGCCAGCGCTACCCTTACCAACATTACCGGCCCGGTACAGGCAAACGCCATTCATGGCCACCTGGATATTAAATTTTCTGAATTGAACCAGGCCAAAGGCAGTTCTATTAAATCTGTACACGGCCCGATTGATATAACCCTGCCCAGCACTACCAAAGCCGATTGGGAACTGGCAGCCAACCACGGCGAAATTTACACCGACTTCGACATTAGCCGCCCCACCGATAGTAAAAATGGTTTAGCTAAAATTGCCGGCAGTAATACTATAAAAGGTAAAACCAACAATGGCGGAGTAGAAATGAATATTTCGGCCGTGCACAGCGATATTTTTATCCGCAAGCAAAAATGAAAAAATAGTAAATTTCAGGTAGTACGGGGTACGTTTACAAAACCAAACTTGTCTAAAATCCAGGTTCAGAACAAGAAAGCTACTGGCAGAGACCGCCATCCGGTAAGGAACTAACCGATAAAAAAGATAAACAGGAGAGAAGACCAATAAATGACCTTATGGAGACTGCCTGGCAATTGCTCTTAACTAGTTAGCTCCTTTCCGGAGGACGGCGAGAAGAGATAAAAAGCAACTTGTTTCAGGCCATCTTGTTTACGAAACGCTACTTTCCAGTATTTACTTTTTGTTTAAACGCATTTGATTTCTCTTTCCATTTAATTCTAATATCTAATTAAAATATGAAAGAAAATATTACCCTGGCCTTGCTTGGCTGTCTTTTTACTTTGCAGGCACTGGCTCAGCCTAAAATAATAGAAAAAACCATGTCGGTGCCTACCGATAAAAAAGTAAATTTAAGATTCGACATTGGAAATAACATTAAAATTACGGCCTGGGACCGCGAAGATGCTTCCATTAAAATGACGTACCAAATTAACGGGGGCCGCCTGAACAACGCGCTGCAACCAACCTTTAACGCCGAAAACGGTATTGCCCGCATTGATGTAAAATTTGACCGGGAATTATTAAAAACCGGTCGCGCCGAAGACTGCCCGGATAACCAACGCAACAATTACTATTATCAGGATGGCGTACAGGCATTTACTTGTCAGCAGATTGACTACGAAGTTTTCGTGCCCCGCGACGCCGCTGTAACAGTAGAAAGTGTGCATTGCAGCATAGAACTCCGGGGTTTAACCGGTCCCGTGCGCGCAAAGTCTATTCATGGGTTTGTGGATTTGAGTTGGCCGCAAAAAAAAGGCGCTGATGTTACCTTAAAAACCGTTCACGGCGATGTGTTTTCGAACTTGGCTATTAAATTCCCCGGCAAAAAAGACGAACGTCGTTTAATGGGCTCCATCAATGGCGGAGGAACTTCCATAGACCTGGAAACTATTCACAATAATGTTTACTTCCGCCAGCAACAATAATGCGCTATACTCCTGAAAGTAAATCTGTTGTGTACTTAGAACTTCTCAAAACAACAGTAAACCCTGGTTTATTTGTTTTAAAATTTACTAAACTCCAATTTGTGCCTTAAGAGCTTCTTTTTACGTTAAAACTTAACGCCGGTATTGGCCCAAGTGCTTTTACCTGAATATGTTCCATTCTTTTGATGTTAACGTTCAGGAGAATTATCTTATCTTCCGTTTCTTTTTGAGAAAGGCCTTTCCTATAAGAATTTGGTTTACAAGTTAGTGGCCGCCTCTTGTTTTTCCAGACCAAGTACCCCCATTTTTATTTTAGCCTCCATAAAGTCTTCTGCTTCGATAGGCTTATTAAAATACCGTCTTAGCAGGGCAAGTTGCCCCACGTGGGTCAGCATATCGGCTAAAGGGCCTTGGATGAGTTGCAAAGCTTTATCTAACTCTACTTTATTCTTAGTTAAAGCATTATCTGTTGCTTGCAGTAAGTTAAAAAAGCGCCCGGTTTCTTGTTCTTCTGGTAAAGCTACGGGTCTTATTACTTCCTTTTCCTCTATTTCTGCCAAACAAAAACTGAGTACCGATGCCATATGATAGAGTATCTCAACGGGCTTGCGCGCGCCGCTACCCGAATTGAACCGCAGAAAATCTGTTTCCACGTTTATTATACATTTTGTTAACCGGTAGGCAATCGTGGCGAGTAAATGCCTCAGTATAGTGTTGGTTTCATTGGTCTGGTCAGATACCATAAGAATGCAGTTTTAAGGCCCGGGGTAGTAATTTAGTAAATAACAGCATCCAGGCAGAACCTATTTCTAAAGAAGATTAAATAATTTAATAAAACGCACGTGCCTGGGGTTTCTTTATTCCTGTAATAAAAGGTAAGAAAAAACTTAATTAGCTCTGCTGAGAGTACGCCTAGGGCTATTATTAGCTGGTATCTGGTTAGTCCAGAAGGTATAACTTCACCAAATCTATCACGAACCAGAGCATTCGTAAAGGTTGCTGTACTTAACTTTTAGATTAGGCTGTTAGTTTTTTCAGCATACAAACGCTGTTTTCTACTCCTACATACTGACCGTAATTCGGGATTAAAGAATAACCGGATTTCTGATACAAACGGATGGCTTCGGGCTGCTTTTTACCAGTTTCCAGGATGCATTCGGCAAAAGCTAATTCTTTTGCCCATTGTTCTAACTCCCGCAAAATTTCACCGGCAATTCCCTGCCCGCGGTATTCCGGCAGCACAAACATTCTTTTTACTTCGGTGGTTTGATCGGTGTATGGTTTTATAGCACCGCAGCCCACCGCCAGGTTATTTTTATAAGCTACTACGGTGTGTTTAATCGCGTTAATTTTATTATACTGCGCATAAAAAGCATGTTCTTCCCCATCTCTAATAGCTAAATCCTTATCCAGCAGAACTACTAATTTTTGAAAATCCGGGTTATCAGAATCGGTGCGAAGAAGAGTAGTATTAGTCATAGTTTTTAGGTAAATGTAATTTAATAATTAGCCCAGGCATTTACAACCAATGTTCATTCCACAGCAAACAACGGGTAAAAGCACTCTGTAAAGATATAATTTTGTTCGACTGGAAGTACTTTTAATCTTACCGGATCGCAGAAAAGAAACGCTACTCCTTACTACTTTCCAGAAGTTTAAAATCGTGGCTATTTTGGTATAATAATTCGGGATTCCATTTTTCTACCAGAGGCGCTTCTAACTGCTTCTCGCGGTACTCATCCGGCGACATAATGGGTATGCCGCAAATAATAGGATAATATCTCTGGCATTGTGTACAGGTTAAAACCCCTTCCATGATATTATTCGACGTATCGCGGGTAATTATTTGTAAATCGAGCTCGGCTTTGTCGAAAGGGCAACAAAGTTTTTGAATGGTTTCCAGTTTCATATTAGCTTATTTTAGTTAATTCGTGAAGGTATTTTTGAGTGGTAAGCCCAATATTATCGGAAGCCATAATACCCGATACAACCGCAATTCCATTTAGTGGAAGTTCCGCCAATTGCGATAGATTATGAAGGTTTATGCCGCCTGCCGCAAAAAAAGGCAAGTGGGTAATGGCGCGCGCTTTTTGAATATTTTCGAAATGAACAATTTCGCAGGAACCAGCCGTTGCTGATGGGAAAAGCGAACAAAAAGACAGGTAATTAAATTGGTTATCGTGCGCCCATTGTACTACCGCTAAATTGTTGGAGCAAGTAATGCCCTTGTAAAACTCTCTCTTAACTGTGTTTTTTATTTCTGCTAAGTTATCAGGTACAGAATCAAAATGAACGCCATCCAGTAGAGTAGTAAGAAGCAAATGCCAGTTATTATTTACTAAAACCGGTACCTGGTAGCTGTGGCATAACGTGCAAATTTTGTTTATAACCGTAACAGAAGCATTCTCGGTATTATACAACTGAACAATGCTCACGCCATTCTGCAGGGCTTCCTCTAATTTCTCCCGCAGAACCAATTCTTCCAAGCCAGCATCGGCAATTAAGTACAGGCCACCGGAAATATTTCTAATTCTTTCCATTACTGCCAGTTGTTTTTGAGGGCCTTAAAGAATGCTTCCCAATACGGATCGTGGTGCTGGTAAATAAGCGGTTGCTTTTCGCCGGTTTCTTCGGTTATATACAACCCTTGGCTACTATCTACCATTTCGCCGATTACGGTACATGGGATATTTTTTTGCGCCAAGCTGGCGATTACTTCCGTTTCGTGTCCTTTTTTTACGCTTAGCAACATGGCTCCGGCCCCAATGCAATAGCGGGGATCTAAAGAAAAAAGCTGGCAAACTTCCTGCTGAACGGAATTGATTGGGAGCTTACTATTATAAACCACTACTCCGTTTTGCGAAGCAACCGCCATTTCGTAAATCGCTCCTAAAACTCCCCCTTCGGTAACATCGTGCATGGCTGAAACAATTGGCTCATTATCGTTATTCTGATTAAACTGAGCGGCAATAAGGGCATCGGGCAAAGAAGAAGTCCGGTAAAATAAACTGCAAGCCTGCTGGTAAATCTCCTGGCCTAATTTGGATATTACTGTTTCCGGAAAGCTCATAGCCAGAATAGCCGTAGAAGAAATGGCGCATTGTTTGGTTACCAGAATTGAATCCCCGACCCGTGCTTTTTTGGAAACCAGTATTTTATTTTTTTCGGCTACGGTAACCATAGTACCGCCACCCGCTACCGTAGAGTTTTGCCCTTCTATGCTGCCGGTATGCCCGCCCGTTATGGCTACGTTTATATCAGAACAAAATTGATGTATGTAATTCCAATAAATCCGGAAATCAGCGGTGGATAACGAGGGTGGCAGATTTAACACAAATTGCCCGTATTGGGGAGCAAAACCGGTAGTAGCCATGTCGTTAGCCATTAAGTGTACCGAAAGCCAGGCCGACTCTTCTAACCCTAATGAAGGAATAAGCGATAACGGATCGCTGGTAAGGGCCATAGCATAATTGTTGGGTAAATCTATTACCGATACATCCACGCCAAAGCCAGGCCCGGTAAGTACTTCTTTTCTGGGGAAACCAAGTTTGCCGGCAAAAATTTCGTCAAAACCAGTTTGGGTTATTTTACCAAGTGCGGCCATGCTATACTCTATCTTTAAATTTTATGTATAATCCAAAAAAATCGCCGTAAGGCAGGTGCCATTGCTGCACCGGGAACCATTTCGGTAAACCCGTACACGTCCATTTAATAGAATAATCCCGGTCGGGCAAAGCCTGCTGAATAATTTCTATTAGTTTGGCGGGAGTATAAAAAGTAGCGGTAACGTAAAATGGATTTTTACCAAAAGCCTCCTGAATGCGCCGCCGGAAAAATTTAGGGGTATTGCGGTTCATCATACCCATAGCAATACCGTATTTACCTACCCGGGCCGCCTCCCGAATTACTTTTACCGGGTCTTTGTAGTATTCAAAAGTGGTAATGAATGCCAGTGCATCGAAGGTATGGTCTTTAAAGGGCATAAAATGCGAATCGGCCATTACTAAATCGCCTTTAAACAAATGCATAGCCTGCCCCAGCATAAACGGCGAAATATCACCACCGGTAGCTTCAATGCCTATTTGGTGCCACCAGCGGGTAAACCGGGTGGTACCGCAGCCAAACTCCAGCAAGGTTTTCACTCTTGGGTCGCCGGATACTAATTGCTCCATTACTTTTTTCTGCCAGATTTCTGCGCGCTTATATCTTCCTTCGTACCAAAGTTCATAAGTATCGGTGTGGTCGCGGTTAAAAAACCACTCCTGGCGATTTTGCCAGTTTCGTAAATCAGGTTTCGTGAGTTGATTCGTCATAAGAGATAAAATAAAAAAACCACAACCCCATAAATAACATGGAGTTGTGGTTACATAGAAATATTCCTGCGGTTGTCGGCATTTCTTACGCTGGTATTATCCAGTTCAAGTTTACGGGTATAATCTCAGCCTCTGGTAAGAAGCACCCCGATGCATTTTATGACTGCAAAGATGGTATTTTTTTATCTACATCAAATTTAAACGGATAATATTTATGCCGCCGGTTTTTTAAATCTCCTTCTAAAAATAGAGTTTAAACGGGCAAATGTCTTATATTTAATAATTTAGATGATTTTAATTAATGCTGAAATGGTATTCCGATAAATCAGGTTAAATAAAGATTGTTTAATAGATTATAAAAAAAGATATACTTAAGGGTTAAAAGTGAACGGCTATGTAATTTCTGGCATAGCAGCCGTTCTTTATCACTACCCGATTATCGTATTTAGGCGGCTCTAGCTAACACCTTTTCATACGCTTTTCTGGGGCTTGCTCTAAAATACACTTCGCCGCAATACGTATAGCCCGATTTTTCAAAAGTTTTCATCATGGCAACGTTATCAAAATTAGTGTCTGCTTTAATGCTGTAAATATTGTTATCAAGGGCAAGCTCTTCTATAAACTCTAAAATCTTTTTGGCCAAACCTTTTCCCGCGTACTTATCTGCAATAGCTACCCGGTGAACAACTACAAAATCCGCATTCGTTAACCACTTTCCTTCAATGGCAGCATAGGCAGGCTCATCGTTCATTATTACGGCACTGTAACCAACAATTTTTTCTTCTGCCGTTAAAACAAATCCTATTCCTTTTTCAATATCTGCCAGAATAACCTCCGGATTGGGGTAGCCGTCTTGCCATTGATTACTGCCGTCCGCTTTTCTGCGTAGTATTGCTTGTTGTAAAATCTCCCATATCGCCGGGATTTCAGAAGTGGTAGCTTTTCTAAAAGAATAATTCATTATTGATATTTATAATCTTGCGGTTCTTTCGGGTAATTATTACTAAGGGGTCGCTTTAATGCAAAGCAGAGGTTTTGCATACTATTGTGTTGTGCTAGGTAATTTTTTAATTATTATACCTGATTGATATAGAACTGAACCCATCTCCGTCTATCACCATTATAGCTAAAGTTAGGCTTTAAGGCTTGCTCCTTCTACTTTACAGATTTACTAAATATAGTTAGAATCCTGATTATCTAATCACGTTCATTTTAACATAACAGATTTCGACTTATACTCGTCATTAAAATTCTTCTTCAATTAAATCCTTGTTCACGAAAGCGCCGGTTGCAGTACCACTGGCAACGGCCAAAGAAACGGCACGACCAAAAGTAGAATTATCGCCGCAAGCATATACCCCAGCCACCGTTGTTCTCTGGAAACCATCTACCTTTAAAAATCCTTGCTCCGTTATTTCGCAGCCTAAATCCTCGGGGATAGTACAATGTTGCACGAACACAGGGCGGGCATAAATAGCATTCACTAAAATTTCTGTTTGGTCTTTTAAAATCACATTTCTAATTTTTCCCTGGTCGTGCTGGAATTCTTTAATTTCGGTTTGAATAATAGAGATGTTGTGCTCTTCCAGCTTGGTGGTTTGCTCGGCGGTTAAAGTAGATTCTCCGTTGGTGAAAAGTATTATTTCTTTGGTCCAGTTCGAAATTAATTTAGCTAACTCAAAGCCCATATCGCCGTTGCCCAGTAAACCGGTTTTTACATTTCTCACTTCGTAGCCGTGGCAATAGGGGCAGTGCAAAATAGAAATTCCCCAACATTCGGCAAATCCGGGCAGGTTAGGCATTATATCTTTTAACCCGGTGGCAAACACTAATTTTTTAGCGGTAAAAGTATCTCCGTTTTGGCTGGTAAGGTTAAATCCCTGTTCTGTTTTACCGGCACTTACGGCTAGCCCTTTGTAAAAAGTAACGGTATTATAAAACGCAACTTGCTCTTTGGCTAAAGCTGAAATATGAGCGGGCGTTTCGCCATCGTGGGTAATAAAGTTATGCGAATGCGGGGTTTGTTGGTTGCAAGGCTGACCGCTATCTATAATTAACACCTTGCGTAAAGCCCGGCCCAAACTCATGGCTGCCGAAAGCCCGGCGTAGCTGCCACCCACAATAATCACATCGAAGTTTTTAGAATTTTCCATAAAATTAATTTTTTAGGTTCTGATTTCCGGAAAAAGTAAAGGGCTTAAGCATTTGGGTAAGTACTCCACTATATTTTCCGGAGAATTACCTGGTTTTTGGTTTGGCAAACCTAAGATTTATTTTTATTATTGCAACTGTGTTGCAATAATAATTTATGAAAAGAAGAAGCACGCCCTCTAAACAGGCTATTTTAGATATTCTGCATTCTGACCAACGGGCATTTAACCAGGAAGATATTGAGCAGCAAGTAAAGGGTTCGATGGATCGGGTTACAGTTTACCGCATTCTGAACAGGTTTTGTGAAGACGGGTATGTGCACAAAATAGTATCCGACGATGGAAAGCAGTATTTCGCGCTTTGCCATAACTGCGAAGAAAAGCACCACCGCCATAATCATTTTCATTTCCGGTGCCTGAAATGCCAGAAAGTAGAGTGCCTGAAAGAAGAAGTAGAAGTAAAAATACCCACCGGCTACCAACTCCAAAATGTAAATTGCCTGCTAACCGGGTATTGCCTAGGTTGCGTGTAGTAAGCAGGAAAAGTAGAGTTGAGGGGTTTGCACTTAAGCTGGGAGTGAAGTTAGAAACAATAATGAAACTATATTCTTCAGCTTTAGAATTAATTTAATATTTGTATGCTAACACCTACGTATACCTATGAGTATCATAAAAACAAAATAAAGTTTCTTAGAAAACGAAGATTTGATTTACCTGAGTAGCCTCTAACGAAATGTGAAGGAGGCATTGTGAATATTCAATGTTATTACAAGTGCCTTAGTTTATTTGATATAGATTATTATTAAAATCCTCTAACAAAAACACTTTATCAAAAACACTTTCAAACAAAAAGTTTAAGTTATCGGGAATTTCATAGGAACTTTCTCCTGTACTTCCGACTACAATTAATAGCCATAATTTATCACATCCAGCTTTTTTATAATCAATAACTTTTTCCTCCTTTTTCATAATGGCCTCTAAAAGGTTTTGCTCACTAAGATTTTGTTGCCACCAAGCTCCTAAGTTTGGACACAAGCTAATTTGTGAATGTGGCATTTTAAAAATCCTATCGATTAACGGATTCTCTACTAATTGATTGGTTAAGACAAATTCAGTAATTACATCCTTTAAAATTGTTCTAATTTCTGGTTTGTGCTTTGGTTGAAAATCTAAATATTTATTCAAATAACAATTTGCTAAAAAGTTTGGAAGTTGTTTCTCACTTCGTAGGTCTTCTTCAACCATCGAAAATATATTGTCATAAAACCCTTCCTTCTCTTTATGGCTTTGGCTTAATAGAACTTCGTGTTCTAAACCAATCAAGATGTCATCTTGAGCTAAGATAAAATCCGGCCGCTCATACAATTTTTGAATTTTTAGATTTTTAAAAAACATCAAAAACTTTCCTGTATGGCAAACTTCTAATATCTTTTTCTTATTGGTGTTTCGATTATTTTGCAATAAGTTGAGACTAGGATTGATTAACTCATTTAATCTTTCGTGGTAATTTTCGTGGTTTATCTGATTGACGATTTTCATGGCATTTCTGGTAACTTGAATATAGATGGAGTAACTCCGGTCATTGGTATTATGCCAGAAGCCACAGCAAAGCCAAAATAATACTCTTTATCTTTACTAAGCCTGGCAAATCTTATATTCCCTAAAATATAGCAAAGTTTCATTTAACCTGGTCGCAAGCTTACTTTTGGTATTTAGTAACAATTAGGCTATCATACTGAGCACGCCTTTTAACCGGGTAAATGGCTGTTCTAAAAGCGAACAAAAAATTGTATCGAAACCGGACGTTTTACACTCCAAAAGCTATATAACACATTGATAATAAGTAGGATAAAATAATGGCATCTTTCTTATTCTATTGTTACTAAATCTTAAATTTTACTAAATAGTAAGGCTCTAAAATCTTTTGTTCATCCTGGTTTAGATAATATGCTCACGAACTACCTGAAAATAGCGTTACGTAATCTGTTCCGGCACAAAGTGTTTTCTTTTATTAATATTTCGGGGTTGGCTTTGGGCATGACCTGCAGTATTTTAATTATGCTTTGGGTGCAGGACGAACGTAGTTTTAATCAATTTCATACCAAGATTGATCGGCTGTACCGGGTGATGGAAGTACAGCATTACGGCGGCAATTCCGATTTTACCTTCGATGCTACTCCCGGACCTTTAGGAGAGAATTTACCTAAAGATTTTCCTGAGATAGCGCAAGCCGTAACCCTTCATCCAGGTTTTAACCTGCTATTTACCAACGCAGATCAAGCTCTGAAACAACCCGGCACATACGCCAGCCCGGATTTTTTCCGAATATTTTCTTTCGATTTTATTCAGGGCAATCCGCAAACGGCCCTTACACATCCCCGCTCAGTAGCTATTTCGGAAACCATGGCCCAGAAGTATTTCCGGACGACGAACGTGGTGGGTAAAACCATTAAAGTAAATAGTAAAGATACCTACCAGATTACCGGCGTATTTAAAAAAGTGCCTAAAAACTCATCGTTGCAGTTCGATTGGGTAATGCCCTTTAGCGATTACGCCAAAGAAAATGATTGGGTAAAAGACTGGGGCAACAACGGCCCTAAAACCTACGTGCTGCTGCAGCCGGGAGCTTCGCTGGCTAGCCTTAACCAAAAAATGGAGCATTACATCCCTACCAAGCAAAAGGATAGCAATATTGATTTGTTTTTGCAACCGGTAAAAGACATGTACCTGCACGGCAGTTTCAAATCGAGCAAGGTACCCGTGGGCGGGCGCATCGAGTACGTGCGCTTGTTTTCGGTAGTAGCTATTTTTATCGTAATTATAGCCTGCATTAATTTCATGAATTTAGCTACGGCGCGATCCGCGCGGCGAGCCAAAGAAGTAGGCGTACGTAAGGTAATCGGGGCGGGTAAACGCGAGCTCATCGGGCAGTTTATCGGTGAGTCCATGCTGGTTACGTTACTGGCTACGGTTTTTGCGTTGGTACTGGTGCAGCTTTTAATGCCGGTTTTTAACCAGCTCACCGGTAAAGTTATCTCTATTCCGTACGGCAGTCCACTGTTTCTGCTGGCAGTAACGGGAATTGCGATTATTACGGGTTTATTAGCAGGTTCTTACCCGGCTTTGTTTTTATCATCGTTCGAGCCAGTAAAAGTTTTAAAAGGCACGCTGCGTTTTAGTAATAGTTCCATCTGGTTCCGCAAAGGTTTGGTGGTATTTCAATTTATTTTGTCGTCGGTGCTTATTGTAAGTGCATTGGTCGTATACAGCCAGGTGCAGTACATTCGGCATAAAAACCTGGGTCTGAACCGCGAAAATGTGGCCTACCTGTACCTGGAAGGTGGCTTGAAAGAACATGCCGCCAGCTTAAAAGCCGATCTGCTGCGTTCATCCGATATTAAAGGAGCAACTCTTTCAAATCAAAATCCGCTTACCGTTGGCTTCTCTACCGGCGGGGTAGAATGGCCCGGCAAAACACCCAAAGCCGACGTGCTGTTTAGCGTGGTAGCTACCGAATATGATTATTTGCGCACTATGGATATTCAGTTAAAGGCTGGCCGCGATTTCTCGCGGGAGTTTGGTACCGATACCTCTAATTTTATTGTAAACGAAGAAGCCGTTCGGCTGATGAATTTGAAAGAACCGGTTGGCCAAAAAATTAAAGTAATGGGAGTAGAAGGCCATATTATTGGCGTAACAAAAGATTTTCATTCTTCTTCCTTGCACAATGCCATGCAGCCCCTCATTATGCTTCTGCAGCCAAAATATGCCGATTATCTGTTTGTACGACTGGCTGCCGGTAAAACCAGCACCGGTTTAACCCAACTCGAAAAACTCGCCAAGCAATATAATCCGGGTTACCCTTTTGAATACCACTTTCTCGACGAGGATTTTGAGCAGATGTACCGGAGCGAAGCCGTAATTGGCCAACTGGCTTACTATTTCGCGTTCTTAGCTATTTTTATTTCTTGCTTAGGTTTGTTTGGGTTAGCTTTATTTACCGCCGAGCAACGCACCAAAGAAATCGGCATTCGGAAAGTACTAGGGGCTTCAGTTTTAAATATTACCGGTATGCTGTCCAAAGATTTTCTAAAACTGGTGTTACTGGCCAATCTAATTGCCTGGCCACTAGCGGCCTACTTTATGAATGGCTGGTTGCAGAATTTCCAATACCGTACCGATTTGGCTTGGTGGATATTTGCATTAGCCGGTGGGGCTACCCTACTCATTGCCTTACTTACTGTGAGTTACCACGCCATCCGGACGGCCATTACCAATCCGGTTGCCTCGTTGCGCAGCGAGTAAAACTGAGTTTGGTCTGAACCAGGATCTGTTGGATTAAAGGATTAGCTTGATTGAAAAAAGACGTGATCGGTTAGAGAGATTAAAATTTATCCAAATAAATTATAAATCACCTCCCTGATAATCCAGCAATCCGGTAAATCAAAGTGCAGACAAATAAAATTTTTAGAACCCGTGGACGATGGAACCATGGACAATCGACTAAAGTTATGCTGACCATCTATCTCAAAACTACCTGGCGGATATTATGGCGCCACAAAGCTTTCTCGCTGATTAATATTCTGGGTTTAGCGCTGGGCATAACGGCTTTTGTGCTGATTCTGGAGTACGTTAGTTTTGAACGCAGCTTTAATCGTTTTCATCAAAACTTAGCCACGCTGTACCAGGTACAAACCCAAACGCCCGAAGGCGAGGTGTGGGTAGACATGGCACCCGCCGTAGCACCTTTGCTGAAGCAGCAATTTCCGGAAGTGCAGGCTTACTGCCGCCTCGCAGAAGGATTCGGCAGCGGGGTTGTTTCTACGGCACTGGGTAAAACCAACCAAGGCCCGCAGCTCTTCCGCGAAACCAAATTGGCTTACGCCGATGCTAGTTTTTTTAAATTATTTACTTTCCCGGTGATGCAGGGCCAGGCAACCACCGCGCTGCAAGCCCCCAATACCGTGGCTCTATCGCAAACACAGGCTCAGAAGTACTTTGGTAACCAGCCGGCGCTGGGTCAGGTTATCGCGCTAAATAACCAGTTTGGTAAAACCTTGTACAAGGTAACGGCGGTGTACGCCGATATGCCCCTGAACTCGGACTTACGTTTCGATGCTATCTTTTCGTTGATTACGTTGGCGAACCCGGCCAATTTAAACGGCAACGGTTGGGCGCGCCTGGATGGTTTTGATGGTTCGTTTTTAACTACTTTTCTGCAATTAAGCCCCGGCGCTGATCACCGGGCTTTAGCTGCCAAAATTGATGCGCTGGCCCGGCAACGCGACCCTCAGGATCAGAATCATTTTTTGGTGCAGCCGGCTGGCAATTTGCATTTAGCAGCCTCGCTAAGCGCTCCGGGCCGGGCAAATGGCAGCCTGGGGTTTGTGTATTTACTGGAAGGCATTGCGGGTTTAATTTTAGTGATTGCCTGGTTTAATTACGTTAATCTTTCTACGGCCGGCGCTTTAAAACGCGCGAAAGAAGTTGGTATCCGGAAAGTAATCGGGGCGCGGACGGGGCAATTAATCGGACAATTTCTGAGCGAGTCGTTGTTCTTAAATTTGGCCGGTTTTGTTCTGGCGCTGGGCTTGGTAACCTTGCTGCAAAGCACTTTTAACGAGCTAGTAAAAAAAGAACTAAATTTAGATGTGCTGCAAACCGAAAATTTCTGGCTACTGGGTTTAGGCCTGCTATTAACCGGCGCTTTGGGTTCGGGGTTGTACGTGGCATTTACGTTGGTAACTTTTCAGCCGGTGCAAACTTTAAAAGGCACGCCGCGCACGGGTCGTGGTTTTTGGCTCCGCAAAACCCTGGTAGTAGGGCAATTTAGCGCCTCGGTGTTGTTAATTATTGCCACGCTCGTGTTAAACAAGCAATTGCAGTACATGCAAGGCCAGGATTTAGGTTTTAAAATGGACCAGCGCATTGTTACTCAAGGGCCGCAGGTGGGCGATGATGCCGCTGTTGCTTCGGGATCGGCTTTGTTAAAACAGCAATTAAGCCAACTGCCTTACGTCAAAAACTTTAGCCAGAGCAGCATGGTACCGGGTGGTTTTTACAGCTTCACGGCCACGGGCATTGCTAAACCCGGCGCTCCCGCCCTAGATAGTAAGAAAAATTATAAAATGGGCATTATCGACGATCAGTATTTAAAAACCTACAGCATTGCCGTAGCGGCGGGCCGCAACTTTACCCACCAGGAAGCTACGCTGGCCTGGGAAAAAAGTGCCAAAGTAATGCTCAACGAAACGGCAGCCCGGGAGCTGGGCTTTGCCTCGGCCGCGGCTGCCGTCGGAAAAACAATTTCCTGGGGGCAACTGTATCAGGTAGTAGGCGTGGTGCGCAATTACCACCACCAGGGCTTAAAACAAGCCATCGACCCGATTATCTTTTTGCCGAGCCTTTACAAAGGTCCTATTACCGTGCAACTCTCCCCCGACCGCATGACCCGTAAAATAGCTGAACTGGAACAGCTGTACTTAGCCAGCTACCCGGGCAACCCGTTTGAGTATTACTTTTTAAATGACCGCTACAACGAGCAGTACCAGCAAGAACAACAATACAGTAAAGTATTTACCGTAGCTTCGGCGCTGGCAATTTTTATTGCTTGTTTGGGCCTATTTGGTTTGGTGGCCTTTACCACCGAGCAACGCACCAAAGAAATTGGTATTCGCAAAGTACTGGGTGCTTCAGTGGCGAACATTCTGGGTTTAATCTCGCGTGATTTTTTAAAATTAGTGGTGCTGGCCAACTTGCTGGCCTGGCCCGTAGCTTGGTGGGGCATGCACCGCTGGCTCCAGGATTTTGAATACCGGATTACTTTAACCTGGCCGATTTTTGCGGCAGCTGCCCTGTTGGCCATTCTTATTGCGTTGCTCACCATCAGCGTGCAAGCCATTAAAGCCAGCTTAGCCAATCCGGTCCATTCGCTGCGCAATGAGTAGTCGGCACCTTGATTCGTAGGATTACGGGATTACCTGGAATATTATTAAAATTTATCATCCCATTTATTTTTAGATCAAGACAATCCTTTAATCCCCTAAATCCTGGTGCAGATAATCTTCTAAATTAAGGTTCCGAAATCCGGCCGCAGAACCTACCCGGGCTTGTTCTAAAAGCGAACAAAAGTTGTATCAAAACCGAACAAATTTTTAAAAATTCCGAGCCATACTACCTTTCAAATAACTGATAAACAAATATTTATAGTTGTGGCATCTTTCTTACTTTCAGTTTAGCCGGATGGTTGGTATTGGTAAGTATTAGGTTGATCAGCCTTCCGCATTTTAAACTTGCGTAATTTTTAAATTTTACCTTCAACGGATATGCTCCAGAATTACCTGAAAATTGCGTTGCGCAACCTGCTCCGCCACAAAGCTTTTTCTTTTATCAATATTCTGGGTTTGGCTTTAGGCATGACCTGTAGTATTTTAATTATGCTTTGGGTACAGGACGAAACAAGCTATAATAAATTTCATAAGAACGGGCCGCAGCTGTATCGGATTATGGCTAATTTAAATTGGGGCGAAACCCAAACTGGAAACAATACGCCGCAGCCTTTAGGCGAAGCGCTCCGCAAAGACATTCCGGAAATTACCCACGTAGCACAGATGACGGATTGGGATTTAGGTGTAATATTTAAAGCCAACGGCAAGACAAACAAAGAAACCAAAGGCCGGTTTGTGGGTCCCGAGTTATTTCAAATGTTTTCGTTTCCCTTAGTAGAAGGTGACCCCAAAACCGCTTTAGCCACGCCGGATGCAATAGTAATATCCCAATCTTTAGCGCGTAAGTATTTTGGGAACCAGGCCGCACTGGGGCAAATTATTAACCTCAAAGACCAGAGCAATGTGCGGGTAACAGGCGTGATGCAGGATATGCCCCAGAACTCCTCTCTGCGGGTTGATTTTGTGTTACCGATAGAAGTATTTGTTAAAAAGAACGATTGGGTAAAAACCTGGGGTAACTTTAGCTTAACTACCTTTTTGCAACTGCGGCCCGATGCTAATTTTGCCAAGGTAGATGCGCAAGTCCGGAAATACATGCCGCAAAATCATCCGGAACAAAAAGCCGATTTTTTCTTACAACCCCTTTCCGAAATGCACTTGCACGCCTACAAAGCCGGTAAACCCGATGGGGGCCGCATTGTATACGTACGCTTATTTACCCTGGTAGCGGTATTTATTTTACTAATTGCCTGCATTAATTTCATGAACCTGGCTACTGCCCGCTCGGCGAAGCGCTCCAAAGAAGTAGGCATTCGCAAAGTAATCGGGGCGGCCCGGTCGTTGTTAATGGGGCAGTTTATGGGCGAAGCTTTACTTACGGCTTTGCTGGCCATGTTGCTTTCGCTTTTATTGGTTATTTTATTGCTACCTACTTTTAACCAGGTTACCGGCAAATTTATCAACCTTAATTATACCCATCCGGCATTTCTGCTTTCGTTGGGGGGCATTACGGTACTCACCGGACTTATTGCGGGCAGTTACCCGGCTTTGTTTTTATCGTCGCTGGAGCCGGTAAAAGTATTAAAAGGCAATATTAAATTTGGGTTTAAATCGCTGCTGTTCCGGAAAGGCCTGGTAGTTTTTCAGTTTACCTTATCGCTTATTTTAATGGTAGGCACAGCGGTTATTTACCGGCAAATTAATTTTATTCAGAACCGCAATTTAGGCTTCGATCGGGAAAATGTTATTTCTATTGGCGTAGAGGGCGGGTTAGACAAAAATATAAAAGTTTTTAAAACCGAACTGCTGCAAACGCCCGGCATTAAAGGGGTTACCACCACCAGTGACCTTCCCATGTCCATTTATAACTCGTCCGCCGATTTGCAATGGCCCGGCAAATCCGACAAAAAAGCAACTTCTATTTCGGGCGTTTTTGTGGATTACGACTACTTTACCACCATGAACATCCGGCTGAAGGATGGCCGTACTTTTTCCCGCGATTTTGCCAGCGATAGCAGCGCGTACATGATAAACGAAGCCGCCGCCGACATGATGGGCATGAAAAACCCAATCGGGCAAACCGTTTCTTTCTGGAATGGCAAAGGAAAAATTATTGGGGTAGTTCAAAACTTTCATACGCAGTCGCTGCACGAACCCATTAAACCTTTAATTATGCTACCCCTGCCGGAACCCCGCGGAGAAGGCCTTGTATTAATCCGCACGGAACCCGGCAAAACCAAAGAAGCCTTAACAAATTTAGAAAAAGTTACCCGTAAGTATAATCCAGGCTACCCGTTTGAATACAAGTTCCTCGACGAAGTTTTTGAAGAACAATACAAAAGCGAAATGACCATTGGCACCCTGATTAATTGCTTTGCGGGTTTAGCCATTTTTATTTCGTGCTTAGGTTTATTTGGCTTAGCGCTTTTTACCGCTGAGCAACGCACCAAAGAAATTGGCGTGCGCAAAGTACTGGGTGCCTCGGTAGTTAACATTGTAGCCTTACTTTCTAAGGATTTTCTAAAACTAGTAGTTCTGGCCAATGTGCTAGCCTGGCCGCTGGCTTGGTGGGCGATGAGTAAATGGTTGCAAAACTTTGCTTTCCGCGCTGATTTAGGTTGGTGGATTTTTGCCCTGGCCGGTGTAGCCACCTTGGGCATTGCGCTTTTAACCGTGAGTTTCCAGGCCGTGCGCAGCGCCGTAGCCAACCCGGTAAATTCTTTGCGAAGCGAGTAAGCAATTAGTTATCCGTTGTTTGATTAACAAAAATTAAAATAAGTATCGGACGATGAACATAACCAGCGCAAGTCTTAGCGCTACGAGACTGGTGGTTAAAGACAAATGCCAGTCTCCGGACTGGCAAAAGCAGATAACATGAGGAACCGTTAAGCGGAAATTTAGTAGTTAAAGGAAGGAGTGTAATTTTTGATCTGATAATACATATCCTGCCCCTACCCCCTCCAAAGGGGGACTTTCTATAGCTGATTAAAAGGACAATAACTGATAGTAAGGCAAAGGTTCAGCAAATCCCAGCGCCAGGAAAAAGTAAAACATAGAAAAGGCAACTATCCGGTAGGCAGCAGCTAAGAGCAAAGACACCAGTTTGGCTCTAGAGGGCCTTCTAAGGTTCCGGTTTTGCGCAGCAAAATTCCGAAGACGGAGTCGAGGAAAGGAAGCTTAGACAGCCCGAGAGAGCTAAACGAGGCCCGCCGGCCACGAGGCAAACGCAGCCGATTCAAGCCAGATTGCACTTGAGCCTGGAGACGGGAACCGGCTCCAATGACAAACAGAAAGGAATGATATAGGCAGATATGCCAGTCCGGAGACTGGCTCTTGTTAAAAAGTCACCAGTGCCGCTACGCTAAACACGGGCGCTAGTTTAATGCCAGCTTAAGGCAAAGAAGAGACTAGAAAAGCTTCGAAAATGAAAAAATTTAAAAATTAATAATTAATCATCCATCTCATGCTTTCCAACTACTTAAAACTCGCTTACCGGAATTTACTGCGGCAGAAGTTTTATACTGCCATTAACATAGTAGGGCTAACGCTGGGAATTACCTGCTGTTTGCTGATATTCTTATTTGTAAAGAACGAACTCAGCTACGACCGTTTTCACGCGCAAGGCGACAGAATTTACCGGGTGTTGCGCGTGGCCAGCATCAACGGCGACAAAGCAAAAATACCGTACGTATCCGGGCCGTATGCGCCCGCGCTGCGCAACGATTTTCCCGGCGATGTAAAAGCAGCGGTGCGGGTTATGTCGACTAACGCTTTGTTTTCGTATCAGGATAAAACGTTTAAAGAAGACCGGGTATTTATCACGGATCCTAATTTTCTGGAAGTATTTACTTTTCCGTTAGTGCAAGGCGATCCGCGGCAAGTACTCGCCGACCCGAATAACGTAGTTATCAGCGAAGCCATGGCCCAGAAGTATTTCGGCTCCGAAAACCCGGTAGGCAAGCTCCTGACCTTAGATAAAACCCAAACGTGCAAAGTGAGCGGCGTAATGGCCAACGTGCCGGAAAACTCCCACCTGAAATTTGATTTTATCTTTTCCATTAAAGACTACGAAGGACAAGACTGGTTCCAAAGGTGGAATAACAATGCGATGTTTACCTACGTGCTGCTGGCCGAGCAAACGAATCTCCAAAATTTAATGGCGCAATTCCCCGCTTTTATGGAGAAACACCAGGGCGCCGAAGCCAAAAAAGAAGGACAACGCATGACCCTGGATTTACAGCCCCTCCTGGCCATTCACCTGGATACCAATACCCAGTTTGATTTTGCGGAGCAAGGCAATAAAAGCAACGTGTACATCTTTTCGGCCATTGCCGTATTTATTTTGCTCATTGCTTGCATTAATTTCATGAACCTGGCTTCGGCCCGTTCGGCTGGCCGGGCCAGAGAAGTAGGCGTACGCAAAGTGCTGGGCGCCTATAAACAACACCTGATCGGCCAGTTTTTAAGCGAATCTACCTTGCTCACGTTTATTGCGGTGGCCTTATCGTTTGGTTTAATCATCTTAATCTTACCTTACTTTAATGCCTTCACCGAAAAGCACCTGGTTATTCCTTTTACCAGTCCGGGATTATACGCGTTTTTAGTGGGCATTACGCTGGTGGTTGGTTTGCTTGCGGGCAGCTATCCGGCTTTCTTTTTGTCTTCTTTTCAGCCGGTGAAAGTTTTAAAAGGCCGGCTAGCTTCCAGTGCGGGCCATCCGGTGTTACGCAAAGCTTTGGTAGTAGCGCAATTCAGCCTTTCTATTTTCCTGATGATTGGTACTGCGGTTATTTTCCGGCAGATGGACTACGTACAACACAAAAATTTAGGATTTAGTAAAGAGCACATTATTAGAATTCCGTTGGATAATAGCGAGATTCACGACCACCGACAGGCTTTTATGAACCGGGTAAAACAACTGCCGGGCGTACAAGCAGTTTCGGTTATGTCGGGCGAACCGGGCGGTTTCCACGATAAATACGTATTTGCCGTAACCGATAAACCCAACGAAACCTGGAGTTTCCGGACGGCTTTCTCTGATGTAAATTACCTGCCTACGCTCGGCATTAAACTGGTAGCGGGTCGCAATTTCTCTAAATCTTTTGCCACCGATTCGGTAGCCGCCATATTACTGAACGAAACCGCCGTTAAAAACTTAGGCTGGACGCCTCAGGAAGCGCTCGGGAAAGAGTTAGTAGACCCCAGCCATTGGGCCGAACAACAAGTGCCACGCCGGCGAAAAGTAATTGGCGTAGTACAAGATTATCATTTCTCGTCGCTGAAAGAAGCCATTGAGCCTTTGGTAATAACCATGCGCCGCGACCACCGGCTGGTAGCTATCCGGTTGGCTCCCGGTAATCCTAAACCAGCTTTGGCCGCCATCGAAACCGTGTATAAGCAACTAGCGGCCAGTTATCCGTTTCAATACACTTTCCTCGACGAATCGTTCGACCAATTATACAAGAGCGAGCAAAAGCAAGCGCAAATTCTTACCGTTTTTGCCGTACTCGCCATTTTTATTGCTTGCCTGGGTTTATTTGGTCTGGCTTTATACTCCACAGAACAGCGCCGCAAAGAAATTGGCATTCGCAAAGTGCTCGGCGCTTCGGTGGGCGGGTTGGTAACCTTACTTTCTCAGGATTTTTTAAAATTGGTATTGTTGGCTAATGTATTAGCCTGGCCTTTAGCCTGGTGGGCCATGCACCAATGGTTGCAGGATTTTACCTACCGCGTAGAACTCAGCGCCTTTATTTTTATTGTGGCTGGCATTGTTGCCTTACTCATTGCCATTGCAACAGTCAGTTTACAGGCCTTAAAAGTAGCCGTGGCCAACCCGGTTAACGCGCTGCGCGACGAGTAAGAAATTCTGTTTTTTTAAATTTTTGTATTTACGGCTATGCTGAAAAACTATTTTAAAATTGCCTGGCGCTCTTTAACCAAGCAAAAGATGTATGCGGCCATTAAAGTGGGCGGGTTTGCGCTGGGCATTGCGGCTTGTTTTTTAATTTCTTTGTACATCCGCGACGAGCTGAGCTACGACCGGCACGTACCAGATGCGGAGCGCGTTTACCGGGTAGCTATCGATTTTAACTATAAAGGCGAGATTATCAAAAGCGTGCATTTTCAGGCGCCTTTTGCCAAAGCGTTAAAAGCCGACTTTCCGGAAATTCAAAAATCAGGTCGCTTAATTGCCAGCGAGCTGTTCGGGGCGGGCAACGCCCAGATCCGGCGCAGCGATAAGCTGGAAAACTCCTACGAAGATCACGTTGCCTTTGTCGATCAGGAATTGGTAGATATACTGCAACTACCTATGGTGTACGGCGACCGTAAACGGGCGCTCGCGGAACCCAACACCATTGTTATTTCTAAAGCAAAAGCCGATCAATTTTTTCCGAACGAAAACCCGGTTGGCAAAACGTTAATCATTAACGACAACACTGCCAAGCCTTACAAGATAGGCGGCGTTATGGCCGACATGCCCACTACCTCGCACCTGCAGTACGATTTTTTACTTACGTTAACCGGGCAGGATTTTTACCCCGGCGAACAATCAAATTGGCAAAACACTAATTATCTAACTTATATTTTACTGCGGCCGGGCGTTGATGCCCCGCAGTTAACGAAAAAGTTAATCTCGGTAATTGAGAAAAATATGATGCCCCAAATGGTAGCGGCTGGCAACGTGGAGGCGGCGAATATTGTAAAAAACAGTACTTTTAAGCTGCAACCCCTCCCGGATATTCACCTGCGTTCCAACGGCATCCGGGATGCCTGGTCGAAGTACGGCGATATTCGGTTTGTGTATTTGTTTGGCGCTATTGCTGGTTTTATTTTAATCATTGCCTGCATTAACTTCATCAATCTGTCTACGGCTAAGTCGGCGAACCGGGCCAAAGAAGTAGGATTGCGCAAAGTACTGGGTTCTTACCGGAGCAGCTTAATCAAACAGTTCTTAACCGAATCGCTGTTATACAGCGTTATTTCTTTTGCCGTGGGGCTTTTCCTGGCTTGGCTCTTACTGCCGTACTTTAATCAATTAGCCGCTAAAACGTTAGTGATTCCGTGGCGGGCCTGGTGGCTGCTGCCTACATTGTTATCGGCTGCCGTAGTGGTGGGGGTAGTAGCGGGCTTGTATCCGGCTTTTTACTTGTCGGCTTTTCAACCGGTTAGCGTATTAAAAGGGGCTGTCAGCCGGGGTAGTAAAAGTTCCGGTACCCGCAGTTTGCTAGTGGTTTTTCAGTTTACTACTTCCATTGTTTTAATCGTCGGTACTTTTATTATTTACCGGCAAATGAATTACATCCTGCACAAGGAAATTGGTTTTAACAAAGACCAGGTAATTTTACTGCAAGGTGCCCATACGTTAGGCGATAAAGTAAAAACTTTAAAAACGGAGCTCCTGCGCTTACCCGAAGTAAAAAGTGTGAGCATCAGCGATTATTTGCCCGTAAAAGACACCAAACGTAACGGCAACTCTTTCTGGAAAGAAGGAAAAGTTACCGAAGAAAGCTCTGTAAATGGCCAAATCTGGGAAGTGGATCAGGATTACGTAAGAACCCTGGGCATGCAAATAGCCGCAGGCCGGGATTTCTCCCGCGATCTGGCCTCCGACTCTCAGGCAGTAGTTGTAAACCAGGCGATGGTGCAAAAATTTAATTTTGCGCAGCCCATTGGTCAGCGCATTACCAACGGCGGCCAAACCTGGACCATTATCGGGGTAGTTCAGGATTTCCATTACGAAACGTTTAAGCAAGACATTGCCCCCCTTTGCCTGGTTCTAGGCAATAGTCCGTCGGTAGTGGCGGTTAAAGTAAATACCGCCCAAATGGCGAACCTGGTGCAATCCGTCACCGGCGCCTGGAAAACCGTAGCGCCGCACCAACCCCTGCGTTTTAGCTTCCTCGACGAATCGTATGCCCGCATGCACGAAGAGGTGCAGCGTATGGGCCAGATCTTCAGCAGTTTTGCGGTACTGGCTATTATTGTGGCCTGCCTCGGTTTGTTTGCTTTGTCGGCTTATATGGTGGAGCAACGCAGCAAAGAAATCAGTATCCGGTTGGTACTAGGGGCGTCTACGTTTAACATTTTCCGGTTGCTCACCTCAAATTTTTTAAAATTAGTACTAACGGCCCTGGTTATTGCGGTGCCCATTGCCTGGTACGGGATGCAACAATGGTTGCAGGATTACGAGTACCGCGTTGCGATTACCTGGGATGTATTTGTAGTGGCCGGCATACTAGCCGTTTGTATCGCAGTGCTTACCATTAGCTATCAATCCATTCGGGCGGCGTTTACCAGGCCGGTGAAGGCTTTGCGGAATGAATAAATTTTTAAATTTTGAGTAAGGAGGGATCCGTCAGCGAAGACTTTTCTTTGGAGTCTTTTCAAGCCTCCATGCTCAGGTGCTATCTTATTTGATCGGGCTGAGTTTGCCTCATGGCCGGCGGGCCTCGTTTGGCTCTTTCGGGCGGTCTAAGCTTCCTTTCCTCCTAACGTCGGAATTCTGCTGCGCAGAACCGGAACCTTAGAAGGCCCTCCACAGCCAAACTGGTATCAATTGCGAGTGGCTACTGTTTGATGATAATTTGAAATTTTAAAATTACCCTGGCATTACCTTGCCCTGGCGCAAGTCTTAGCAAAGTGAGACTTGTGCCTTAATAACAAAAGCCAGTCTCCCGACTGGCGATATACAAATCACATGAAAGTTGTAGGTTTGGAAGTCTGGAGACTTCCTCTTGTTCATGAAGCATCAGTGACGCTACACTGATATCTGGCACTAATTGACGGAGTTTTTAAAGCTTTGTAGTGGAAATTAGTTTCAGGTTTTTATATAAGCTAGCCTGAAGTAAATACTGCGTTAGTTACTCACTATTTCGGGCTTGTGGTTTAGTTTCCAAATAGCTTTCCTAAGTAAGCCCCTAACAATGCTGAAATCAGAAATAGTATCATGCTATAAATCCAATGGTCTTTAGTAAGTTCGAAAATGCCCTGTGGGCTAAGTCCATAGATGTCTCTCCATTTAGATTTTGTTTTTAAACTTTCTTCTGCTGTTAATTTCAAAATATTTTCGATAACGTCCACCTTAGCCAAGGTCGATTGATGTAGTCGAACATATTCTTTGTTCTCAAAAGATTTCGCTTCATTGGCTCCATTTAGCCAATGTTTGGGTGATATCTTATTCATTTCTAATATTGAAGGAAGTCTAGGATGGCTCGAATAGCCTTTTCCATATTTGTCAATTAAAAGTCTGGCAAGATCAAATTTATTTTCATCCTTAATTTCAAATGGTTTTGTTCCTAAAACAGATGCTCTGTATTGAAGGGCTTCAAATCCATAGTTTATATCCCGCATATTCCAATGAATCCACTTGTAATCTTTATGCTCCTTTACAAAATCATAAAAGTCTTTCAACATTTCTTTTTCAAGTTGGTCGTAGCTTTCATTTACTTGGTCAAGTGCAATCTTTCTTAATTCTGCTACTTTGTGAATTGAAAATGACTTCGTTTGAGCTGTACTTAAATATCTAACCGCAATAGAAGTAATTCTTGGAGTTTTACCGTCTTTAATGTCGTAAAAACTTTCACAAGAATAGTGTATAATTAAGCAATGGGAATTGTTATCGTAAAAACTATTAATTATCTCCTTAGCTTTTCTATGTGTATTAATTCTTCGACTCGTTTGTCCCATTAATGTATAAAGCCCTTTTAAGATAGCAGGTAGCTAGAATGTATATAGAAACTGTTAGTTTATCCCTCCAATATAGTAGTAAATGCGCAATTTGTAGTTAATATAATTTACCCATAAACTAATTTAAAAACTTCTTTTTAAACAAATTAGCTGTATCATATCAGGTTAAAAACTTTTAGGACGAAAGCAGAATGGTGTCAACTTCTGCTCACTTGCATTTGATTTAAGCGCTTGATTAAATTAGTTCTAACCTCTGTTCCGGAACCGGACAATTTATTGTATCAAAACCGGACATTTTTAAATTCAACCCTGGCTTTTACCTATATAACTTATTATAATTTAGCAGTTTACAATCGTGGCATTTTTCTTACGCGTTATTTTGTACCGGTACATTAAATCGCTTCGGCCATGCTACTCAACTACTTCAAAATTGCGATCCGGAATTTGCTGCGGCACAAGTTGTTTTCGTTCATCAACATCTTTGGCCTGGCCGTGGGTTTAGCATGTTGCCTGCTGATTGCCTTGTTTATTTTGCAGGAGTTAAGTTACGATAAGTATCACGCCCATGCCGACCGTATTTACCGGGTAGGTCGCTACTTTAACGGCGAAGACGGATTGCCCGGAGTACAGTTAGCGAATATTGCTCCGCCTTTTGCCCCTTTGCTTCAAAACGATTTTCCGGCGATAGAAGAAGCTACCCGTTTGTTGCAGCACAAGGCCGTAATAGCTGTTAGTCCGCAGAAATTCTTTACCGAAGAGAATGTATTTTTTGCGGAGCCTTCTTTTTTTAAAATTTTTACCGTTCTGCTCCATAGTGGCAATGCGCAAACGGCCCTAAGCGAACCAAACACCATCCTGCTCACCGAAAAATTAGTAGCGAAGTATTTCCCGAAGCAAAACCCCATTGGCCAATTGGTGCGCTTGGATAACAAAGTAACTTTAAAAGTAAGCGGCGTATTCCAGGACTTTCCGGTAAACTCCCATTTCCACCCGAGCTTTCTGGTTTCGTTTAGCACCCTGCAGGATAGTACGCTTTTTGGCCGGAAAAACCTGGCTAACTTTAGCATCAATCGGTTTACCACTTACCTGCTGGTACCACCAAAATACAACGTAGCCCACATCAGCGTGCAACTGCCGGCATTCCTCGACCGGCACATTGAATACCAGAATACCCGGCCTTCTTCGTACAACAACCTGTTTCTGCAAAAGCTTACCGATATTCATTTACATTCCCACCTGGATACCGAACTGGAAGCCAACGGCGATAGCAAGCAGGTGTATTTATTTGGGGTAATTGCTTTGTTTATTTTACTCATTGCATGCATTAATTTCATGAATTTATCTACCGCTCGTTCGTCAGTGCGGGCGAAAGAAATAGGAGTACGCAAAGTAATGGGCGCCAGCCAGGGCAAGTTAATTGTGCAGTTTTTAAGCGAATCGCTGTTGTTTGTATTGATTGCGGTACTACTGGCCGTAGTGTTCACCGATCTGGCTTTGCCGCTGATGAATCATTTGATTGGTAAAGAGCTAACTTATAGTCCGGTAAAT
Source organism: Adhaeribacter radiodurans (assembly GCF_014075995.1). NCBI lineage: Bacteria > Pseudomonadati > Bacteroidota > Cytophagia > Cytophagales > Hymenobacteraceae > Adhaeribacter > Adhaeribacter radiodurans. Next base: position 6,502,983 of record NZ_CP055153.1, on the reverse strand, counting down.
GGTTGGCTAACGGCTTTGGTAGTGCTGGGTTTAGCCTTGCTGGTTGGCTTGGTAGCGGGTTCGTATCCGGCTTTGTATTTGTCTTCGTTTCAGCCAGCAAAAGTTTTAAAAGGCAAAATTATCCAGATAAACCGTACCGTATCGTTGCGAAAAGCGCTGGTAGTACTGCAATTCGCGATTACGATAGTATTGGTGGTGAGCACGGCCGTGGTGTACAAACAATTAGGCTACCTGCAAAATAAATCTTTGGGCTTAAACAAAGATTACATCGTTACGCTGCCTTACATGCCGCTTTTATCCGCGCGTTACCAGGCTTTCCGGAATGAATTATTAGCTACTAATGCCGTCGCGCAGGTGGCCCGTTCCATAGAAGCGCCTTCCGAACGTTTACTAAATTCATTGGGCGAGATGGGCATTGAATCAGGTGGATCGTACAAGGAATCTTCGCTATCATTTGAATTTCTGGGCATCGATCCTTATTTCGTGCCGACCTATAAAATTAAGGTTTTAGCGGGCCGTAACTTTTCTGAAGCGTATCCCACTGATAGCAACAAGGCTTTTCTGCTGAACGAAGCCGGAGTAAAAGCATTGGGCTTTAAAACGCCTCAGCAAGCCATTGGAAGCACCATTGATTACGGCGACCGTCGGGCTAAGATTGTGGGAGTATTATCGGATTTCCACTTCGAATCGATGCACCAAAAGATCAAACCTATTTTGTTCATGATTCCGCCTACGTCCGAATTCCGGCATTTATCGGTAAAGTTAGCGGGCGCGGATTTACAATATGGAATAACTCAGCTGGAAAAAACCTGGAAACAGTTTCTCCCGGACTATCCGTTTGAGTACGCTTTTCTGGACCAGAAATTTGGCCAGCTCTATGCAGCCGAACAGCGGCAGGGACTTTTGTTTACGCTGTTTGCCGGCATGGCTATTTTAATTGCCTGCTTAGGCTTGTTTGGTTTGGCCACTTTTGCTACGGAGCAGCGCTCCAAAGAAATTGGCATTCGCAAGGTGCTGGGCGCTTCCATTGGCAGTATTGTGGCTTTGCTCTCACGTGATTTTTTAAAATTAGTGTTATTGGCGAACCTGTTGGCCTGGCCCATTGCCTGGTACGGCATGCACCGCTGGCTCCAGGATTTTGCTTATCGCACGCCCTTATCGTGGTCTACGTTTGGGTGGGCAACGCTGCTGGCTTTAACTATTGCCCTGCTTACAATAAGCTTCCAGGCGATAAAAGCCGCTGTGGCAAACCCGGTAGAGGCGCTACGGAACGAGTAATTTAAATTATTTAAAAAATTATGGTCTATTGACCCTGAACTATCGATTAAAACTATGCTACTCAACTACTTTAAAATTGCTTTCCGGAATTTGCTGCGGCACAAAGCTTTTTCGCTGCTAAACATTGCTGGCTTGTCGGTGGGCGTAGCGGTGGCTTTGCTTATATTTTTAATTGTAAGGTTTGAGCTAAGCTTCGATACGTTTCATAAAAAATACGACCGTACATATCGGGTGGTAAACGAGTTTACCCACGAAGCCGGTAAAGATTACCAAGTAGGGGTGCCGTTTCCGTTTGTGCCCGCCTTAAAAACCGACTTTCCGCAACTAGAAAAAGTAACTACTACTTTCCAAGCCTATAATTCGCAAATCACGGTTTTAGATGAGCACGGTGCTATTACCAAAAAGTTTAGAGAAGAAACCAGCCTTTTATTCACAGAACCCGAGTTTTTTCAAATTTTTGATTACCCATGGCTGGCCGGTGACCCTAAGAAATTTTTAGTAGAACCCAATACCGTAGCCTTAACCCGCTCTACTGCCGAAAAGTATTTCGGCACCTGGCAAAAAGCCTTAGGCAAGTTTATTAAGCTCGATAACAAACAATTGCTGCAGGTAAACGGCATTTTAGAAGACCTGCCGGATAATACCGATTTTCCATTACAAATAGCCGTTTCTTTTCCAACTATTCGCCATTTTCTGGAGGCGAGTGAATTTACCAATTGGGGCAGTGTTTGGAGCAGCACGCAATGCTACCTGGCGCTGCCGCCCAAAGTATCGCAAGCACAATTTGATCGGTCATTAATGTCTTTTTTAAAAAAACACAATCCCGACGATCGTAACCACACCTACAAACTGCAGGCTTTATCGGATTTGCATTTTAATACGCGCTACCCGTCCATGACGTACCGCAGCATCAGCAAAGCCACGGTTTTGTCGCTGGTACTTATTGGTGCTTTTATTTTGGTAATTGCCTGCATTAATTTCGTGAACCTGGCTACGGCGCAAGCCATTGGCCGGGCCAAAGAAACCGGTATCCGCAAAGTACTGGGCAGTAACCGGGGTCATTTAATGGTGCAGTTTCTCGGCGAAACGTTCGTGATTGTGGTACTGGCGGTTTCGGTGGCGGTATTACTGGTAATGGCGGTGCTGCCGTTTATTCGATCTATCTCTAACCTTCCGGAGGATTTCCAGCTGCCTTTTTCGCTGGAAGTAATTGGTTTTCTGTTCTTCCTGATTTTGCTGGTTACCGTACTTTCAGGTTTTTATCCGGCCTTAATTTTATCGGGTTTTCAGCCGGTACAGGCTTTAAAAAGTAAAATGACGCTGCAAACCGTGGGTGGTATTTCGTTGCGCAAAGCTTTGGTGGTGATGCAGTTTTCCATTTCTCAGGTTCTGATTATCGCCACGCTTATTGCCATTACGCAAATGGACTATGTGCGCCAAAAGGATTTAGGTTTTAACAAAGAAGCCATCTTGCTGGTAACCGTACCCCAGGATAGCCTGAGCCAACTAAAACTGCAAACGTTAAAAAACCGGTTCCAGGCTTTATCGGCAGTGCAAAAAGTAAGTTTGCATTTCGCGGCGCCTTCGTCGGGCAGTAACTCCATGACTAATTTCCGGTTCGGCAAAGCCACTGAAGACGCGCAGTTTCCGGTTAACTTAAAAGCCGGCGATGTCGATTATTTTTCTACTTTCCAATTGCGGTTAGTGGCCGGGCGGGCTTATTTCCCTAGCGATACCGCCCGCGAAGTGGTAGTAAACGAGAAATTACTCCGACAGGTCGGCGTGAAGCACGCCCAGGATGCCATTGGTCAGACTATACGCATCAACGATCGCAATTATCCGGTAGTTGGGGTAGTGCAGGATTTTCACAATGTATCGCTGCGCGACCCCATTGCACCCACCGCCATACTCGCGAATAAAAGCAGCTACCGGCAGGTAGGTTTAAAATTAAAATCTACCAATGCGGATATGAAAGAGACCCTACATACCGTGGAGCAAATTTGGAACGAAACTTTTCCGGAGTACGTGTACGAGGCTAATTTTCTGGATGAGCGTTTAGCGGAGTTCTACGAAGGCGAAACTAAGCTGGCGCAATTATTTAAAATTTTTGCCGGCATTGCCATTTTCATTGGCTGCTTAGGGCTTTATGGGTTGGTATCGTTTGTGGCGGTGCAGAAAACCAAAGAAATCGGTATCCGCAAAGTACTGGGTGCTTCGCTGCCCAACATCGTATCGCTGCTTTCCCGCGATTTCCTGAAACTGGTTTTACTGGCTAACGTGCTGGCCTGGCCGCTGGCCTGGTGGGTAATGCAAAGCTGGCTGCAGGATTTTGAATACCGCACGCCCATTGGCTGGTGGATGTTTGCTATTGCCGGTGTGGGCGCTCTGCTTATTGCTTTAGTTACCGTAAGTTTCCAGGCTATTAAAGCCGCCGTAGCGAACCCGGTAAAAAGCTTAAGAACCGAATAATATTAGCTCTAAAAAATATCAAATTTAGGTAAGAAGAATTAGTAAGCCGGGGTGCAGAGTGATTGAGTACCATTGGCTCATTACCCGGCATTGAACAATAGCACTAGAAATCTTCTAAATCTACTTCTATGATTCAGAACTATTTAAGAATGGCCTTTAGAATATTTATTCGCAATAAAGCTTTTACAGCCATAAATGTTTTAGGCTTATCTATTGGCATTAGTGCTTCTCTGATTATTTTCTTAATTGTGCATTACGAGTTTAGCTACGACAAATTCGTGTCTAATTCTGACCAGGTTTACCGGGTGGTAATGGACCTAAAATTTAACGGCAACGAAGGCCACAGCGCGGCCGTACCGGCTCCCTTAAGCAACGCCATTCAACAGGAAGTTTCCGGTGTAGAAGTAACCGTACCGCTCATGCAGTTTCAGGGCGATGCTACGGCCAAAGTGAGCATCCAAAGAGAAAAAACAACCGAACCAGTAATTTTAAAAAAGCAAGCCGGTATTATATTTACTAATTCTCAGTATTTTTCATTATTGCCTTTTCAATGGTTAGCCGGTTCGCCTAATAACGCGCTTAAAAATCCATTTACAGTAGTCCTCACCGAAAGCCGAGCCAGACAATATTTTCCTTCAGAAAACCTGCCGGACATTCTGGGTAAAGAAATAAAATATAATGAAGATTTTACCGCTACCGTTTCGGGCATTGTGCAGGATTTAAACGAAACCACCTCTTTCGAGGCTGTAGAATTCATCTCGTTTGCTACCATTGCTCAAACCCACTTGCAGGATAATTTTATGATGCAGGTATGGAACGATTGGATGGCTTATTCTCAAGTGTACGTAAAACTGGCCCCAAATAACCAGGCTGCTAACGTAGAGAATCAATTAGTTGCCCTTTTTAAAAAATATAATAAAGACGCCAATAAAGATAAAGGCAACAGCATGCGCTTTAAGCTGCAACTTTTAAGCGACCTTCATTTTAACAAAGATTATTCGGGTTTTAATCAAAGAATAATACCTAAATCTGTTCTGTACAGTTTGTTCGCGGTGGCTGCATTTTTGTTATTGCTGGCTTGTATCAACTTTATTAACCTTACTACCGCTAATGCTGCTCGGCGCGCCAAAGAAATCGGTATTCGAAAAACCATGGGTAGTTCCCGCAAACAACTAATAATTCAGTTTTTAGGAGAAACCTTTTTATTAACTTCCGTAGCCGCTCTTATTTCTTTTTCCTTGGCGCCTGCCCTACTTACCTTATTTGCCGATTTTATTCCGGAAGGTTTACAGGTACAATCGCTGCGGCAGCCGCATGTGTTTTTGTTTTTATTCCTGCTCACTTTATTGGTAAGCTTTCTGTCCGGCTTGTACCCAGCCTTTGTTTTATCGGGCTATCAACCTATAAAAGTTTTAAAGGCGCAATCCCTCACCAGCGGCAACGAGACCAAACAAGTCTGGATTAGAAAAACCTTAACTGTGTCGCAGTTTGCCATAGCGCAAATTTTTGTAGTGGCTACTTTAATTGTAAGCAAACAAATTAATTATTCTTTACACACCGAGTTAGGTTTTAACAAAGAAGGCATTATTACTTTCTCGTTGCCCCGTGATACAGTAACTACCCACCGGCAACAATTACTAAACGAAATAAACGCTATATCTGCCGTAGACTTGGCGAGTACCGGTTTTCTGGCTCCGATTGAAGAAGGCCCCGCTTTCACGAACATATCCTTTGCTCCAAAACCCGAAATAAAAGACCCGGTGCAAATACGCTGGGGCGATCCTAATTACATTCATGTTTATAAAATAAAATTACTGGCCGGCCGAAACATCCTGGCCAGTGATAGCATCAAAGAATTTCTGATTAATGCTACCTATGCCAAATTACTGGGCTTTCAAAATCCGGAAGAGGCTATTGGTCAGCCTCTCCTCTTTGGAGAAAAGAAAGTACCTATTGTGGGTGTAATGCAGGATTTTCATGAGCAATCCATGCATGCATCTATAACGCCGCTTATTTTGGGCGGTAATAACGGCGATATATTTCACGTCAGGTTAAAGCCTAATATTTCCGGCGCCGATAATTGGCAGCAAGCCATCCGCGAAATCCAGAAAGCTTATCACCAGATATACCCCTGCGAAGATTTTGGATACCGTTTTGTAGACGAAACAGTAGCTAATTTTTACCAAACCGAACGGCGCACTGCACGGCTTTTAAGCTGGGCCACTGGCTTATCGGTTCTTATTAGTTGTTTGGGTTTATTAGGCTTGGTAATGTTTACCATTAATACCCGCACGAAAGAAATTGGCATCCGCAAAATTCTGGGAGCTTCGGTAAATAGCATTGCCGCTATGCTGTCGCAGGATTTTATAAAGTTGGTAGTACTGGCGAATATCCTAGCCTGGCCGATTGTGTGGTACGGCATGCACCGCTGGCTGCAAGATTTTGTTTACCGCATCGAAATGAACTGGTGGATATTTGTATTGGCCGGAGTAGCGGCTTTACTCCTTGCCTTAGTAACGGTTAGTTTCCAAGCCATAAAAGCTGCCCTGGCCAACCCGGTAGATGCGCTCCGGAATGAGTAAAGGCAAGTGCTTAGTTAAGTTATGTTGGTTTTAATCTCAGATAAATATGATTACCCATTACCTCAAATTAGCTTTCCGGAATTTATTCCGTCATAAGTTTTATTCCTTCCTGAATATTGCCGGGCTCGCCATTGGTATGGCCTGTTGCCTACTAATTTTCTTGTACGTGCGCACATCCTTGGGCTACGATACGCACCATCAACACGCCAATGATATTTACCGGATAGTAGCCGAAGATAAAAACGTAGAGCGGGAAAAGTTACTTGCCTTTACTACTCCTATGCTGGCCCCTACTTTACTAAAAAATTTACCGGAAGTGGAGCAGGCTGCCCGCCTGATAATTATGCCGGGTTCCCTGGTAGAGTACGAGCAAAACCGATTTTACGAAGACAACTTTTACCTGGCCGATTCTTCAATTTTACAAATTTTAAACTTACGCTTGCGGTACGGCGATGCCCGAACAGCCTTACACACTCCTAATAGTGTACTTCTTTCGGAAGCGACGGCCCAAAAATACTTTGGTTCAGAAAACCCGGTGGGCAAAACTATCTCGCTGGATAAAGAGGCGAAACTAACTGTAACGGGGGTATTGGCGAAACCGACTACTCCCACGCATTTAAAAGCCGATTTTATTGCCTCTTTCTCCCTGGCTCGTTCGCTTTTTCAGGAGCGGTTACAGGATTGGACCTGGCAGCAGTTTTATACTTATATACGGCTAAAAAATAACACTTCCCGGCAGGAATTTGAAGCAAAACTGGCCGATTTTACCCAGAAAGTAGTAGACCCGCTCACCCGCTCCGAAAACACCCAATACGTTTTTCACCTGCAACCGGTAAAGCATATTTACCTGCGTTCGGCGCACCTGGAGTACGACCAGCCCAACCGTGGCAACATTAATTACGTGTATGCCTTTGCTATTATCGCGGTATTTATTCTGGTTATTGCCTGCTTTAATTTTATGAACTTATCTACGGCTCGTTCCCTGAAGCGGGCCAAAGAAGTAGGTGTACGCAAAGTTATCGGGGCGCAAAAAAGCCAGCTTATCGGTCAGTACCTCGGCGAATCCATTTTAATGACTTTGCTTGCTTTCGTGCTGGCTATTCCGTTAGTAAAATTGGTTTTACCTTTTTTCAATGCGTTATCCGGCGAATTTTTACACTTGCATTTTAGTAAAGACTTACCCGTAATAGTTGGTTTGCTGGTACTAAGTATCCCGGTGGGCGTATTGGCTGGTTTGTACCCGGCTTTCTTCTTGTCTTCTTTCCGGCCGATTACGGTACTTAAAAGCAATACAACGGCAAATGGCTATCGGCTTTCTTCGTTGCGGCAAGGATTGGTGGTTATTCAGTTTGTAATCTCTGTAGTGCTGATTGCCGCTACCGCTATTGTGTACCGCCAGCTAAACTACCTCCAAAATAAAGATTTAGGTTTTAATAAAGAGCAAACCCTGGTTTTTAGAATGGAAGGCACCCGAATGCAACAGGCTTACGAACAATTTAAAACCGAACTTCTCCGGAACCCGAATGTATTGGCCGCCACCGCCTCTTACGGCGAACCAGGCGGGGTAGCCGCCGGAGAAACCATTCGGCTCAGAGGCGACAAGAACGACCGGTACATTAATATGTTTGCGGTAGATTACGACTACCTGCCCGTGCTAAATATGCAAATGGTAGCCGGCCGGCCTTTCTCCCGGAAGTTTAAAACCGACGAAAAACAAGGTTTTATTCTGAACGAAACTGCCGTAAAAGAATTTAATCTGGGCACCCCTGAACAAGTTATAGGAAAAGAAATCTTCTGGGACGAATGGGAAGCGCCTAATCAGGTTAAAAACGGAAAAGTAGTGGGGGTGGTAAAAGATTTTCATTTTAAAACCATTCAGCAAAAAATAGAGCCTTTGGTAATGCACGTGTACCCGGCAGCCTTTACCTGGATGACCGTGCGCATCCGTCCTACGAATATTTCTGCCACTTTAGCCGACCTGGAAAAAACCTGGCGAACCATGGCCCCGGAATATCCTTTTACCTACCACTTTCTGGATGAGTCTTTTGGTAAAATGATTGCGAAAGAACACAAAATGAGCCAGGTATTTACTATTTTTTCTGGCTTAGCCATTTTTATTGCCTGCCTGGGCTTACTGGGGCTGGTTGCTTTTGCGGCGCAGCAACGCACCAAAGAAATCGGCATCCGCAAAGTACTGGGCGCTTCGGTACCCCAAATTATGCTTTTGCTCTCCCGCGATTTTACTAAGTTGATACTAATTGCCATTGTTATTGCCTGTCCCATTGCCTGGTACGGCATGAATAAATGGTTACAGAATTTTGCTTACCGCATTGATATTAACTGGTGGGTATTCGGGCTGGCCGGTATGGGAGCTTTGCTAATTGCATTACTTACCGTGAGTTTCCAGGCCATTAAAGCGGCCGTTGCCAATCCGGTAAATGCCTTACGCAGTGAATGAGTACAGCGCTGGTAAATAAGATATAACTTTAATAAATGCAGTTATGCTCCGGAATCACTTAATCATTGCTTGGCGTAACTTATGGCGCCACAAAATTTACGGTTTTACTAATTTAGCGGGTTTGGCTTCCGGCTTGGCCGTTAGCATCCTCATTCTGCTTTTTGTGGCTCACGAGCTTACCTACGATCGGTTCCATACCCAGGCCGAACGCATTTATCGAGTAGTAGCTAAAATAAATTACGGGGGTAATATGCTGCAGATGATGGGTATGTCGGCGCCGTTTGGCCCCGCCGTGCAGCGGGCCGTACCCGAAGTGCAAGGAGTAGTGCGGCTGCGGGAAGCCCGCCGAATAGTAGTAAAAGCTGATCCGCAGCACCGGTTCTTCGAAGATAAATTTATTTTTGCGGATAGCTCGTTATTTACGGTTTTCTCCTTTGTCCTGAAGCAAGGTAATGCTCGGACAGTGTTATCGCGCCCCGGTACGGTAGTTATTTCTGATAGAATGGCGCATAAGTACTTCGGCGACGCAAACCCTATTGGTAAAACACTTACTTACGACAATAAGCATACATTTGAAATAACCGGACTAGCCCAAAATCCTCCATCCAACTCCACCCTTGATTTTGATTTTGTCGGCTCTTTCTCCAGTCTGGCTCAGGTAGAAAAAGGAGAAAACAGTTTTATTTCCGACGATGATGGTATTCCTTACCTCCAGAATCACTTAGGCTCCGGCTCCTACGTAACCTATTTTTTACTTAATGCCTCCACTAGCCAGGCTAAAGTAGAAAAGTCTATTTTAAAGTTGCTACAGAAAACAAATAGTTACAATAAGGAAGAACAATATACAATAGTGCCGCTGCTGGGCGCGCACCTGCAAAACACTTTTGGTCGTTCTTCCGAAGTGCTGCCGATATATATTTCTCTAGGCATTGCGCTGTCCATTATGTTACTGGCCATACTCAATTACATGAGCCTAACCACAGCTCAGGCTACTAAACGGGCCAAAGAAGTGGGTGTTAGAAAAGTAATGGGCGCGAGCCGTTCCGAACTAGCCGTGCAGTTTTACGGTGAATCCATCCTGACCTGTTTATTGGCTTTTGGTTTGGCTCTGATGTTGGTGCAAGCACTGCAGCCGGCATTTTATAATTTGTTAGGTTTGCGCATTGATGCTAATTTTTTATACAGTCCGGTTGCTTCACTTACTTTACTCAGTTTATTAGTAGTTTGCGCTTTACTGGCAGGAAGTTATCCGGCCTTGCTGCTGTCGCGGTTTTCGCCGGTAGCCGTGCTGAAAGGAAAATTAGGAATTAACCAGGGTGGTGCCTGGGTACGGCGCGCGTTTACGGTGTTTCAGTTTGCGGTTTCGGTGGGTTTGATTATTGGCAGCCTGGTAGTGCAACAGCAATTAAATTTTGTACGAAACCGAAAACTTGGTTTCTATAAAGAACAAGTATTAGTTGTGCCCCTCGATGCTACTACAGGTCGCCACGCCGGAGCTGTAAAAAATGAGATCCGGCGGCAAACGGGAGTGCAACAAGTGGCAGCTGCCTCCAGTACGCTTTTCGAAGGTTACACCCTATTTTTTACTAAATCGCCTACCACCAACCAGGATGTGATGCTCAACTTTCTGCAGGTAGATGAAAGCTTCCTGAACACGTTGGATTTAGCCTGGAAAATTCAGCCGGAAGATAAAACGCGAATTGGTACGGGAAATACCATTATCATTAACGAAGCGGCCGTTAAAAAGCTCCAGATAGAAGAACAGCCTATCGGGCAGGTTCTAAAACTGGGTACTTCCAACGAGATTGTGGGCGTTTTAAAAGATTTTAATTATAGCCCGCTCCATAAAGAAGTAGAGCCGCTGTACTTGTCGGTGGTAAAAGATACGGCTACTATGGCGGGTGGGTGCCTGTTCATTCGCCTTGACCCAAAATCTGACATTCCTCAAAAAGTAGCGGCTATTGGGGCAACTTTTCAAAAATACCAACCCGAGAAACCTTTCGAATACACTTTCCTCAACGATTCTTTTAATGCGCTTTATAAAGCCGAAGACCGGCTCGCCAAAATGTTTGCTGCCTTTACGGGCTTCGCTATTTTTATTGCGGCTCTGGGTTTATTTGGTCTGGTTACCTACATGGCCGAAACCCGCACCAAAGAAATTGGCATCCGCAAAGTGCTGGGTGCCTCGGCTTCCTCTATTGTGGCGCTGCTTTCCCGGGATTTCTGCCGGTTAGTAATATTAGCAAACCTGATTGCCTGGCCACTAGCCTGGTGGGTCATGCACCGTTGGCTGGAAAATTATCCTTACCGGATTACGCTTAGCTGGTGGACTTTTATTGCCGCTGGTTTGGGAGCCTTACTAATAGCCTTATTAACCATTAGCTTTCAGGCAATAAAAACAGCTTTAGATAACCCGGTAAAAGCCTTACGAAATGAGTAAAAATAAATGCTTATACCCTGTTACCTTTTCCGGAAGGTACGGTTACCCTTTACAGCAACCTCATCTTGTTATTTATAAATAGTAAAGCCATGAAAAGTTTAGTGTCTGTTCTCTTAATCATTATTATTGTTTCGGGCCGGGTAGTAGCCCAAACAAAAGTAGCCGCTGCCGATATTTTGGCACAGGTAAACCGCGGTGAGGCCGTAACTTACAAAAACGCCGAAATAACCGGTAACCTCGACCTGACTCAACTGGCCAACAAAAAATTGAAAAAATTTGCAGATGAGGACAATGACCGCTCCACGAAAGAATACATCAGCACCGTTACCGCTCCGCTAACATTCTCGAACTGCACCTTTACGGGCAAAGTACTGGCTTATTATAATCCGGACCAAGGCATCATGTACTTTAATAATAACGACAAGAAAAACGAAATTTATAATACCAATTTTGATAAAGCGGTACGCTTTGAGAACTGTACTTTTGAGCAGGAAGCTACTTTTAAATATAGCCAGTTTAAAGAGGGAATTTCATTTGCCAGCAGTCAATTTAAAGACGAAGCTTTCTTTAAATACACCAAGTTTGAGCAGGCTCCGGATTTTAGTAAAGTAAAGTTTAACGATGGTGCCGTATTTAAATACGTGCATTTCCCGGCAGGCACTAATTTTAGTCAGGCAGTATTTACCGAGGATGCGGATTTTAAATACGCTAAGTTTACGGGTAACACCAATTTTGAAAAGGCCCAATTTAACGGTTTAGCAAACTTTAAATACGCCGATTTCTCCGACGATGTAAAACTACAAGGCATTGCCTTTAACGGAACCAAAGATTTTAAATACACCCAACTGGGCGGCCGCAAATTCAGTGAGGTAGTATCGGGAGAAAAAAATAAGTAAATACTTAAGCGTAAATTCCTTATCCGGTAACAAATTATAACTTCTGGCGCGAGCGTCTTCGCTCGTGTCTACTATCTGGTAGGCCTCTGGCCGGGCGAACCGGAGAACTAAAATTAAAAGCAAAGTAATATAAAGCTACCATCGGCCAGAGGCCGGACGATAGGCATCACGAGCGAGGACGCTCGCGATAGTAATGGAGATAGAAACAGATTCCATATACCTAAAAACCACTAACCCCAATAAGTATGCTCCGGAATTATTTAAAAATTGCCTGGCGCAATATGCGACGGCACCGTGTATTTACTTTTATTAACTTGTTTGGTCTGGTAGTAGGGCTTACCTGTTGTTTGCTCATTGCCTTGTATATCCGGCAGGAACTAAGCTACGATACTTACCATAAAAATGCCGACCGTATTTATCGCGTTACCCGCAATTTTTCCGATCCGGATGGTAACGTAAGTTTGCATTTAGCCAATGTGGCGCCGCCTTTCGGCCCTTTGCTCAAAAATGATTTTCCGGATATCGAACAAGTAGCGCGTACCCTGCAAACCAATACTCTGCTGGCTCTGGATAAAGAACACTCGTTTAACGAGCGGGAAGTTTTCTTCGCGGAGCCATCTTTTTTTAAAATTTTCTCTGTCCCGGTTCAGCAGGGCAGCCCGGAGAAAGCTTTGCAGGAGCCGTATTCTATTATGCTCACCGAGAAAATGGCTCAAAAGTACTTTCCGGAGAAAAACCCGATAGGTCAGGTGCTGCGCATGAACAACCAGTTTAACGTGAAAGTAACCGGCGTTTACGAATCCTTTCCCGCCAACTCTCACATGCACCCCGATTTTCTGGTATCATTTAATACTCTGGAAGACAGCACTATTTACGGCAAGCAAAACTTACTCACCAATTGGGGCAATAACTCCTTTAATACTTATTTACTGTTACCAAAAGAGTACCCCATAGAAAACATGCAGGCTCAGTTTCCGGCTTTTATCGACCGCCACATGACCGAAGAAAGTGATGGACAAGTAAAGCCTTCGTCGTGGACCAAACTGTTTCTCCAGAAACTTACCGATATTCATTTGCGATCGCACCTGGATTCAGAATTGGAGCCGAATGGCAATATTACCAACGTGTATTTATTTTCGGCAGTAGCGTTGTTTATTTTGCTTATTGCCTGTATTAATTTCATGAATTTATCAACGGCCCGTTCTTCTTTGCGGGCGAAAGAAATTGGTTTGCGCAAAGTAATGGGTGCTACCCAGCCCAATTTAATCCGGCAGTTTTTAAGCGAATCGTTGCTGTTTGCCTTTCTGGCGGTGATAATTGCGTTGGTACTTACCCGGCTAACCTTGCCGTTCCTAAACCGGTTTTTAGACAAAGAACTAAGCTTTACTTTCGGCAATGGTTGGCTAATGATAGTAATTATGTTCGGGCTGGCCTTGCTGGTAGGTTTGTTCGCGGGCTCCTACCCTGCCCTGTTTTTATCTTCGTTTCAGCCGGTTAAAGTATTAAAAGGCACCTTAACCGTAGGGCGCAATTCGGTGTCGCTGCGCAAAACGCTGGTAGTGCTGCAATTTGCTATTTCGGTGGTGTTATTGGTGAGTACAGCTATTGTGTACAAGCAATTAAGCTATTGCCGAAATATTACTTTAGGCTTCGATAAAGAACATATTGTTACCATAAATTACACCAGCGAACTTAACGAACGGTACAGTGCTTTCCGAAACGAGGTGTTATCCAATGGCGTGGTAACTCAGGTGGGGCGGTCTATTGGCGTGCCTTCTGATCGTTTGTTAAATTCCATGGGTACGCTCCGGATTCAGAAAGAAGATTCACTGGCTCCCTCGCCGGTTTCTTTTCAATATTTGGGCATCGACGATCAGTTCATTGATACTTACCGGATAAAATTAATAGCCGGCCGTAATTTTGATCCCCGTACCTATCCTACCGACGATTCTATGGCTTTTATTTTGAACGAAGCCGGAATGAAAATGCTGGGCTTTACCCATCCGCAGGACGCGTTGGGCCGGAACGTTGAATACGGTAATCGCAAAGGTAAGCTGGTAGGCGTGCTCCAAGATTTTCATTTTGAATCGATGCACGAAAAGATAAAACCCCTAGTTTTCATCATGTCGCAAGGCGATGGTTATAACGATCTTTCTTTTAAAATTAAGGGCAATCAATTGCCTGAAGGCTTAGCGCACATTGAGAAAACGTGGCAACAATTTTTACCGCACCGGCCGTTTGAATATACATTTCTGGACGAAAAATTTGGCCGCTTGTACGAAACCGAGCAACGTCTAGGAACCCTATTTACCCTTTTCTCCGGTATTGCTATTTTAATTGCCTGCCTTGGCTTGTTTGGTTTAGCTTCTTTCGCCATTGAACAGCGCACCAAAGAAATTGGCATCCGCAAAGTATTAGGCGCTTCGGTTGCCGGAATTGTATCGCTGCTTTCCAAAGATTTCCTGAAACTGGTATTGGTAGCAAATATTCTGGCCTGGCCTATTGCCTGGTACGGCATGCATAAGTGGCTCCAGGATTTTGCTTATCGTACACCTATTACGTGGTGGACATTTGCCCTGGCTATGGTGCTGGCAGTTATTATTGCTTTAATTACCGTTTCGTTTCACGCCTTAAAAGCAGCGGGCAGTAACCCAATAAAAGCCCTACGCAGCGAATAAAGATTTATAATAAATAGTAAATTTTAAAGTAGCAAAATTTGGTTTAACAAAAGCCGGGTCTGCAAAACAGGTCTGGCTTTTTTATGATCTGTACTTACTTGGTTTTGGCTTATAATTAATACTAAAGTGTATAAACTCTTGGCTATATAAAGTTGAATAAAGGGCTTTTCCCTGGAGCCTTTTCAAGTCTCCAAATGACGGTGCTGATACAGTTCAACGGCCTACGTTTGCCTCGTGGCCTGCAGGCCTCGTTTGGCTGTGGAGGGCGGTTTAGCGAACCTTGGCTCGTTGCACTGCGCCATGCTGCTGCGCCGCACCGGAACGCTAAAGGCCCTCCACAGCCAAACTGGTATCTTTACTAGTAGCACCTGATATTGCTACTACTGATTAATTCATTCAATTATTTTATAAAATACTAGGGTTTTACATTCAGAAAGTACTGCAGGCTCCCCTCCTATTTTAGGAGAGGCAGGAGTGATATAAAATAGTACCCTAATTCAAGTCACGAACTTTAGAAAATTAGTAATAGCTACATAGTAAATATAACAAGTCAATAAAAACAAGAAAGACTTTGCTACCATGTAATGACACCAGTTTGGCTATAGAGGGCCTTTTAGCGTTCCGGTGCTACGCAGTAGCATGACGCAACGGAGTGAGCCAAGGTTCGCTAAACCGCCCTCTATAGCCAAACGAGGCCCGCCGGCCATGAGGCAAACGTAGGCCGTTGAACTGCATCAGCACCGTCATTTGGAGCCTTTTCAAGTCTCCAAAGAAAAAAGCAAACACCGCTAGGTATTTCAAGAAATTAAAGCCAATAATTTACCTTAACTCTCTATAGAATAATGTTTAGACAGTCGGGTATAAGTGTTATAAAAGCGAACAATTACTTGTATCGGAACCGGACAATTCTATCTTTTTCCTTAATCCATGTTAATATAATCTGCTATAAATCAGATATTTAATAAAATGGCATTTTATTGTATACCTCTTCCTGCGGGAAGTAATTCTACCTATATCCGGTAAACCGAGCGATTTACTCTTTGAATAGAATTAGAAAGCAAACCGCTATAATCTGATTATTATGTTTAAAACATTAACTTTTATCCTGGCTTTTTTATTGCTCTTTTCTTCCGCTAAATTGGCTGCTCAGCAAACTCCCCGCGTATGGTCATTGGATTCTTGTATTAATCAGGCCATTTCGCAAAATATTCTGGTAAAGCAAAGCGAGTTGAATTTGCAGTCTAGCCGGGTAGTTAATGCGCAAACCAAAGCAGCTTTTTTACCTACCAGCCAGTTCAATGGCTCTCACTCGTACAACACGGGCCGGTCCATCGATCCGTTTACAAACCAACCCACCACTGATCAAATTCAATCGAATAACTTTGGCTTATCTGCCGACCTTACTTTGTTTAATGGCGGCCAGTTACAATATCGCTTGCAGCAAAGCAAGTTAGGTTTAAAAGCCAGTCAATATGAGTTAGAACAAACCCGCCAGACAGTGGCCTTAAATGTGACTCTGGCCTATTTACAGGTACTGTTTAGCCAGGAGCTTTTAATTATTTCCGAAAACCAGTTAAAAAATACTAATTTACAGGTAGAGCGCTCCAAACATTTAGTAGATGCCGGTGCATTGGCTACTTCTACTCTTGCTGATTTAGAAGTACAGGCCACCCAGGATGAATTGCAAGAGGTAACCGCTGCTACTAATTTAAAAACCGCCCGTTTAGCTTTATTGCAGTTGTTAAATTTACCCGCTACCACTGATTTTACTATTCAGCCTCTGGCCACCGAAGTACCCGCTACTAACCCGTACAATAAATCTTCGGATGAGTTAATTGCTATTGCTGAAAAAATACAGCCGGGCATTATAGGTGCTGATTTACGGGTGAGAAGTGCTCACCAAGGAGTGCGAGCAGCACGCGCCAGCTTACTGCCTGTTTTAGGAATGAGCGGTTACATGGGCAGCAATTACTCCAGCGCCGTGCCTACCTCGCGGTTTGTGGCCGATGGTACGGGAACTACAACCCGGGAGGTTCCTTCGCAAACCGATTTTGTATTAATCAATGGCACGCGCACCCCCATTATTCAAACGCAAACTAATCCTAACGGTAACGTAGAAAGTTTTCATTATTTCGACCAGTTAAAATTTAACATGCGCAAAAGCATTGGTTTTTACCTGAGTTTCCCGATTTTAAATAGCTGGCAGAACCGAACTCGTTTGAGCAACGCGCTTATTGCTGAAAAAACGGCCGAATACGCCGCCGAAAACGTAAGGCTACAATTACGTCAGAGCATAGAATTGGCCCATAGTAACCTCGAAGCTGCCCAAGCCCGGTTCCAAACCTCCACCCGCCAGGTTACTGCTTCTAAAATAGCTTACGATGCGGCTCAAAAGCGTTTTGAAAGTGGCAGCGTACACTACGTAGATTTAAACCTGGCCAAAACCAACTACGACAAAGCGCTCAGTAACCAGGTGCAAGCCAAGTATGATTATTTGTTCCGGCAGCGGCTGTTAGATTTTTATTTGCAGGAATCTACGGCTAAATAAGTATAGCATTCCATTCAAATTAAAGCCCGGCTGGTTCTTCGTAAACAGTCCGGCTTTTTTATGATAAATGGTATCAACTATTTACGTGAAGGCTTTTAAGCCTTCATACAGCGGTGCTAATGCAAATATAAAGTTTTAAGTTTTGCTTCGTGGCTAGCAGTTTTCGTTTGGCTGTTGGTTGCTCGTTGCGACTAGTTTTACTTCATTGCGGTAGTATAATCTCGTGAGTGCAGTAAAACAGTTGCTAAAATGTGGGGCAAATTTCTGTTTCTAATTGATTCGATTATTACCTTGTTCTGGTCAGATTTGAAAGTTTGGTATACTAATCAAAATTTTAGAAAAAATAAACAAGCAGCCTTTTATTTCTAACCTTAAAATGTCAGAGCAGTTAATTAAGCACTTTGCCCGGTTTGTAGAAATTAAGGAAGCTAATATTCCCGGTATCTTATCTTTTTTTCAGCCTATTAGCTTACTTAAAAAAGAAAATTTACTTCGGGAAGGTAGTATTTGTACTTCCCATTATTTTGTAGTGAAAGGTTGTTTGCGCCTGTTTTTTGTAAATGAAAAGGGAGTAGAACAAACCATTCAGTTTGCGCTTGAAAACTGGTGGTTAACCGATTATATGGCTTTTCAGAATCAACAAGTTTCTAACTTTTACATCCAGGCCGTAGAAAAAACCGAAGTATTGGCTATTAGCTTGTCGGCACAAGAGCAATTATTTCTGCAATTTCCACCATTAGAAAAGTATTTTCGCCTGATTTACCAGCGAGCGTATGCCGCCAGTCAGTTAAGAATAAAATATTTATACCACTTTTCTCGCGAAGAGCTATACGAGCAGTTCATTACTGCCTATCCTGAATTTATTCAGCGCATTCCGCAATATTTATTAGCCTCTTTCCTGGGTTTTACCCCCGAATACTTAAGTGAGCTCCGCAAGAAAAAACGTTCTTAAACCAGTTTAAGTTTTTTCAGAGGTAAGTTTCCGAGCTTTGTTGGGGATAAGGTAGTCAAGTTATGGAAAACCCTGCTGCTATCTTCGCTCCTTTTTTAATTATTTACTGTTTGTTTTTGCCGGCAAAGGCAGCAAAATTTAAAACTTAGGGCGGCAGCTAGTTACTCGTAAAACGGGTTTTCTTCTGAGTACAATGACTTATTATCCATCAGTAGTTTGTATTCATTATAAAAGTAAACTCATGGAAACCAGAATTAACATTCAGGCTGCTCAACCCCAAGCCTATAAAGCGATGCTTGGGTTAGAAAGCTATTTGCAAACAACCCAGTTAAACAATAAACATAAAGAATTAATAAAAATTAGAGCTTCGCAGATGAACGGCTGCGCTTTTTGCCTGGATATGCACACCAAAGACGCCCGGAAACTAGGCGAAACCGAACAACGGATTTATTTACTAAATGCCTGGAAAGAAACCGACCTGTTTACCGACGAAGAAAAAGCTATTCTCGCCCTAACTGAAGAAGTAACTTTAATTCACCAGAAAGGCGTAACCGAAGAAACGTACAAAACCGCCGAGAAACTATTTAGCCCCGAATACCTAGCTCAACTTATAATGGCTATTGTAACTATAAACGCCTGGAATAGAATTGCTATCAGCACCCGATTACCTATTCTTAAATAAAAGCTTGCTAAACAAGTGTCTGCTGCCTGAAGATAACACAGGTACCATCTTGAATAGGCAGCAGACACTTTTTCTAATTTCTTTATTAAAAAATCCCTTCAGCGGTGCTGATGCGGCTTGAAAAGTAACCAGTTTGGCTCGTAGCTAGCGGGCCTTGTTTACCCCGTTAATTAAAGAATTATAAAGCTTTTACAAATTAGCTTATAGATTATAGATCAAGAATCCAGCCGCTACACTTTACTTAATAAGTTCAGCATTTTGCGGTCGAGTTTTTGGCCGTACCAATCTTCGTAAGCTACATCGGTCCGGCCGGAATTTAACACGCCAAAATCACCGCTAAACTCCCAAACAGCAAAGCCAATTCCATTTTCCGACAAAATACCTAATACATCGCCGAACCAGGCCAGGAACACGTCGTGCGGCGTTTTGTTCCAGGAACCGCATTCGCCGCAATGTACGCCAACGCCGCTATTTACTAAATCAATCCAAGGCTTATAAAATTCTTCTAACAAAGCCCGGCTTAAATATTTATCGCCCACCTGGCCGGGCCATTTTGGTTCCGGTAAATTTTCGGGATCTTTGTTTGCCCAAGGGGCTTTGTAGTGCGAAATAATACCCGGATTATAACCCCGGCAACTCTGCCCAATGTCCAAATCAGTAATTTCGGGGATAACGGTGGTACCGGTATTGTTACCATCGGCTATAACCAGGTGCTTTTTATTTTCTCCCCGAATGGCTTCAGAAGCAGCTTTGGCTAACTTCCGGTAAGCTTCGCCGGGTACCGCGCTGCGTTTCGAATGTTGGTCGTTCATGTCTTCGCGCATGCTGGGTTCGTTAAGCAAATCGAAGCTTATTTTTTTATTAGACACATTTTTGTATCGGTTGGCCCACATTTTCCAGTGAAAACAAAATGCATCTAAGGCTTGCTGATCGGTCCATAAATTGTAAGGCTCGTTAAATCCGGCATTCACGCAGTAACCCGGAGCGCGGTGTAGGTTTAAACTTACGTGCATTTTGTATTTATGCGCCATCTGCACCAGGCTATCAATTTTATCTACTTGCCTTTCGTCTATCTTATAAACCTCATCGGGAGTAATATTACGGCTACGGTCAAAATTTAGATAATACGGATACGCCATTGGCAAACGCACAAAATCAAAGCCCCAATCCGACATCCACTTAAAGTATTCTTCGGGGGTTGACTGACGGGTGCGAGTGGGATCCGGCGAAAAGAAATCGAGCAGGTTAAATCCTTTCCACTTCGGAAGTTTGTTCTTTTTTTTGGCGTTTACCTCTAAGTTGGCAAAAGCGCTGCTGCCAACCAAGCCCAGACCAGCCGTAAGCATGCCGGTTTTTTTTATAAAATCGCGACGGCCATTTGGTAATTCGTTTTGCATCTTCTCTTCTTTGTTTAAATATTAAGCAGGAGTTCTGATCTAGTCTGGAAGATACACATTTAACTCTAATACTTATAAATTAGCAAGAACGAATATTAAAATTATACATGTCCTTCTCAAGCAGAATTATTACCCGCCGTACCACTAAAGAATTTTATTCAAAAAAAGCCACCGGAATAATACTACCTGGGAAATAGTAAAATAAAAGAAAGATATTTAGACATTAGAAGGCAAAATAGTACTCGAGCAAAGTCAAGCTAACTTTAAGAACACAGGCCATGGTTTCGGAATTAATAACTATTTACGAACGGGATATAAACCGATTAAAAATTGAAATTGAATCTTTTCAGACGGAAGAAAACCTCTGGAAAATAACGGGCCAGGTAAAGAACACCGCCGGTAATTTAGGCCTGCACCTGGTAGGAAACCTGAAAACCTATATTGGTAAGAACCTGGGAGGCTATGATTACACCCGTGACCGGGAGGCAGAATTTAATTTAAAAAATGTGCCGAAAGAACAACTACTGCAACAAATCGATGAAACAAAACAAGTAGTTGTTTTAGCGTTGCAGCAATTAGAAAAAACGCAACTCGAAGAAATTTACCTAGAAGAAACCTTAGGTTACCCCATGACTACTGGTTTTTTCCTGATTCATTTAGCCGCTCATCTTTCTTACCACTTAGGCCAGATAAATTATCTCCGCCGGATATTAGAATAACCTAATAACCGCACTGGTTTGAGTCTAAAGAAACCTACGTTAAAGATTTGAGCTCTTTTTCTCTATTTTGATTTTAATAATTCCTGCTCTTAAAGGGGGCGGGGCATTCGTTTATTCCTATAAAAGGCTATTCGCTAAAGGCAGTAAGAACCGGTAGTTCGGGTAAAGAAGCAGGTAAGATGGGTTCTGGTTGAAGCTTTTCCTTTCGGTTTACTTTAGATAAAATACTTTCCAGCAGAGGCAGCATCGCATTAAGATTACGCGATTTAATTACAAAATTCCAGAGCGATTCAAATTTTTTCCAGCCTCCGGCATAGGCAAAATGTTTTAATTGGTGTTTGAGAGAATCGTGCGTTAGGCTGCCTTTCAGAATATTAGGCCAGGAGTAGAAATTATCATAAGCCCAGTTGTAGCCTTGTTTTAGGGCTTCGGCAGAAATTTTAGTGGTTTGGTATACCACGTGGCGGGTGTCGTACAAATCCCAGTTATGGGTAAGAATACGTTTAGCGGCATTCATATCCTGAAAAAGCTTGGTGCCAGGGTATGGCGTGAGAATGTGAAAAGTAGCGGTGGTAATACCCTCCTGCACCGCCCAGTTTACTGTTTGCGCAAAAACGTCTGGTTCGTCGTTGTCGAGCCCAAAAACAAAGCTGCCGTTAATCATAATGCCTAAGTCGTGCAGCCGCTGAATGGCCGCGTGGTAATCGCGGTTTAGGTTTTGCTTTTTATTGCTGATTCTTAAATTTTTAGGACTTAGCGTTTCGAACCCAATAAACACGCTGCGGAGCCCGGCATCGGCGGCCTGTTCAATTAAGTTGCCCCGCAAAATGGCATCTACGGTAGATGCTCCTTGAAAAACCCGATTCATGCCCCGCATACCGGCAAATAATGCAGCGGCAAATTTCTGGTTGCCCAATAGATGATCGTCGAGAAAATAAAGGTGGCGCCCCGGCAAGCGATCAATCTCGGCGAGTGCCGCATCTACCTGTTGCACGTAAAATCCTTTACCGCTCTGAAAAAAAGCATCTTTGTAACAGAAATCGCAGTGGTGTGGGCAACCGCGGGTTACCACAATAGAATTAGGAACGAGATAGTAATTTCGCTTTATTAAATCGCGGCGCACCGGCGGAATGCCAGTTAATGTCCGGACGGGAGAAAAATAACGCTTTTGGGGGTGCTTTCGGCGTAAATCTTGTAAAAACTGCGGAAAGGTTTCTTCGCCGGGGCCTAAAAATATACTATCAGCATGTGGGGCAGCTTCGTCGGGTAAAGATGTTACGTGTAATCCTCCCAAGGCAACGTACGTTCCTCGGCTCCGGTAGTGATCGGCAATTTGATAGGCCCGGTACGCATTAGTAATATAAACTTGAATCACCACCAAATCAGGCGTATCATTCAGTTTTAATTCTTCTACGTGTTCGTCTTCTAACACTGCCTCATCGTCTGGCGAGAGGTAAGCAGCCAGGGTAGCCAATCCAAGCGGCGGAAAGAGGGAATATTTAATAGGTCGCCAGTAAGGGCTTTTGGCTTCGGTAAGAGCGGGTAAGATAAATTTTACTTTCACGATTATTGGTTATTAAAAAAGTTACTTTTTGTTTTTTAGCTTCTGCGGATTGAGCCATTTTCAAACATTGGAGAATAATAATTTTATTTATTTTAAAGTACTTTGAATTACAAAGTTCATAAACAAAAAAAATAGAGCTAGCTATTTTACTTATAAAGAATACTCCGCCGCCAGATTGTAATAAGACAAAACTTCATAATTTATATAGCTGTATTGTGTTTCATTGGTCATACAACCAGGAGCAAATACTAACATTAATCAGAATAGTTTTTAGTAAATTCTGCACCTGTTTTCCACTTCTTTATCTATTAAAAATTAAGAAATTCTTATAATGCTCTTATTTATTACTTTATCCTTCCCGCGTTTTAATTAATTGTTCGAGGGCATTTAAATGGTCGTTAAAAGCTTTGCGGCCTGCTTGAGTTACGGCGTAAGATGTATTAGGCTTTTTGCCTACGAATTGCTTGCGTACCTGCAGGTAATTTAATTTTTCGAGGGCTGTAATATGGCTGGCCAGGTTGCCATCCGTGAGTTGCAGCGTTTCTTTTAAGGTAGCAAAATCTACCCAATCGTTTACCAGCAATACCGACATTACCCCTAACCGAATCCGGCTATCAAAAGCTTTATTTAATTTGTTAAAGGCGATCATCGTTCGTATTTATTGTACAGCAAGATACCGTAAATAATATGCAGTATCCCAAACCCAACGGCCCAAAATAACAATCCATACCCGATAAACCAAGTTGCTAATAAACCTAAAATTAGTTCACACAGGGCTAATTGGCGTAAATCAGAGTACGTATATTTGCTGGCATTCAATAACGCTAAGCCGTAAAACAGTAAGGTAGCCGGAGCCAGTAAACCTACCATGCCGTGTTTGAGCATAATTAAACAAAAAATTCCACCGGTAGCTAAAGGAATAAGTAAGTTCCAGAAGACCCTTTTGGCAGAAGCATCCCAAATAGGTAAATTTTTTCGACGGGCCTGCCGGGTAGTTAAAAATATGCCTACAGAGGTGGAAGCTATTAAAACGAATACTGCTACCGAAACCAGGAACACATCTAAACTTGAGACACCCAGGAGCGTGTCTCGCTCCGTGCGTGCGTAGGTGGTAGCAGCACTTAAATTAAAATCAAATTTCCAGTAAACGGCAAAAGCACCTAATAAAGCAAAAATACCGGCGAACACTCCGGATAAGCCACTCAGCGAAATAAACCGCGAGGAGCGCTCCATTAACGAGCGTATTTCGGACAGGGTTTCTAAATGTTGCTCGGGATTTTTCATGAGATTAAGCGATAAAAGGACTTTGTGATTCAAAGTAAACATTAAACATTCAGTATTCCAATTATTGTTTTCATTAAATTTATATTGTGCTTGGAGTGAAGAGTTTCCATACGAATTTTTATTATTCTGAAATCCAAATGTTAGCCTTGATAAACTTGGGAAGCTGCTTTTTCGCTATAAAGCATTAGTAAATTATTTAGCAACCATAAACTTTGCGAAGACACTCTTAAAATTTACTAAAAATTGTATTTGCTAGTACCGAAACGAACCTGATTGCATGCCTGGTAAGTATTCATTTATACAAGTTACATAGTACTTATTTTCCTAAAGCTACTTTAATTGATAATGACAAAAGAAAACAACTTAAAAAGATTTCTGGATGCCCAAGAAGCCGATTACGCCATTGCTTTAACGGATGTGAAGAATGGCAGAAAGCGGAGCCATTGGATGTGGTATATCTTTCCGCAGATACAAGGATTAGGGTTTAGCCAAATTTCGAGGTTTTACGCTATTAAAGACCTTAACGAAGCCGAAGATTATTTAAAGCACCCTGTTTTAGGTAGCCGCTTAATACTTATTTGTAACGAATTACTTCAACTGCAAGAGAACAATGCCAATAAGATTTTCGGCAGCCCGGACGATTTAAAGCTAAAATCGTGCATGACCTTATTTTCAGTTGTACCTAATCCTAATCCCGTTTTCCAATCAGTTTTAGATAAGTTCTTTAGTGGCGCAAAAGACAATAAAACCCTCCAAATAATCAGCGCACAACAATCAGAATAAAACGCATACCAGCTTAGTTCTTGAAACAGAAAAGATTACGCAAAAGAAAGATTACTTTAAAAGTACTTTTGAGTACACTTTTCAAAAAAAAGTAATTCGAATATTAATTCTTTATAAGAATGCCTGAAGAATAAAGCTTAAAACCATAAAAAAACTAAGCCTCTACAATAATTTTAACTTATAGGCTACATTTACATAATATAAACTTACCTAATGCATAAAGGACGATTAGAAGCATTTAGTGATGGTGTACTAGCCATAATTATTACCATTATGGTTTTAGAAATTAAGGTTCCACACGGGCAAGATCTGCGGGCTTTAGAGCCCCTAATTCCGGTTGTTATTAGTTATATCTTAAGCTTTATCTACGTGGCTATTTACTGGAACAACCATCATCATATGCTGTATACCGTAAAACATGTAACTGGCGATATTTTGTGGGCGAACCTGCACTTACTTTTCTGGTTATCGCTGATCCCGTTTGTAACCGGCTGGATTGGAGAGAATCATTTTGCTCCAATACCCATGGCCTTTTACGGGGTGGTTTTATTTATGTCGTCAATAGCGTACTGGCTGCTTCAAAACCGGATTATCCAAAACCACGATCCGGAATTTATTCTGACTAAAGCAATCGGAAAAGATATAAAAGGCAAAATATCTCCGGTTCTTTATTTCACCGCCATTTGCTCCACTTATTTCGGTTCCTGGATTGCAGGTAGTATTTACGTTTTAGTTGCTTTTATGTGGTTGATTCCGGACAAACGTATTGAAATAATAATGAAACATACTGCGAATGAAAAATAATCGGACGAGGCCAAAAGGTTACGAATGGTAAAAGAGCTATTCAGAATAAATATGCTAGTCGGAACTGCCTTTTAAATAAATTCTACACCAATTAAAGTATATCGGGTTAACAAATCTTTTAGACAAGTAATTTAATGCTGCAAACAGAAAGGTTAAGGATTGAACTGGCCGATTTAAATGACAAAAAATTTTTCTTTAACCTGCTGAATAGCCCTCACTGGAAGGAGTACATTGGAGACAGAGGAATTAAAACCGAACAAGATGCAGAAAACTACATTAAAAATTCGCTGATTAAAAACTATACCGATAAAGGATATGGGTTATACAAGATGGTAGAAAAGGCCTCTCACCTGCCCATTGGTATATGTGGTTTTATTAAAAGAGACTACCTTGATTCGGTGGATATTGGCTTTGCCGTACTACCGGAGTTTGAAGGAAAAGGTTATACTTACGAAGCGGCCAAAGCTGTTTTAGAATACGGCAAAACGCAGTTAGGTCTTACAACTGTTTATGGAATTACTACTCCCAATAACCAGGCTTCGCGGCATTTACTCGAAAAATTAGGGTTACAATTTATTGCAAAGAGAACCGCTCCCGGGCAAAATCAAGAGTTATTAATTTTCTCTAATTAAAAGAGGATACCAGTCATTCACTCCCTGAAAAATAATTGATAACAAAGAAACGCCCCTAGCTGGAAGATGTACACTGTACCATCAACTTAAAACAAAAACAATTGCCCGAGTTTTAGAAGATAACGATACGTAAAAAAGTATCAGGCAGATGTGCCTGACACAAGAAATACCTCTCCTAATATTGAGGAAATTGTAATGTATTCTTTTTTCTATACCTCTGGTTATTTGATTTTCCGGATGTAGATATTGCCGTTAAAGTTCTTGAACATAAACTCCGGACCACCGCCGTTTACCGAACCATAAAGCCATTTATCCAGTTTTATACTTTTGCCGCCACTTACTTTCACCAGGTCTTTTTCTTTACCATCTTTGTTGAAATTCATCTCAAAATCGCTGTAGATTTCGCCATTATCGGCTTTCATTTTGGTGGCAAACTTAGCATTAGCGGGTAAAGCAACGTCTATTTTCCCATTCATGGTGCTAAACGCCATGGGTACGTTGGGGTTAATTTTTCTTAAACTTACTTGCAGGTCGCCGTTTAAAGTATTAGCTACTACGGAACCAGAAACATCGGTGAGTCTAATATCATCGTTGAGGTTACTTATTTCCATTTCACCATTTACGCCTTCCACAATTATTTTACCGCCGTTCAGAGTACTAAGTTTTACCGAAAAATCGCGGGGCACTTTAATATTCAAGTCCATTTCTTTATTGAAGGAATTGGTACGTACCACTACCCGGTTATTTTCTTCGCTAGCCTCCAAGCCAAAGCTATTATTCGGGATCCGGCGCAGACCATTAGCAGCCGCGTCGTTTTGCCGGTCTCTTTTGCTGTCGTTATCATCGCCCCGTCCGGAATAGCCAATGATTACATCTTTACCAGAATGAGCCGTTACTTTAATAGAACCATTCATTAGTTCTACTTTTAAGTTGCCTGGCTGGCTTGGTTTAGATAAAGCTACCGTTAAATTCTTGTTTTCATTTTGAGCTACCACGGGCTTGGAAGGAATTATAATAATCCCGGCAAATAATAAAATATAAAGTAATCGTTTCATGACTTGGGTGAGTTAAATTTTGTTAATCTAAATAAGTTTAAGTTCTGTTAGCATAGCTTCGGTATGCAGTTGATTTTTAACTGCCTTGTTTCATTGCCGAAGTATTTGTTCTTTTTGTCTTGACACAAAAAGAACCAAAAAAGTCAAGACGATTTTAAACTCGCTCCGCTCAAACACAAAATCGTCGAGTTCTGCACCTAGCTAAGGTTGTTTGTTCTATAGCGACTAAGTGTTATTTGTTCTTAATTTTAATTTTTTCGTTTTCTTGCTTTGCTTCCTATTCTAATATCGTGAGCGTCCTCGCTCGTGATGATTATCGTCCGGCCTCTGGTCGGTTGTAGAATGATTGTGTTTCCGTTTTTAGCTTTATATGTAATTCCTGAATCAAAAGCTTTCCAATTCGCCCGGCCAGAGGCCTCCCAGATGGCAGCCACGAGCGAGGACGCTCGCGGCATTAGGATTTTTAAATTTTTAACTTCTCAACCTTATAACTTTTCAACTTGCAACTTGCAACCTTTAACCTGTAAACTCGCGCTCACTTCCCCTGCCGCACGTACACGTTGCCATTGAGGGTTTCGAAGCTGAAGGTGGGGCCGCCTTTGCTGAGACGCATGGTCTGGCGGTTATCTACTTTGTATATGGTGCCGGTGCCTTTGTTTTTGGTGTTTTGAATGGTTTGCGCCGGTAAAGTTTTCAGGTCATCGAAATCGCTGTAGAACTCGCCGTGCATGGTTTTAAAAGTAAAATCCGCGGATAAGTTAGGTTTAAACACCACATTCAGTTTCCCGTTAATAGTCCGGAAATCAGAATCACCGGTGGGGTTTTTAGTGTAGATTACGTCTACGTCGCCGTTCACGGTATTGGCTTTGGTGGTGCCTTCAATGTTGTTAATTTTAATGGGGCCGTTAACATTGTTGGCTTTTACGGCGCCTTGCGTGTTGGCCACCGTAACCTCGCCATCGTTCACTGTGGATACTTCCAGGTTAGTTTTCCGGGGTACTTTTACAGTAATATCAAAAGCAAAATTATAATTATCCTCGTCGCGGTCGATGTTCATACTGCGCATGCGGCCTTTGCGACGGTATATAAAAGGCGCTTCGAGGTAAACGTACACGGTATCGCCAGAGGCTTCGGTTTTTAACTGCACTTCGCGCATGCCTTTTTCGGCGTCGGCCTGGGTTTTGGCCGTAATGGTTTTTTCGGCGGTAAGCTCTACTTTGTCGCCGTTGTAACCTTCTACTTTTACATCGCCCTGAATATTTTGTACGTAGAGCACGTGCGTACCAGTAGGGGTGTTATAGCTGACGCTGCGCGTAATGTTTTCGGTTAATTTCTGGGCAAAGGAATTCCCGGTTAGCCCGCTGTACGTTAGTACCGCCAGGCTAAGTAACATCTTTTTCATAAGATTGATGGATTAGATAAGTACGTTGATGGTTTGTTTTACTTTGGCCTGTACGGCCTGATTTAAGTCTTTTTTGCGCAAGAGTTTTTGGAGTTCACCCACCGATTTTTTCTCCTGTAAGCTCAGCATAATATCGGCGAGCGCAATTTGAACCAGCGGCGAATCCTGCTGACTGATAGCGGCAATTAAACCTTCGCGCACCGCGGGGTTGCTGGCGTGTTGGTACAAAGCCTCGATGGTAGCCAGGCGCACGTTTACGTTCGGGTCGTTATTTAAGGTTTGCAGCAAAGCCCGGACTACTTTCGCATCGGCCGTTTCCAGATCGCCGGTTAAGTTCACCGCTTTCAGGCGTTCTGTGGCTGATGATTGCTTGAGTAAAGCAAGCATCATCACTTCGCGCATGGTTTGTACTTCGCCGGTTAAGTGACTTAGTTCTTTTTCGTACGTTTTCGCGGGTGTCAGCCGGAAGCCGATGCCTACGCCAATGGCCAGCACAATAACGCCGAAAACCATTTGCCCGAATACCTGCGGTACGCTCCACTGCGCTAACCAACTTTTGAAAAAACTGCTTTTAGGTACGCGATAGGGGTTTTCTTTTTTATAATCCGTCAGCATTTCCTGAAAATCCGCTTTCATGAAAGCACTGGGGGCCGGTGCCGGTATGTCGCCCATCTGACAATACAAATTTTTAAATTCCTGTATTTCCGTGGCCTTAATGTTACCTTGTTCCAGGTAATCCTGTAGTTCGGCTTCTTGCTGTAAGGTTAAGGTGCCTTCCAGGTGACCGGTTACTAAATCTATGTACTTCTCATCCATCATATTTCTTGCCGCTCTAATTGAGTATAAATATTTTTTAAATTCTGCATCGCCCGAAATACTTTTACTTTTACTGCCGCCTCGGAGCAGCACAGTATATCGGCAATTTCTTTGTATTTTAAATCCTGGTACCGGCTCAAAATCAACACTTCTTTTTTATCGTGACTCAGCTGGTTCAGGGCTTTTTGTAACAGTTGTATTTCTTCGTCTTTCTTGGTTTGCTCTTCTATATTGTATGAGTTGTGCAAACTGTTTTCCACGGTTGTAAAATCATCCGAAAAACCCAATCGACTGTCTCGGCGGTAATGGTCGGCGTATACGTTGCGGGCTAAGTGGTACATCCAGGTGGTAAATTTACCGTCGCCGGTAAACGTGTGTTTGTACTTGAGGATGCGCATAAATACGTTCTGTACCAAATCTTCGCTCACCATTTTGCTCGACGTAAACCGGTAGAAAAAGCTGTACAGCACCCGGTGGTACCGGTCGAACAGCAATCCCAGCCGATCTACGTCTCCGGATTTAACTTTCAGCATTAAAGCATTATCGGCAAGTGCGTCCAAGCGAAACAGCGTTTTGTTTTTCAGATTCAGGAAGGGAAACTACAGGTTTAGTGAATGGTTACAACCTTTTGGCAAATAAATTTAAAATTTTTCAGGAGACTTTGATAAACTATAAAAAAGGAGCATCCTGTCTAGTAACTAGAAAAAGTTTATCTTTAATTATCAATTAATTAACAATGCTCAATTACTTCTTTTAAGTAAGAAAAATAACTATGGTTACGGACATTAAGAAGATGCACTCTACCCCTGATGTCCGGCTGTTTTTATTGCTGATTCCTTTTGTCAACGCTTACAATTACTATTTAACTTACACCAACATTCAGCTTAACTGGTTTTTGGTACAAACCTTTACCGTGGATACTTTGCAAGGCTACGCCGCCTGGTGGAGCATACGCAGTTTTATTTTCTGGTTAGATAAACGGGTGCCTTATGCTCAGGGGCTTGTTAAACGGATATTGTTACAGGTATTGGCCAGTACAGTAATAGGCTTGCTTTTGATAATTGTTACGACCGAAATACTCAATGCTTTACTGCGGGAGAAGCCTGTACCGCTTAGTTTTTACCAGAACGATATTTTTATTTTTATCATCTGGTTTCTGGTAATTAACGGCTTTTATGTGGGCTACCATTATTTCCAGGAGTGGCAGCGCACGGAACAGTTACGCGCCGATGAGAAAAAAGTGCGCCAGGGAGGAATATGGGTAAAATCGGGTCGTGAAAATGTTTTAGTTGCCTTCTCCGAGATTCAAGGACTTTACGTGGATGGGGACTATACTGTGCTGGTTACAAAACTAAAAAAATACCTGCTGGAAAAATCCTTGGATAAAATGGAGGCTACCCTGCCCGCCGAAATGTTTTTCCGGCCTAACCGGCAGTTTATTATCAGTCGCCAAATAATTAACGGATTTAAACGAATCGAGAATGGTAAATTAATTTTACTGGTGCAGGACTTAGATTTCTTCCCGGATACAATTCAGGTAAGCCGTACCAAGGCTCCTGCGTTTAAAGATTGGTTTCAATAACTGCTCACTAATGCCATTCAAGGAGAAAAGCGCTACAGTTCGCCGGTAAAGCAATATTAAGGCACTGTAGATACGGGTAAACAAGCCTATTTTTGAATCAAAATTAGTTTTCCCGAAAAATCTATTCCCTTATGCCTACCCTTAGTTCGTTTCAACCAACCTTAAAATCAGCCACCCAAACCGAACGTTTTCATGGCTTAGATGCTACCCGCACGTTTGCCTTGCTCATCGGAATCTTTCATCACGGCATTGAATCGCTTGTTACTTACGTAAACAACGACTGGGCCACCCAAGATAGCCAGAGCAGCATTGTACTAGATATTTTGTTCTACGTTTCGCACGTTTTTCGCATGCAAACCTTTTTTCTACTGTCGGGATTTTTTGTCCATTTATTGTACCACCGCAAGGGCGAGACGGCTTTTATTCGCAACCGGTCCAAGCGGCTCTTATTACCTTTTCTATTATTCTGGCCGTTACTTTACGGTCTTAATTGGTCGTTGTGGGTATGGGGAATCCAACGGGTTACGCAGCTGAGCCGACCAGAAGCAATCGCGAAACTGCCTGGTTTTATGGTTTGGGAGCAGGGTTTTCCTTTAATGCATTTGTGGTTTCTTTATTTTTTAATCTTGTTTTGTTTGTTGGTGGTTCTGGTGCGACCTATAATGGAAAATTGGATTGACCCTGCTCACCGGATTCGTTTATTTTTTGACCGCCTGTTAGCAAAATGCCTGCAAAACTGGTGGGGCAGTTTAGCATTAGGAATACTAATGATTGGCCCCATGCTGGGCATGACCGACTGGTTTGGGGTAGATACCTCGGCCTCCGGAATAGTGCCGCGGTGGGCTTCTTTCACAGTTTACGGGCTTTATTTTACTTTGGGTTGGTTTCTGCATCGGCAGCCAGGCTTATTAAATAATTTTCGGAAGTTCCGGCTTGTTAACCTAGGCTGGAGCGTTGCCTTAATTGGAGCCTTAATAACTATTAATTTACTTTATGCGGAGCCAAACGCCGCCGTAGCTCAAATTATTTTAGCGGTTCTTAATACCGTATATGCTTTTGCCTCTATGACTACTGCCCTCGCGTTTATTGGCTACATGATGGTTTACTTCTCCGAACCAAAACCGCTTATCCGGTATTTATCTGATTCGGCTTATTGGGGTTATTTAATTCATTTACCGGTGGTGGTCTTTTTTCAAATTTTGGTGGCTCCTTACGCCTGGCATTGGCTTCTAAAACTCGGGTTTATTTTTGGACCAAGCAGTATTATTTTATGGCTCACCTATCAATACGGCGTACGCCATACTTGGCTAGGGGCCCTACTTAATGGGAAACGCTAGGCTGACAAACAAAATTTGAAAGGTAATTAATAGCACTACACCAGCGGGATTAAAACTTTCTACATGAGCACAAAAAAGCTTTTCTTCTTTTAAAAATCAGGAAAGGTTTAATCGTTTAAAAACTCCGTATACCACTTACCCGAAGCTTTTACAATACGTTGCTGCGTTTCGAAATCGACGTAGACTAAACCAAAGCGGGGGTGGTAGCCTTCAGCCCATTCAAAATTATCCGTGAACGACCACACGAAATAGCCGTCTACTTTCACGCCTTCTTGCCTGGCCTTAAGTACTTGCATTAAGTGTTCCTGAATATAATGTAACCGTTGCGTATCGTTTACTTCGCCGTTAACAACCTGGTCCGGGAAAGCGGCGCCGTTTTCGGTAATGATTAATTTTTTGATTTGCGGGTACTTGTTGTACTTGTGCAGAATGTGGTAGATCGAGGGCGGGTACACTTCCCAGTTCATGACCGTAGAAGCTACCCCGCGTTTTTTAGGCGGCACCAAAGCGGCTTGGATAAAAGGCGTGAAAAAAGCGTATTTCACCATTTCGCGGGTGTAGTTCTGGATACCAATAAAGTCAAAGTCAAAGGGCAGCAAAGCTTCATCGCCTGGCTTCATAAATTCTTGGATGCGGCGGAGGTAAGGTACGTCGGCGATGGGATAGCCCAGACCCAGGCCTGGTTCGATAAACAAGCGGTTGAGAATCGCATCTACCCGGCGAGTAGCGCCGTGGTCACGGATAAGCGTTGGGCGATAAGGTTCCAGATGAGAGCAAGAATACGTGGTGCCAATTTCGGCGTGCGGCAAAGCATTTTTTAAAATCCGGCCGCCTTCGGCCTGGCAAAGGGCAGCGTGGTGGGTAGCCGCTAAAAAAGATTTAATGCCGCGCCGACCGGGAGCGTGTACACCTAAAAAATAACCGGCGCCCACAAAAACCATGGGTTCGTTCAGCACCATCCAGTATTTAATACGGTCGCCGAATTGGCTGGCGCACAAATGGGCGTATTCCTGAAACCAAGCTACTATGTCGCGGTTGGTCCAGCCGCCGCGGTGTTCGAGGGCTTGTGGTAAATCCCAGTGGTATAAAGTTACCCAAGGCTCAATGTTGCGTTCCAGGCAGCCGTCAATTAAACGGTTGTAGTAATCAATGCCTTTTTGGTTGGCCTTGCCGTAGCCCTGCGGGAAAATGCGCGACCAGGCCAGCGAAAACCGGAAGTTTGGGATATTCATCTGATCCAGGAGGCAAATATCTTCGCCGTAGCGGTTGTAAAAGTCGCAGGAATGATTGGCGTGGTGGCCCGATTGAATTTTACCTTTAATGCCCGAAAAAGTATCCCAGATAGAAGGACCTTTGCCGTCGGCGGTATGGGCGCCCTCAATCTGGTGCGCCGCCGTAGAAACGCCCCACTGAAACGTTTCGCCAAAAGCCGCCCGGGTTAATGGTTGCTCGCTGGTTTGGGCCTTATCGGCAGTAGTATTTTTTAAAAAAGTTTGCTGCATCTGGTTATTACTCAAAACGCCGGAAGTAAGCTTCCAGCGTTTCCATTTTTTTAAATTTTTGCTGAGCTTGGACTCCTCTTCGCTGGTGCGAGCTTGCAGCTCGTACCATAATTATTATTGGTATTTTAGTGATACGAGCTGCAAGTTCGCACCAACAATTAGTTGTAAATTTATCTCGCCAGTGCGGAGACTGGCTTTTGTCTATCGGTCCAAGTGACGCTGTGCTTAACTCTTGAACCATTCGTTTCTGAAATACTAAACTACCGACTGGTACTTATCCGCGGCGTGTTCCTGTAAAATCTGATCAATAATTTGTTCGGTTTCGTTCGGGTAATTTACCGGTATCACCGCGCCGTTTTCGAGCCACTCCTGAATAACCGGCAAGTGTTTGGTTTTAAGCGATGGAATAACCGGTACGCCCATTTGTTTTAAAGCGGCCGCGTTGCATTGTTGTTCGTACTGACTTTTCATGGGAATGGCCAGTAATTTTTTCCCCAGGTACAAGGCTTCGGCGGGAGTTTCGAAACCAGCGCCGCACAACACGCCCGCACTGGTAGCCATACTTTTCACAAAGGCTTCGTTTTGAATCGGGTTTACCTGAATGTTTTTGTGCCGGAAAGGCGTTTTGTTATGCTTCGAGAACACCTGCCAATCCGTATTTTTAAAATTTTTTAACTGGTCAATCAGCTTCCAGTCGTCGTAGGCGGGCAGGTAAACGGTAATGTGGCCCTGGTTATCGGGAGTGAGTTCCCGAATTTGGGAGCGGATAACCGGGGTAAAAATATTATCGCCAAAACGGTCGAAGTGAAAGCCGTAGTGGTGCGTGGCCGGCGCGTAATTTTTTAAAATAAACTTACCGAACACATCTTCTTTTTTGGGTTGTGGGGCTTGCGGTGCCAAAACGGCGCTTTGGTGACTTAAGGCCACGCAAGGCTTCTTTTTAAAGTAACAAGCCCAGGCCGAGACCGGCTCAAAATCGTTCAGCACTAAATCATACGCCTCAATGGGCAACTGCCGCATTTGCTGGTAAAATGCCCGGGAGTTTAGCTTGCCAAAGGTTTTTACAAAATCAACCCCGCCTTTCTTACCGAAAATAAAACTTAAACCGCTAAACTGATGCTGTACCGGATAAGGCAAGGATATATCGGCCTGGCAGCCGCTTACCAGAATATCTACTTCGCCGCGCTGTTGTAAAATAGGGATAATATCCCGTGCCCGGCTTAAATGACCGTTTCCGGTGCCCTGTACGGCGTATAATATTTTCAAGCGCCTTTTAATTTAAATTCCTGCATTAAGTTTTGCATGAGCTCCGGGTAGTTTAATACTTCCGATGCTGTGTCGGGGAGTTCTTCTTCCTGGTAGGCTAGGGTGGCATCGTCGTGGTAACGGTACAAATGCCATTGACCGCCGTAGTATTCCAGGGCGGTTAAGTTTTCAATCCAATCGCCGGAGTTGAGGTAAGTAACGGAGCCAATATCTGTGCTGATTCGCTTTATTTCGGGATGGTGAATATGGCCGCAAACCACGTAATCGTAGCCATTATCAATGGCGATATTGGCGGCAGTTTCTTCGAAGTTATTAATAAAAGCAACGGCGCTTTTCACCCGGTTTTTAATGCTACGGGATAGGGATATTTTGTTGCCGTTGAGTTTAACCGAAAAAAAGTTAACAAAGCGGTTTATCAAAATCAATAAATCGTAGCCTACGGCACCCAGTTTGGCGAGCCAGCGGGAGTGCTGCATAGTAACGTCGAACACGTCGCCGTGGAAAATCCAGGCCTGGCGGCCGTCAAGCTCGAGTAATAATTTGTTCTGGATGGTAAACGAACCCATTTTAAACCCCACAAACTTGCGCAGCATTTCGTCGTGGTTACCGGTAATGTACTGCACTTTCACACCTTTGGCGATTAAACCGGTCAGGTATTTTACTACCTGCATGTGCGCTTTGGGCCAGTAACTTTTACTAAACTGCCAGATATCAATAATATCGCCGTTCAGAATAATTTTTTTGGGTTTAATGCTTTTCAGGTAGCGCAGAAGTTCTTTGGCGTGGCAGCCGTAAGTGCCTAAATGCACATCCGAAATAACCACCACCTCCACTTTTCTTTTTTTTACGCCCATAATAATCGGGTAAAAGCCTTAGGTAGTTGGTTGACCGGTTTGATCGGACTTTAACGCCGAATAAAAAGAATGCAGCCGATATAAGACAAACTGATCTACTAATTGCCGGAACAAACGCGTGAGTGCTTTCATAGTACTTCCGATTTTTAAATTTTGGTTAAGAAACAGCCCTAACGTTACAAGCTTGATTTAAAGGAGATCAAACAGAATACCGTAACAAGTGTATTTCTCAATATTTAAAACTACAAAGCAAGTATTAGCCAAATATTACCCCCAAGTTAAGTTTAGGTAAACACCAGTAAAAAGCTAAAAAAATGAAGTGTCTTATTATTTGATAGGACATTAATACTTATAAGTAAAAATTAGTAAGTAATCGTTTATATTTTAATTTAATTATTTAATAAACTTATGTATTTTACCAAATACACTTTAAAATTTGTGTCATATTTATAAATAAACATTTAAAATTAGATAAGTGGCATCAAATTTTAATGCGAATTTATGATATTATAAAATTTAAAATGTTGAATATTTTTGAATTATTTTAAAAAATGGGCTGGATTTTAAAGGGTTTTCTGAAATATAATGAACGAAGAACTTTAAAGTCAGAAAATTATAGCTGTTAGTTGGATGATTTGTAAATTTTTCAATGATATTTTCACTTTAATTAATTATTTGTAACTATGCATAGTATCAAATCAATAATTAACAATAAAACATTTGTTTAACTATTAAGAACTCTGAAAAGCTTTTGTGTCTGGCCAACGTTAATGCTTTTTATACCCGAATGGTTTATGGCAGATTTTTTTAAAAATTAAATAAAGTTTTATTTCTGGGAGAAAAATTATGGAGAGACAAGTACAAACCGAATGCTGGCCGGCGAGCCAGCAGTAAAAACATAAAGCAGTAGCTTTCTAAAACCCAAAGCAATCAAGGATCTGGTACCAAAGTAAATTTTAGATTTATTAACTAAATTGGTGAAATTCCTGGGTTGTTTTGTAAAATAAAACCTGTAAAAAGCTGCTAATATTTACTATTAAGAACTGTTAACCTGAAGGTTAATTGGGTTCTTGTCCTGTACCAACAGTTTCGAGCTGTTTTGAACAATTCTGTTATCCGGAGTTGATTCAATCCTGATTTTTACGCGCCACGTTTCCGGTTATTTCCTATTCTCAGGCAGCTTTTGTCGGGAGCCAGATAATTTTTGCCCATTGTAATACGCCATAACCCGGATGCCGACCTATGTTTTAAAGCCTTTCGCTGGAAAGGAGTGCGGTTTACGCATTGCTGTTAATTACTTGTCTACACAAAAACAACACCCATCATTAAAATTAAGATTTATGAAGCGATTACTACTCTTGTATGCCCTTGTTACCCTAGCCCTGTCGCCGGTACTGGCGCAGCAGCCCATTAAAGTCACCGGAAAAATACTAGATGCTGATTTACCCTTACCGGGTGTAACCGTGTTGGTAAAAGGCACTACCACCGGAACCGTTAGTAACGCAGAAGGAATGTATTCTTTAGAATGCCCGCCAACCAGCACCTTAGTGTTTTCCTTTATTGGGTACACTTCTCAGGAAATTGCCGTGGGTGGCAAAACCAGCATTAACGTAAGCCTGGTTACCGATGCTACTCAATTAGGCGAAGTAGTAGTAACCGCCTTTGGTATCGAAAGAGAGAAAAAAGCTCTGGGTTATACCATTCAGGAAGTAAGCGGCGAAAAGCTAACCGAGGTAAAATCTACCAACGTGGTTAATAACTTGTCGGGCCGGGTGGCCGGGGTACAGGTAAACAGCAACGGCGGGCCGGGTAGCAGTTCGAATATTGTAATCCGGGGTATGGGTTCGGTAAGCCGAAATAACCAGCCGCTGGTGGTAGTAGATGGCGTGCCTATTCAACAATCTAATTCTAACCGCTACGGCGGTGGCATTTCGGAAGTAAACCCCGAAAACATTGCTTCTATGTCGATCTTAAAAGGCCCGAATGCGGCGGCTTTGTACGGTTCGCGGGCGGCCAACGGAGTAATTTTAATTACTACTAAAAACGGTGCTGGCACCAAAGGTATTGGCGTAGAAATAAGCTCTAGCGCTACATTTGAGCGCCCTCTGGTAAAACCAAATTTCCAAAATACATACGGCGGCGGCAACGGCTACCGCACCTGGTTTAACAATGGTCGCAGTGGTTCTATAACCGACCCGGTGGAAATACAGCAATACCGCGCGGCTTACGGACCAAACGCGCCGCTTAACGGCACCGAAGGTACCGACGAAAGCTGGGGCGCTCCCATGGATGGTCGTTTAGTGCGCCAATGGTGGACCGGCGACGATGTAGCACCTTTAACCCCGCACCCGGACAACTGGGAAGAATACTGGGAAACCGGCCATACCTTCTTTAATACCATTGCGCTTACCGGCGGCAACGAAAAAGGCAGCTTCCGGCTTTCGCTGGGCCGCCTGGACCAAACCGGTATTATGTTCAACAACGATTTTAAAAGAAACAACATCGATATCAGCTCTTCTTATAACCTTACTTCTAAGTTAAAGGCTACGGTAAGCGCCGAATATATTAAATCAGGTTCTGATAACCGGGCTTACCAATCCAGTCAGGATTTTATCTGGGCGCACCGGTCGGTTTCCTGGGATCAGTTGAAAAACTGGCGCGATTACGTGGGCGTGCATAACCAAATGCCCGGCGATAATTTGCCGCCGAACTGGCAGCATACCTTCTTCGTGAATCCATTTTACGAGCAGGAATATTTAACTAACGCCAACGACAAAGACCGTTTACGCGGCAACATGTCCTTAGCCTACACTTTCAACGATAAATTTAGCTTAATGGTGAGAAGCGGTACCGACTACTGGAGCGATACCCGCACCAACATTACCCGCTTCGAGCGTATTTCGGGCGGTAACTTCCGGGCCGGCCAGTTTAACGAAGAAATTTTGCGGAGCCAGGAAACCAACCACGACATGATCTTGACCTACAAGCAGGATTTCGGACCGGATTTCTCTTTTAGCGGCCAGGCCGGTGATATTTACCGCAAAAACTACTACAAACGCAACTACGCCCAGGTAGAACAATTGGTAATCGACAAGCTGTATACTTTAAACAACAACGCTAGCCCCAACACCAACGCCAGCGAAACGCAGGAATTTAACGTGCAAAGTTTGTTTGCCGCCGCGCAATTTGGTTTCCGGAACTCGTTATTCCTGGATGTAACCGGCCGCAACGATTGGTCCAGTACTTTACCTATCAACCAAAATTCTTTCTTCTATCCATCGGTATCGGTGAGCGCAGTAGTAACAGATTTATTAGGTATCAGCAGCAAAGCTTTATCGTTTGCCAAAGTTAGAGCCAGCTGGGCCCAGGTAGGTAACGATGCCGATCCGTATCAGTTGTACCAGTTATACGATGCTAAATCGCCCTGGAACGGCGCTATCCCGAGCTTCGGCGAAAGCACTGATATTAACAACGCCGGCCTGAAGCCCGAAATTACGACTGGTCAGGAAGTAGGCGCGGATATTCGTTTCTTAAATGGCAAAATTGGCTTAGACGCAACGTATTATACCAAAAGCACCAAAGATCAGATTTTAGGAGTAGAAATTTCAAAAGCTACGGGTTACAACCGCCGTTTCTTAAACGCCGGTGAGGTTACCAACAAAGGGGTAGAATTAATGTTAACCGGTACACCGGTGCAATTAGCTAATGGCTTCCAGTGGGATGTTTCGGTAAATTACGCCCGTAACCGCAGCGAAGTAGTAGAACTGGCCGAAGGTTTAACCACTTACACGCTTTACACCACCCGCGGACTTTCTACCGAAGCTCGGGTTGGTCAGCCTTACGGTACTTTCTACGGCACCGCGTTTTTACGCTCTCCCGATGGCCAGATTGTTTACGACAAAGAACGTGGTACGCCATTAGTAGCGCCGGGCCAGCAAGTGCTGGGCAACATTCAGCCAGATTGGATTGGTGGTCTTTCTAACTCGTTCTCTTTTAAAGGTGTTACGCTAAGCGCTTTAATTGATGTAAGAAAAGGCGGTGATATTTACGACGAAGGAACCGGTACTGCCCGCTGGACCGGCCAATACGCCGAAACGGCCGTAGGTCGCGAAGAAGGCGTAATTGGGAAAGGCGTGAAAAACGTAGGAACCGCCGATGCCCCGGTTTACGTGCCCAACGATGTTATTGCCGATGCCAAACTTTTCTACAGCTACAACAACCCACGTACCTACCACGAATCTGCCATTTTTGATGCCAGCTACGTGAAATTACGCGAAGTAAGCTTAGGTTACCAACTGCCGGCATTCCTGACTAAATCCATCAGAGCGCAATCGGCCCGTATCTCGTTTGTAGGTCGTAACCTGGCTATTTTGTTCAAGAATACGCCGCACATTGATCCGGAAGTAGATTCACAAGGCGGTAATGCCCAAGGCTTTACTTATGGTCAGTTGCCTAACAGCCGCAGCTTCGGGATGAGCCTGGACGTGAAATTCTAAAACAAAGCGAAACATCTCCTAAACACACAAAAATTTAAAAAAACTGTACAACTCCCTTCTCCTTTGCAGGAGAAGGGGCCAGGAGATGAGGGTTGCTACCATCAAAATCTAATTATTTTTAAAAAGACTTATCCGATGAAAATATATTCTAAAATAAAAATAGCCTCGTACGTAGTTGCCGGAGCTTTTATGGCGAGTGCCTGTACCAAAGACTTTGAAGCGATGAATGTGAGCCCGAACAAACCAAATGAGGTAAGTTCGGCGGTATTGCTGCCCAACGGCATTGAGTCGAGTGTAGACCGTTACTGGGGGCACCGGGCGCGTTTCGAGCGTATAAACCTGGATGGCGGCATGCTGTGGGTGCAATACCTGGCTCGCAATATTTACTCCGACGAAGGCGATAACTACAACATGAGTCCCGCTTATTACACCAATAACTGGAAAGGCTTTTACAACGACGCCCTGCAAAACTTTCAACGGATTATCATTCAGTCTGGCCCGGAAGGCACCGCGCCAAATGCCAATTACGAAGGTGCTGCCTTGGTAATGCGTTCCTGGGTATTTTCGTTATTAACCGATATTTACGGCGCCATTCCTTACACCGAAGCATTACAAGGTACCGCTGAAACACCTATTTACACGCCGAAATACGATTCGCAGGAAGCAGTTTACGCGGGTTTGCTCGAAGATTTAAAAATTGCCAACGAAAAGTTAACCGTAGACGGACCAGCTATTTCGGGCGATATTATGTTCGGGGGCAAAATTGACATGTGGAAGAAGTTTGCCAACTCGCTGCGCTTAAAACTAGCCAACCGGCAAGCTGCCAAGAAACCCGCCGAGTCGCGGGCTATTATGGCCGAAATATTAGGCGACCCGGCTAAATACCCGGTTTTCACCAGCAACGCCGATTATGCGGTACTTAAAAACGCCAACGGTTTACCCAGCAACAACGAGTGGAACCAGGTAATGGTGCAGGAAAGCCGTACCGACTGGAACCTAAGTAAAACCTTGGTAGATAAGCTGCAAGCCCTGAATGATCCCCGCTTAGCGGTTTACGGCCAGCCGGTAAATAACCAGTACATCGGTATCCCGAACGGTTTACCCGACGCGATTGCCACTACTTACCTGGCTACCAGCGCTAAAATCGGCACTTACTTCTTGCAGACTACTACGCCGAGCGTTGTGATGAGCTATTCCGAATTGTTGTTTACCCTGGCAGAAGCTGCCGTTGACGGCGACATTACCGGAGATGCCCAGATGTATTACGAACAGGCCATTGCTGCCTCTTTTGGCCAGTATGGTTTAACCATGCCTGCCGATTACCTGGCAACCGCCGGACCGGCCACCAAAGAAAATATTCTTACTCAAAAGTGGATTGCCTTATTTGGCCAAGGCATTGAAGCCTGGACGGAATACCGCCGCACCGGTTACCCGGTTATGCCTAACCCCGATACCCGGGCTATTTTCTTGAACGATGGGGTGTTGCCTACCCGTTTGCAGTACCCTTCTACCGAATACTCACTGAACAAATCGCAGTTAGATGCCGGCATTTCTTTAAACGGCGGCGCCGACGATAAAAAAACCAAAATGTGGTGGGTCGAGTAGTCAGCCAGGTAAAAATTAAAAAATTTAAATTCTAAGCGTATCAACCATGAAAATAAATCATCTAAATAAATTCTATACCCTGCTTTTTGCCCTGAGCTTTTTCTTAATAAGCTGCGAAAAAGAAGACGAACTAGTAGTGGACCGGGTAGTATCGCCGGTATTAGTTACCGTATCTGGTTCCAGCTTTTTAGCTACCGAGCCGGTAAAAGTAACCACGGCCATTTACGAATTGGATAAAAGCGGTATTCTGGATAATAAAGTAGGCATCGACACCATACCGGTAACCGGTTTAGCCGTAAAAGTAATGCTGAATAATGCGGCCATTACCGAGCTAACCACCGATGCGGCCGGCCAGGTAAGTATGGAAAAAACTTGGGCCGAACTGGGATTAGCAGCTCCTACGGCCGGTAAATTTCTGGTGTTAGAATGGTCGGGTTCGCACAAAGGACAAGCTTTTACCAAAACAAGTCGGGTAGTAGTAAAATAATTTAAAAAACGCTACCCAATATGGATAGAAGAGATTTCCTGTTAAAATCCGGGGCATTCGGGCTGGCTTTGGCCATGGGGGTTGGTTCTTGTGCTCCGGCCAATAATCTTTACCGGGGCAGCGCCACCAGTGCGGGCTCCCGGCGCTTGCCGCGCGTCCGGATTTCGCCGGACCGGGTCGTAAAAGAAACGGTAGGGCTGCGGCCTTACCGGCTTTTGGGCCCCCGGCTGGACGTAGAAATGCTGGGGAACAAAACCATTGTGCATAATTACGGGCACGGCGGCAGCGGCTTCTCGCTGTCCTGGGGAACCGGGCAGATTGCCGCCAACAACGCCGCGGCTACCGGTAAAAAAGAAATTGCGGTAATTGGCTGCGGCATTGT
Organism: Adhaeribacter radiodurans; assembly: GCF_014075995.1. NCBI lineage: Bacteria > Pseudomonadati > Bacteroidota > Cytophagia > Cytophagales > Hymenobacteraceae > Adhaeribacter > Adhaeribacter radiodurans. The sequence continues at coordinate 6,460,033 of NZ_CP055153.1, read as the reverse complement.
GGGTTTAACTACTGCCCGTTTGCTGCAGGAACAAGGCAAAACCGTTACCATTTACGCCAAAGAATTATGGCCGAAAATTACGTCCAGCATGGCAACCGGCACCTGGTCGCCGGCGCATTTGCTCTGCGAAGACGAGCACGTTACCCCGGAATTTAAAGCTATGTGGGAACAAGCCTGCACCTATTCTTTCCGGACGTACCAAAATTTGTTGGGCTTAGGCGATGTAGTGACTTGGATTGATCATTTTATTATTGGTGGCCGCACGCACAAAGAAGAACCTAAGCTTCACATTAAAGGGCAATTGCCAGAACCCATCGAGCTAACCCGCCGCGAACATCCGTTTCGGGCCAAAGAAGTGGTAAACCAACCCAATATGGTTTTTAACATTCCGGCCTACCTGCGCCTGCTCACCGATGATTTTTTAAAATTTGGCGGCAAAATTCAAGTGCAGGAGTTTAAAACCCTGGAAGAAGTAGATGCTTTGTGGGAAGATTGCGTTGTAAACTGCACCGGTTTAGGTGCCAAAACCTTATTCAACGACCAAAACTTAATGCCGATTTCAGGTCAATTATCTTTCCTGATTCCGCAACCCGAAATCAATTACCGCTTAAGTACGCCCAACGGGTATATCATTCCCCGGAAAGATGGGTTGGTGCTGGGCGGCAATGCCATCCGCAATAATTGGAACACCACGCCTAATCCCGAACAAACCAAAACGGTTATTGCTGCTTTGAATAATGCCATGATGGGAATGCGGAGTTAAAATTTGTTGCATAGCTGCGGCTGATGCTTTAATACACTATGGCGCGGAAGTTACTTCCGTGACTTTCGAACCAGAACAAGGTAGATTAATTTAAAAACTATCGTTCGCATAGCTGCGGTCGTTACATTGGTTGCTAATTGAAGTTGTTTCATTGATTGCGTAATTGTTCTTTTTGTCTTGACACAAAAAGAACCAAAAAAGTCAAGACGCTAAAAACTCGCTGATCGCTCAAACAGTTTAGCGCCAATCTTTGCACCTGGCTTAAGCTACTTGTTGCATAGCTGGCAAGTAAAATTTAAATTTTTAAAATTTTAGAAGTAACCACTTCAAAATACAAAGTTGTCATTCAGGAGGAACCTATTTAGCTGCGCAGCAACATTGTTAAATTTACTTAGTAGCCATCAACAACTCGAGTATATCCATCGGTTAGCAGAAAAAAAGTCCCCCTTTGGAGGGGTAGGATAATTACCACGATAATAAATTGGTAACTGGCACTTAGTAAATGGCATCTGAAAAAAAAGCTCCCCTCCTAAGAAGGTGTTTTAAAAAGTACTTAGGGGAAAATAGGGGAATAAAAAAGTACTCAAAAGGGTTAAGAATAGTTGAACCACCAACTTATCAAAACCGAAATGAGTACTAGTCAAAAGAAGCAAAAACGGCGGAGATATCCAAGTGATATCAGTCAGAATGGCTGGCAGAAGTTAAAGAAGTTATTGGAAGGACCGGATTCAGCCATCAGGAAAGCAGGTCGCCCAGCCGCCGATTTAAGAGAGGTCATAAACGCTATTTTTTATGTAGTAAAAACGGGTTGTAGTTGGCGGAGCATGCCCCATGACTTACTGTGCTGGCAAACGGCGTATGGTTACTTTAATGGCTGGAGTCAGAATGGCACCTGGGAGTGGGTTCATAGCGTTTTTGTAAAAAAGCTGCGGTGCCAATCCCAGCGCCAAGCTTGTCCCTCGGCGGGCAATATAGATTCCCAAAGCATCAAAACAACGGCTTGTGGGGGTTCTCACCGGGGCTTTGATGCGGGTAAGCAAATCAAGGGCCGCAAACGGTTTGTTCTTACCGATACCCAAGGCTTGCTGTTAGCCGTATGGGTATGCGCTGCCAGTGTTTCGGAAAAGAAAGGAGCCATGCCATTGCTTCGCTATAGGAAGCGAGTGCCTTATCTAGCTCATCTCTGTCGGCGTAGTAAATTGGTTTGGGTGGATGGTGGTTACCGGGGAGAGGATTTAATGGCCTATGTAAAAAAGCTATGGGGCTGGTGCTGGCAAGTAGTGCTTCGAACAGATAATACGAAAGGCTTTAAAGCCTTGCCCCGTCGATGGGTCGTAGAAAGAACTTTTGCTTGGCTGCTGTTTGCCAGACGACTGAATAAAGATTATGAAAAGAACCGTCGTAATAGTCAGAGGATGGTCTACTTAGCGATGCTAGCCCTCATGCTTAAACGAGTTTAATCTATTTTAAAACAGTTTCTTAGATAAGGAAAGGTTGAGGGTGGTTGATTTTCCTTCTAATTAGATAACTAGTCGCTATTGTAGCAAATTATTTTTATATTAATGTAAGAAGAAGTATAACTAAAGCTTTGAGTAGTTGAATTATAAAACAGATAAATTTTCAAACATAAAACTTACCATTTAAAACCAGTAACTCTCATGCCGGATAACTCAAATTCCAGAAGAAACTTTGTTCGAAAAATAGGCGGTTTGGCTGGTTTGCTGAGCGTTAGTCCGGCATTGGCGGCCCGGAAAACCGAAATGGGTTTAATAATTCCGGAAGTTGCTGCCGGCGAAGATGTAACCCGCGACGAAGATTACTGGAGTTTTATTCAGCAAGCCTATTCAGTTTCGCCCAACATTATTAACCTGAACAACGGTGGCGTAAGTCCGCAGCCCATTGTGGTGCAGGATGCCCTCGACCGGTATAACCGCCTGAGCAACGAAGCCCCCAGCTATTACATGTGGCGTACTTTAGACGAAGGTCGGGAAGCAGTCCGGATGAAATTAGCGGATTTAGGCGGGTGCTCGCCCGAAGAAATTGCCATTAACCGCAACGCCAGCGAAGCTCTGGAAACTATTATTTTCGGTATAAACCTGCAACGCGGCGACGAAGTGGTACTGACCAAGCAAGATTACCCCAACGTCATCAACGCCTGGAAGCAACGCGAAAAGCGCGACGGCATAATTTTAAAATTTATCTCCCTGGACTTGCCCATGGAGGATAATAAATTGATTGTTAGTAAGTTTAGTGCAGCATTTACGCCCAAAACCAAAGCCGTAATGATTACGCACCTGATGAACTGGTCGGGGCAAATTTTACCAGCGGCCTTGATTAGCCGGGCCGCTAAAAAACACAATCCGGCTATTCAAGTAATAATCGATGGGGCACACTCTTTTGCGCATATCAACTACAAAATTCCGGATTTAGAAGGCGATTACTACGGCACCAGCTTGCACAAATGGCTTTGCTCGCCGTTTGGCACCGGCATGTTGTACGTAAAGCAAGCTCGTATCAAAGATTTATGGCCGCTCCTGGCTCCCGAAGATCCGCAATGCCCCGATATCCGCAAGTTCGAACGACTGGGCACCCGTTCTTTCCCAACCGAAATGGCGATTGGGCACGCCATCAATTTTCACAACACAATTGGCAACGAGCGCAAGCAAAAACGGCTGCATTTTTTAAAAAATTACTGGGTAGAGAAATGTATGAACGTGCCTGGCTTTTCTACGCAAACTTCCTTGAAACCAGAATTTTCGGGAGCTTTATGTACTTTCGCCTTAAAAGGCGTGGAGCCCGGGCAAGTTGCCAGCGAATTATTTAAGCGGGCGCGTATTCATACGTCGGCTACGGTTTGGGAAAATATCAGCGGCGTGCGCATTACCCCACACGTGTATACCCCCATCAAAGATTTAGACCGATTAGTAGACACCATTCACGCCATTGCCAAAGAAAATGGTACTGCCGCTAATCGCACCAGCAGCAAATAAATAATAGCAACGCATTTATTGGAACTTGCCCCACTAAAATTTAAAAACCGGCCTGCTTTTCTTCTTAACTAATAGGTTAAGGAAGAAGAGCAGGCCGGTTTCTTTCTGAGTTTTTTAATTAAAGTAACTAGCAATAACTAGTGATCGATACCACTAAGCTAGTATTGTTTATCGTCAGTCGACTATGGGCTAAACATTAATGCATGGCGGCAATTACCGAAATTTCTAAGTTGGCGTTGCTGGGCAAATTAGATACTTGCACTGTTTCACGGGCAGGCGGCTCTACGGTAAAGTACTTGCCATATACCTCATTCACTTTCGCAAATTGGCCCATGTCTTTTAAGTAAATAGTAGCTTTTACGACATGCCGGAAATCCATGCCGGCCCCTTTTAATATCGCCTGTAAATTTTTAAGCACCTGGTCAGTTTCGGCTTCAAAACTTTGCGACGCTAACTGGCGGGTTTGCGGATTAACGCCCACTTGCCCCGCTACAAACAAAAAACCATCTACTAAAACGCCTTGGCTGTAAGGCCCAGCGGGTAAAGGGGCCTGGTCAGTTTTAATAATTTTCTTTTCGGGCTGGGTGCCGGCCGTTTGTTCGAAGCTGGCCGTAGCCGATAACAAAACAACAGCGCAGGATAGGTAAAAACACTTTTTCATGGATAAATCAGGTTAAAAGGCAACGATTTTATAAGAAAAGTAAAAGAATGAAACATTTTTTAAGTGGCTGGTACAGATTGTACGATTTAAATTAAACAACAAGCTGGTTAAAATAGGTGGTTTTATTATAAACAGTTTAAATTTTAAGGCACTTATATAAAAAATAGATGTTTTTTATTGAAACAAGTGTAAATTTTAGGTGTGTTTTGAAATTGACACATGTTTTTTCGGCAATATACTATAAAATTTTTACCTTTAGACATGGAGTTTTAGTAAAATTTAAATAGAATTAATTTGAAACATCTATCCCGAAGAGCTTTTTTGAGTAAGAGCGCGCTACTCGCCGGAAGTGCTTACCCAGCCATGATGGCATTAGGCTTATTGCCCGGTGCCCCAGCCCATGCTTTTGATTTATCCGGTGATGGTAAAGGCAAACACGTCCTGATTTTGGGGGGTGGTTTAGCCGGCATGACGGCGGCTTACGAGTTAAATAAATTAGGTTACCGCACTACTATTCTGGAGGCCCGCACCCGGGCTGGCGGTCGGGTATTTAGTGTCCGGAAAGGATCTACCCACCAGGAAGGAGACGGTCCGGTGCAAACCGCTAACTTCGACAATGGCCTGTATTATAATGCTGGCCCTTCGCGGATTCCGCATCACCACCAGCTTACCATGCATTATTGCAAAGAGCTGGGCGTGCCGCTGGAAGTATATAATAACGTAAACGAAGGCACCTATTACTTTAGCGAAGGCAAAGGCGCTTTATCGAATAAAAAAGTGCGCGCCCGCGAGATCCACAACGACATGCGCGGCTACATGACCGAACTGCTCGCCAAAGCCCTGGACCAGGACAAGCTGGATTTAGCCTTAAATAAAGAAGACGCCGCTAAAGTATTAGAATATTTACGGGCCGAAGGCGGTCTGGACATTGATAAGTTATACAAAGCTTCTGCGCGCCGCGGTTACCTGGAATCGCCGGGTGCCGGTGAAAAGTCCGGGAAAGTAGGTGATCCGCATAAACTGGCCGATATAATTCAGTCGGGTTTGCTAGACCCCGATTTTTACAACGTAGCCGAATACACCTATGAGCTGCAAATGACCATGTTCCAGGCGGTAGGCGGCATGGATAATATCGCCAAAGCCCTGGAGAAAAAAGTGGCAGGTTCACTAAAGCTAGGAGCCGAGGTAAAAACCGTGCAAAATGTACCCACCGGCGTAAAAGTTATTTATAAAGATAAACAAGGCGAACACGAGTTAACCGGCGATATCTGTATTTGTACTTTGCCGTTGCCAGTGCTCAGCAACATCGACCATAACTTTGCTTCGGATGTGAGCCGCGCCATTGATTTTGTGCCTTATATCCAAACGGGTAAAATAGGCTTGCAATTTAAACGCCGCTTCTGGGAGGAAGACGAGCAGATTTACGGCGGCATTACCCACACCAACAACGAGCTTACCCAGATTTTTTACCCCTCGTACGATTACTTAAGCAAAAAAGGTATTCTGCTGGGGTATTATAACTTTAATGAGAAAGCCAAAATGGTCGGCGATTTATCCATGGCCGACCGGGAAAAACTGGCTCTGGAAAAGGGCAGCCTTATTCATCCGCAGTACAAGCAAGAGTTCGAAACTTCGTTTTCGGTGAGCTGGCACAAAACCAAATACAACCTGGGCGGCTGGGCCGTGTACAACAGCGAAGCCCGCAAAACCCTTTATCCGGCCTTGCTCAAACCCGATCAAAACGTCTATTTCGCCGGCGAACACACCACCTATTTAACCGCCTGGATGGCCGGCGCTTTTGAATCGGCCCGCAGCGTGGTAGCTTCTATTCACTCGCGGTTAGCGGAGCAACGGGTACAATACCCGGTTACTTCTAAAGGCTAAAATCCCTCTCTATCAAAAATAAACTTTCACCTTTAATTTACACTTATACGCACTTTTACTCTCATGGAAAAATCAATGAACAGACGTAACTGGCTAAAGTCCAGTGCTTTTTTAGCCGGAGGATTTACTTTCTTTTCCGGTTCAATCAATCAACTGGTAGCTAAGCCGGTTGCCCGTACCCTCGAGAAGAAAGTTACGGAAGAAAGTATTATTCTGAGCGCTCCGGCCGAAATGAAAGCGCGCCTGAATGCCAACGAAAATCCTTTTGGACCCTCTGAGAAGGCTAAAAAAGCCGCCATGGATGCTCTGAACACCAGCTACCAATACCCCATGAAATATACCCGGGAGCTGGCGCAAAAAATTGCGGATTACGAAGGTGTAAAACTAGAAAACATTCTAATGGATGCCGGTTCCGGCCCTTTGTTGTTAGCCGCTGCCATGTATTACAGCAAAAAAGGCGGTTCTAATATTGTTTCCGGCGATCCTACTTACGCCAGCTTGCCCCGCGACGCCGAAGATTTTAATACCACCTGGAACAAAGTGCCTTTAACCGCTGACTATAAGTTAGACCTGGATGCCATGGAGAAGCGGGTAGATGCCAGCACCTCGCTCATGTACGTCTGTAACCCCAATAACCCCACTGGTACCGTAGTAGATTCGGCTAAGCTCCGCGCTTTTTGCGGCCGCGTATCGCAGAAAGTGCCCGTGTTTATTGATGAGGCTTACATTGATTATTTACCGGATCCGCAAGCCGCTTCGATGATGGATTGCGTAAAAAAAGGCCAGAACGTAATTATTGCCCGCACTTTCTCTAAATTATATGGCTTTGCCGGCTTGCGTGTAGGGTACATTATTGCCCAGCCCGAGGTAGTAAAAGAATTAAGCAAATATGCTGCTGGTGGTATGAGCATTTCGGCTCCTTCGGTACAAGCTGCTTTAGCCGCTTACCAGGATAAAGCCTTTTTGCAGGATGCTTTAAAGAAAACCATGGCTTCTAAGAACTTCCTGTACGATGTACTGAAGAAAGAAGGCTACGAATACATTCCGTCGTCGAGCAACTTTGTGATGTTCCCGCTGAAAATGGACGGCGAAAAATTTGTCGCCGAATTAATGAAACGTGGCGTAGGCGTACGTAACTGGAAATTCAGTAACCAGGAATGGTGCCGCATCAGCATTGGCCGCATGGACGAAATGCAAGCGTTCGCCGATGCCTTCCGCCAAATATCTTAAAACCTCAACTCCTAGCCCCTTCTCTTCCGGGAGAAGGGGAGCTTAGGTTATTTTTTTTTAAAATTTTACAATTAGAGGAAGCTATTTAGTTGTCCGAAAAGCAGTGGCAACCAACTGGCACCAGCAAAGTGGATGATATAAAACTACCAAACTTACACCGCTCGGAAAACGGGCAAACTACCTAAAACAAAAACAAAACAATATCAAAAGTCGCCCGCAGCTTCAAGCTTATTTTAAGAATTTACAAAGGCATTATGGCTTCGGGTTAGGCTTAATTTTTTAGAAAATCTTTCATTTTAACCTTTACAATTATGCGTAAAATATTCTTATCGTTTGCACTCATTGGTAACATGTACGTGGCGCACGCCCAGAGTACCGGCACGTCGCGGCCTTTAACCATGGCCGAATACCAGAAAGCCAAAACTTTTGCGGTAAAAGATTTAGATAACGATACCTACGTTAAAATTGAAAACGCTTATATCCTGGACCGGTACGAAGGCCGCAAACCTTACTTTATTACCGGCGACGATGGCCTGAAAAAACGCATGGACTTGTACCGCCTAGTAAGCAAAGAAGGCATGCAGGAACTCGGTACCATGGTATTTTACACCAACGAAAAAGGTAAATTATACAAGGCTTTGTTGCCTAACTTCACTACCGATGGCAAGGTGTGGGAAAATTATTTCGAAGACATTCACGCCATTGATAAAGAAGAAAAAAACTTTGTGCTGAAGCTGTCTTATATTTTGTCGAAAGAATTGGCGTTTCAGCAGTACAAAGCTTTAAACCAGGGCAAAGATTTAAAAGCGGAATCGGCTACCTACGGCAATGATATTTGTTTCCCCGGCGACCAGTTGGTAGCCATGGCCAATGGTAAGCAAAAATTGCTGAAAGAAGTAAAAGCCGGCGACCAGGTTTTAACCATCGATCCGGCCACCAAAAAGTCGACCACGGTACTGGTAAAAGAATTGGTATCGCACGAAGCAAAGAACTACGCCATTACCCGTTTACTGGTAGCCAGCGCTTCGGAGAAAACAAGCAAGCTGGGCAAAGAAGTGAACCTTAGCAGCAAAGTGCTGGAAGCCACCCCGAACCACCCGATGCAAACCCGCGATGGGAAACGCAAAATGGGCGAAATAAACCTGGGCGAAGAAGTATTGTGCTACAACAGCAAAACCGGTAAATACGAACCATTTACGGTATTAAACAAAGGCGAATACGCGGGTGGCGTGCAAAAAGTGTATAACATTGAAGCCGCCGCCGGTACCACCTTCATGATGAACGACGTAATGGTATTGCAGAAATAAGGCTGATTATTTAAAGCTATCCAAGAAGATGTTCCGCCTGCCTACATAGCCGGCAGGAACTTCTTCTTAGATTAAAACCATGAGAATTAGTATTCTATAATTTAAGTTAGCTCCTAATCTTTTTACAATTTATCCTACTTATCAAAACCAGGAACAATAAAAATGCGTATCGTTAAATTAAAATATCAATATATATAAATTATTTACTATATTTAGTACCACTTCACTTTAAGACAAGTAAAATGAAAAAAATATGTTTCTTCCCAGGTACGCTGGCACTAGGCGGGATAGGAAAAATATTTGTGAACCTAATTCAGGAATATGCCGGGCGCGGCGTAGATGTACACGTGTTTCTTACTAAAAAAGAAGGTGAGTTTCTCAGCCAATTACCCCCTAACGTGCAGGTATTTGAGGGCAGTGGCCGAGCTTTAACCAGTATTGTAAGCTTTATTCAATATTTACGCCGCGAGAAACCAGAAGCTGTTCTGTCGGCACGGGAATTCTTGAATATTATTAACATTTTCTGCTGTTTATTTACCTTCAACAAAACCAAACCAGTAGTTTCGTTGCACACTAATCAAACCGCTGAAAACGCCGCTGAACCTAATAATCCGAGTTTGTACAAAAACCCTTACTTTCTTACTTTAGCCAAAGTACTTTACAAAATTCCGGAAAAGATTGTAGCCGTATCGGGGGGAGTAGCCGACGATTTCTCGTATCGGATGGGTGTGGACCGGAAAAAAATGAAAGTTATTTATAATCCTGTTTATAGCCCAACCCAAGAGGATATTATACCTAATACTTTACTTCATAATTTTTTATCTGATAATCGAAAGTTTATTATTGGAGTAGGACGATTAACCCCGCAGAAAGATTGGCCAAATTTACTAAAAGCATTTAGCTTAGTTAGAGAAAAGATGGATGTGTCTTTAGTTATATTAGGAGAAGGTTCTCTGCGCCAGGAATTGGAGGAACTAATTGAAGAATTATCATTACAAGGACATGTATTGCTGCCGGGATTTGTTAATAATCCTTCTTATTATGTAAAAAAAGCATCTGCATTTGTTATTTCGTCAAAATATGAAGGGTTTGGCAATGTAATAGTAGAAGCATTAGGCGTTGGCACTCCGGTAGTATCCACTGACTGTCCTAGCGGACCAAGTGAAATATTAGAAGATGGCAAATACGGTAAATTAGTTCCAACGGAAGATCCGGTTGCTTTAGCTACCGGAATTATAGAGACTCTAAACATCTCGCACAATTCAGAAGTTTTGATCAACCGGGCGAAAGATTTTTCGGTCCCTAGAATTGCGGATGAGTATTCGAATTACATTATGAATTAAGTAACTGAATAAAATTAATTTACTATTCTTGATGTCGAGATTGCTATTATGTAGCGTTTATAGTCAACTATTTAATCTCACAAAATTCTGATAGCTAATAGCTTGATACTTGTGTCTCTTTGCTAAATACAACCTTCGCCTTGCTTAATTTTAAATTTAGTAAAAACAGTACGTAAAACTTTCCTACTCTCCCTTCCTCTTAAAATGTAATTAAGATAAAATTTAATTTTCTTTATTACGCCGAGGCCGATTTAGCTACAGCCAGCTCCCCTAAAAAGGAGCTGGCTGTAGCTAAATCGTCGAATTTGAAATCCCTTTAAAATTTATTGCTCCTTAACTTCCTCTGCAACCCGGAACTTACAAGAATAATTCTCCGCAAAGCAGTTAAGCTCCTAGTTATTCCGCAATCGCCCATAAAGATGATCCAAAACGAGCCAACAAAAACAAATAATACCCGCCAGGAACAATTCTGGTAGGTAGGGCATATGGTTATAAGTAGCAATATTATGTAGAAACTGTGGAAAGAAAGAAATTAAAGTAAAACTTGGTGAAGGACCAAAGGCCAACACGCTTAAACTTAGCGTGAGTAAAACAATACTGCTTAAGCTAATACCTATCCACCGCCAAACCTGAGCAGGAAGAAATGGCTCGTATATTTTTGCGCGTTGTGCCAACGTTTGCGCTTTAATTTGCGCCATAACTTCTGTGGTAAAATCTGCTTTCAAGTCAGGTAAAGGCGTGGCTTTCGTTAAAAGCTGTTGGGTTAGTAAATCGCGTTGCACTTCCATATTTTCTTTCATCTAATAATTTCCTTCCATTCGTGCTTTAATACTCCTTGCAGGTACAAATACATTTTTTGCCTGCCGCGGAATAGTTTTACTTTAATGTTTGCTTTTGATAACCCGGTAATTTCTTTAATTTCTTCCACGGATTTTTCGTGCAGATAGAACAAGGTTAAAAGCAGATTTTCGTGGGCGGGCAGTTGGCTCAAAGCTAGGTCAATATACTTGCTTTGCTCGGCCGTTTGCAGGTTTAGCATTTGTAATCCTACTTGTTCCAACTCTGTTTCGGTGAGGTCGGCATCTTCCAGCGAAACGGCAAAAGATATTTTGCGGCGGGTTTTAGAAATTGCTGAATTATAAACAATGCGGTACAACCAAGTCGAAAATTTGGACTCGCTTCTAAAACCCGGTAATGCTCGGAAAGCTTTCACAAAAGCATCCTGAGCGACTTCTTCGGCATCTTGCTTATTTCCTGTAATTTTAAAAGCAAGAGTAGTCGCCAAATGCTTGTACTTTTCTACTAAAACGGTATACCCCGCTGTATTTCCGCAGAGTACTTGCTGAACATAGTAATAATCAGGCTGCGTTTCCATGTGTGCGGGTTAGACGCCACTATTTTAAAAGCGGTTACAAGTACGTAGTAAGTTCTAAGCTAAAAGTAATAAGTAAAATCAAGTTACAGAAAATCGGCGTTTCTTTAAAGTTCCTTCAGAAAAAGCTATATAGCCGAAAAGCTTCCTCTGGAAGGACTAGATAAATTTAAGATTATTGGTTTGCAGATATAGATAGTTGCTGAGTTTTTTAAAGTTTCGGATAAGTGAGTACACATAACTGTAATTTTAAATTTACTTTGTATAAGCTGTAACCAGCTGTTATTGCAAGGCGTCCAAAGAACATAAAACTTAAAATTTACTTATTATGCAAAACATGTTCGGCCCAGTGCTCATCGTTATTGTAGCCATTTTGTTCTTCAGCACAATTTTCGGTATTTGCTATTTGTATTTCACTTCCCGTACTCGCGAACGGTTGGCTTTGGTAGAACGGGGCCTCGACCCTAACTTTTTCCGGCCTCGGCGCACTGCCCTTAAATACGGCATGGTTATTTTCTCGGTGTTGCTGGGTATGACTATTGGAGATTTTATACCTTGGCGTTACGCGATTGGGGTGCCGCTGGGCGTAATGTTCGGAGGCTTAAGCCTGATTGCTTATTACTTTATTATTGATAAACGCCTAGGTGACCGCGATGAAGCCTGAAAAGTAAAAAAGACGCACTTAAATGCGTCTTTAGAGTAGAAGAATATCGTTAATAGAACTTACGCGAAAGATAAAGTCGTTTGTGAAGACACAAACGACGGCACCGATCGAATTTCAATGCCGACGCTGGTCGTTGGCAGTATCCTCACTGCCAATCTTTGCGAAAATCTTTATTAAGTCTGGTGTCTAGCGTCTAATATCTAAAATTATCTGCCCACAATCTGATCCATTACCCAAGCGGTACGGGCAGCAGTTACTCCCGTGCTGGGGCACTCTCCTTGTCCGGTTAGTTGCTCCACGATGGTTTGAATGAATGGTTGCTGAATATGCGTGGGGGGCGGTAAGTCAAATTTTTTAATTCCTTCGGCTGTTTCTAGTTGCACCGGTACTTTATCAAAAGCCGCGAACGTAATTTTGCCTTTACTACCAATTATCTCCATCTGATCGGTACGTTGAGTCTCGGCAACGGTAAAGGACCAGGTACCGCTACCCAGTACACCAGATTGAAAACGAAACTGCGCCGTTACAATATCTTCCGCCGGATATAAACCAGCTTGATTAGCCGTTTGCCCCGAAGCAGTAGCAATCGGGCCTAAAATGTAATCTAAAATATCCAATTGGTGCGGAGCCAAATCAAAGAATAATCCTCCACCGGCAATTTCGGGTTGCACGCGCCAGGGTAAATTTTCTTTTTCTAAATTATTTTGTAAAGGATGGTACAACTGAATGTTTACAAACCGTACTTCACCAATCGCGCCGGTGTCCACTAACTCTTTTACTTTTAAGAAAGAAGGCAAACAGCGCCGGTAAAACGCTACAAATAATGGCAACTGAGCTTCTTCACAAGCTGCAATCATCTCCTGGCATTCGGCATAAGTGCGGGCCATTGGCTTTTCTACGTACACGGGTTTGCCCGCGGCAGCTACCTGCAAGGTATAATCACGGTGCGAATCGGGCGGCGTGGCAATGTAAACGGCATCTACTTCGGGGTCGTTAATGAGCGCAGTAGCATCGGCATACCACTTGGGTACATTGTGCCGACGAGCGTAATCTTCGGCTTTGGCGGCATCGCGGCGCATTACCGCTACTAGTTTTGAATTTGGTATTTTACTAAAAGCGGGTCCGCTTTTTACTTCGGTTACGTCGCCGCAACCAATTATCCCCCATCGAATGGTTTCCATAGTTTTATCTGGTTCTGGTAAGGTAATATAAATTTGAAAAGGGAAGAACAATCGGGTTAATAACTACAATCCTAGGTTGTTCCGACAAAGGTTTGAATTAAAACTAATTGGCTTACTCGTCTTCCCACTCTTCTTCCTATACATTTTTCAGAAACTGTTCTTCGATTTCTGTTTTATATATTTCTCCCGGCAGAAAAGTAAGTACGTTTTGCTCGAACTTTTTACGGGCATGTTGCTGAAATACCTGAAACATTGTCCAGAGCATTAAGCGGCCTTCGGCATCATCTTCGGCTATTTGTTCTTCCAGGGCATTCCATTGATTACTCAGGTTTTTAGAATAAAAGTAATCTTTAGAATCGGTAACCTTCTTTAAATTTTTGTATTTCCGCTCTGGTTGAATTATGTATCCATCCGAAAAGTCTATTTTATCTCCCCATAAAGGCAGTATTTTGCTATAAATTTCTTCAAATGTCATTCTAGATAATGCCTTTAAAATTTAAATTACTAATTCTAACAAAGCCTTTTAAACTACGTAACCAGATAAATTCTTACTTGATAACAACTAAGCATGAAATAAGATTTTTACAAATACTTTAAATAGCTCACTTATTAGCGGCCATTACCTGTTGCACAATTTTACCGGATTCTTTGTGTTTTAAAATGCGTTTAATTTCGCCGCCGGGCACTAATTCTTCTTTTATAAGCCAGTAATCAGCGTCGAATTCTACTTTAAGGCTTCCTTTTTCGGTTACTTCAGTATTCCCGCGCCAAATTGCTAATTCTACGGGCTCCCATTGTTTAGTTTTAGCGGATTTTAAACAAGCGTCCATTACGGCGTTTACAATATACCCATCGTAAAAAGTCTCCATGGGCGTGCTACCTTTTTCCATGGTATTGAACATATCGGTAAACATGTGGGTATAGCCCAAATCGTGCACCTCGTCGCCAACCGGAAAAAGCCAGCCCGTTTCCATTTCGGCTTTTTCGGCCACGTAACCGCCCCGGCCCACAGCGGTGAACATCTCAAAACCGGTTCGCAGGAAATGATCAATGCGGATGGTTCCTTCGGTACCCGTTAATTCGTCGCGTAAATCCATACCGCCCCGAAACGCCCAGCTTACTTCAAACTGTGCAACGGCTCCAGTCTCGTATCTTACCAGCCCAATGGCGTGATCTTCCGCTTCAATGGGTTTTACCAGCGTATCTGCCCAGCACATTACTTCTACGGGCCGCACGTTTTTGCCAATGTAATTCCGGCTTACCTCAATGCAATGACAGGCTAAATCCAGAATAGCTCCCCCACCCGATTGATTAATATCCCAGAACCAATCGCTATGCGGACCAGGATGCGTTTCGCGAGAACGGGTCCAGAGCACTTTGCCCACAGCACCACTTTTCACGGCATCTAAAGCTTCCAAGGTTTTAGGTGTATAAGCTAAATCTTCTAAATACCCGTGAAATACACCGGCTTTTTCCACAGCTTCCAGCATTTGGCGGGCTTCATCGCCGGTACAGCCAAGCGGCTTGGTACACAGGACCGCTTTACCGGCTTCCGCTGCCATTATTACCGCTTCCAGATGCAAATTATTAGGCAGGGCAATCACTACGGCATCCACCTCCGGGTCGTTAATAGCTTCGGCCATATCCGTGGTAGATTTAGGAATATTAAATTCAGCGGCGAACTTTTTACCCGATTCTTCTTTACGAGCATAGATAATGTGCACTTGGTCGCGGCTGCGTTGGGCATGTAAACTACGGGTATAAAACCGGGCAATAAATCCCGAACCTAACATTGCTATTCTGGCCATTTTTTATGTTGTAGGTTATAGGTGGAAGGTTTTAGGTAAGTAAAGAGACACAAGTATCAAGATATTAGATGCTAAACTTTTATTAATAAATTTAATATCAGCACCTTCTTACAAAATTCTCGGCATTCAGTATATTCAATTAATTTTGTTTAAAATCTTAACTCATTAATGCACCGCCGCTGCTACCTGCTTGCGGTCTAACTGTTTTTCGCGGAATAATAGGGCAAATAATAGTAAAACTCCCGCTGCAATGGCTGCCGGTACCAACCAGATTTCCTGCCAGTGATGCTCTGTAGGCGAGATTGTATAATTTTTAGCCACGTACCCCGAAAGTTTAGTACCGATCCACATACCAATGCCGTACGTGGCCATGGTAATCATTCCCTGAGCGGAACTTTTAATTTTTTCGCCGGCTTTGTGATCGGTGTAAATCTGGCCGGTTACAAAGAAGAAATCAAAGCAGACACCGTGTAAAATAATACCGGTAAACAACATCCACATCTGATCCGGGCCACCAAATCCAAATATTAAAAACCGTATTACCCAGGTAAGCATCCCAATCATAATCATGTATTTTACCCCAAACCGACGAAAGAAAAACGGAATAGCCAAAATAAACAGAGCTTCTGAAATCTGGCCGAAGGTCATGTTACGGGTTGCATTTTGCATGCCGGACTCTACTAAAAATTGATTAGTTTGGCTATAGTAAAACGACAGCGGAATACAGATTAAAATAGATGAAATAAAGAAAATAAGAAAAGAGCGGTCTTTTAATAGAACAAATGCCTCGGAACCAACAATTTCGGAAGTACGAACGGCAGCGTTTTTGGCTTTGGGGGGTGTGTTAGGTAAAAATAAACTTAAAGCTGCTAAGGCAATGGACGCTACTGCGGCCATTGTAAAAGTAAAGCCCAATTCCGTAGGAGAAATATGAAAAACCTGATCGATGAGCCACCCGGTGGCAATCCAGCCTATGGTACCCCATACCCGTACAGAGGCAAACTGTTTTCCGGGCTCAGCCATTTGGTTAAACGAAATAGCATTGGCTAAAGCTAAAGTGGGTGCGTACAACAGCGAATAAAGTAAAATACCCCAGTAAAACACATCCGGATTTTGAATAGTAGTAAGATAATACAATACTCCTGCTCCAAGCAAGTGCATTAACCCAAATACGCGTTGGGCCGCAAAAAACCGGTCGGCAATCATACCCACAAAAAACGGCGAAATAATAGTAGCAATAGACATGGCACTGTACGCATCACCAATATCAACCCCGTCCGCCTGTAATGCATTTGCCAGATAGGTACCCATGGTAACGTACCAGGCTCCCCAAATAAAGAATTGTAGAAACATCATGGCGGAAAGTAACCCGCGTACCCGTGATTTCATAAGTGGTAAAATTTATCTTAGTAACATACTAGTATTATTGGAGCAAAGCAATAGCACCAGGTAAGTTTTAAGGTATTGGCCGCACGTTTTACTCCTGCCTTCTACTGCAAATTAGCTTTCTGCATACGGTCGGTTACTAATATTCTTATCTGTTTAAAGTAGTTAGGGCAAGCTGATAGGAGTAATTTAACTCGTCGTTATAATTCTGATTTACTTATTACTAAAATTTACTTTAACGAAAATAATTCAGGTAAAAAAGTAAATACAGTTTCATATAAGTTCATAATAGTTGTACTTGCAAAACTTAGTTACCTGAAACTGGGTGCAACCAATTATTTTTAAAATGTTAATTAAACCACCTTGTAATTTACTTTATTTTGAAATTTGAACACCAGAGAGGAAAGAACTCATATAAATAAGATACATTTTTTGTAAACTTATAACCTGCAAATAAAACTTATTACTTATTCTGAATAAACCGGACTTATGCACTACATGATCGGGGTTGATATTGGTACTACAAGCACCAAAGCCGTTGGCTTTAATTTACAAGGGCATGTACTAGCCGAAAAGTCGGTGGAATATCCTTTGCTCAATCCACAACCCTCGTACAGCGAACAAGATCCGGATGAAGTATATCAAGCTGTGTTGGATTCTATTAGTGCCGTTACCACAGCTGCCCGAACTATTGGTTTTACGGTAGCTGGTTTAGCGGGAATTAGTTTCAGCAGTGCCATGCACAGCTTAATTGTTTTAGATGTAGAAGGTAATCTGCTCACGAACAGCATTACCTGGGCCGATACGCGAAGCAAAGAATACGCTAATCAAATTAAAAACAGTGCCGCAGGTCATAACATCTATCGCCGGACGGGTACGCCTATTCACCCTATGTCGCCGTTGTGCAAATTGGTTTGGATGCAAGCAGAGCAACCGGAATTAATACAAAAGGCGCATAAATTTATCTCTATTAAAGAATACGTGTTCTACCGGCTTTTCGGGCAGTACGTTATTGACTATTCAATTGCTTCGGCTACCGGATTGTTTGATATTTTTACTTTACAATGGCATCAACCAGCCTTACAATTAGCGGGTATTTCCAATGATCATTTATCTACTCCGTTTCCATGCACGCATATTGTTCGTGGCCTATCGACTGAGCAGGCTAGCTATTTAGGAGTGGATACCCAGGTAGCTTTTATTTTGGGTGGTAGCGATGGTTGTTTGGCTAATCTGGGAAGTAGTGCTATCCGACCCGGTAATGCGGCCCTTACCATAGGTACCAGTGGGGCCATTCGGGTAATTTCTTCCGAGCCGGCTACAGATTCTCAAGAGCGAATATTTAGCTACATTTTAACTCCCGAACACTATGTATTGGGTGGCCCGGTGAGTAATGGAGCTATTTTGTTGCGTTGGTTCCGCGACCAGTTCGGGATGCCTGAAAAACAAATAGCAGACGATTTAGCAACGGATGTATATGAATTACTGCTGCAAAAAGCGGCTACTATCCCTGCCGGATCTAATGGTTTACTATTTTTACCGTATTTGCTGGGTGAACGGGCGCCTATATGGGATGCGAATGCCCGGGGCGTTTTCTTCGGCTTAAACTTAACGCATACCCGTGCGCATTTATTACGCGCCTTGCTCGAAGGTATTTTATTTGGCGTATACAGCGTAGCAAATGCCTTAATACAAGTTACCGGACCTATTGATGTAATTTACGCCAACGGCGGATTTGCCAAAGGTGGTATTTGGGTGCAAATGCTAGCCGATATATTTAATCAGGAAATTCGGGTAACCGAAAGTGTAGAAAGTTCGGCATTAGGAGCTGTTATTTTAGGCATGCAAGCTTTAGGCATCATCCACGATTTTGAAACGATAGAAAAGCTGGTACCCGTTTCCCACACTTATTTACCTAACCCGGAGAACCATGTTGTTTACCAGCAGTTGTACGCCATTTACGAAGGCTTGTACCCGAAATTAAAGCAAGATTTCGCCGCTATTGCTGCTTTGCAGGGATAATTAATTTTTTTAGAAAAATTTACTCCTTAAATCTTTAAGAGGCTCTTAGGTTAAATTTAATTTATAGTATCGCCACGTAGTTTGCGGAAGCGTTTGCGGGCATCTACGGTATAAATACTTCCTGGATATTTCACTATTAAATCATTGTAAAGCTGTTTTGCTTTTTCCGGATCTTTTACCTGCTCTTCATAAATGGTAGCCAGCAAAAACAAAGCATCGTCGCTGAGAATATCGTATTGCGGGTTATCCGTAATTTTAGTTAGATTTTGAATGGCATCTTGGTAATTACCCGTTTTGAGAAATACTTTCGCTTTCAGGAAGAAAATATCATCTGAAAGACTGTGTTGCGGATACTTTCGTAAAATATCATCCAACTGTTGCTGAGCTTCTGGTAATTTATTTTGAAAAATAAGCAACTCTGTAGCTGCGTACTCCTTTAAAGCGGCCGTAGAAGAATCCAAGCCGGTATTATCGGTTATCAGCAAACTTAAGTCCATGGCATCATTAGCAATTTCGCGACTGGTTGCCAGTTTTAAAATATCCAAGTGCTCCTGCGCCAACTGAAAATCGCCTTTGTAATAATTTAATTTAGCGTTTCGCAACTTAGCTTCATGGCCAATTGGCGTTTCTTTATGCGATTTTTCTACTTGCGAATATAGTAAAGTTGCTTCCCAAGGTTCGCCGCGCAGTAAATAAATATCACCCAAGCTAATTTTAGCTTCTGCTATTAAATCCTGATTAACCCGTGGGGTATTAATTACTTCCTGCAACAGAGCAATAGCTTTGTCTTTTTCATCTAAGTAAAAGGCGTGGAGCGAAGCCATGTTTTTCATTACTTCTGCGGTACGGCCGTTCTTACCTAACTCATCTAACAAGTTCTGATAATCGCCAATAAGAGTACGAATTTTAGCTAAATCTACCGGAAAAGTATTGCGCACTTGTTCTTCGCGGGCTTTAATCAAACGTTCGCGGGCATACCCATAATAAGGACTAGTACGGTATTCTTTAACTACGTAGCTGTATGCCTCAATGGCGCTTTCGTAATCTTTATTCTTTAAACTAATAGCGCCTAATTCCATTACCTTTTCGCCGCCACCTTTGGTACGCTTATCCAAGGATTTTGCTTGCACCAAGGCACTAAAAAAATCCTTCCGCTGCGTATATACCCAGATTAATAATTCGCTATACACGTTCTTATCCGGATTTTGCTGCACATTCGTCAGCAATATTCTCTCTAATGCTTCAAATTCTTTTTCTTCGCGTAAGCTGTTTTGCAACATATTTTGCGCCAACAGCAACTGCTCCGGATTTTCTTTTACAATATTGAGTATTTCGGAAATTAATTTTTCTGATTGGCGCTGGTACGAGTACAACTGCATTAACTGCCCCGTATAATCGGTTTCCTTTTTGCTGAGTTTACGACCTTGCAAATAAGTTTTTTCGGCATAATCATAGAGCCGGTTTTGCTCAAAGGCTTGGGCAACCGGTAAAATAGTATTAGGCTTAGCCTGATCAATTGCCTTATCAAAGGTTTTCTCTGCCCCTCTCTTATCCCCGCTTGCTAATTGTACTACGCCCAAATCAATGGTAAAAGCGGATATTTCCGGATTTCTTTTAATAGCTTTTTTTACTAATTTTTCGGCCTCCTTATAATTTTTAAGGGCGGTAAGAGTCTTAAGATAATCTGGGTAGATGGCAGTAAACTGCTGATTATTAGAAGCAAGCTTGCTATAAATAGAACTAGCTTTATCGTATTCTTGCTTCTGCAAATAAGTTTTAGCTAAGGCTTCCTCTTCCGAAGTATTTTGGGCTTGCGCTGAAAAGGAATGAAGCCCTATCAATAGGCTGATAAGTAGAAAAAAACTATAATTTCGGGCAGAATATAACATAAAAGTAAAATTCTAAGTCGCGTGAAAACAGCTAATAAAAAGAAGGAGTTGTTTTAAGATAAGATAACTATAAAAAATATATTTTACCCGAAAATTTACTCTGTTTTTATCTTTTTGTTTGTTTAATCTAAATACTTTAAAATCAATCGTAAGGGTACATACATTTGCAGAAAATTTGCCGGAGTTTATTAAAAGTTTAACGTAAATCTACTTTGTTTCTGTACTAATTATAAAACAAAAAGAGCTGCCTTTTATAAGCAGCTCTTTTTGTTAAGCAAAGAATTCTTTTACGATTTAGAAGAACTTAACCCGTTCATCTTTAATATTGGCTTGTTCGCGAATATACTGATAAGTACCTCCTTCGATACGAGCACTACGGTTTGCTTCTAATTGCTTCCGGGTGGCTACTAAATCTTGTGTTCCTGGAGTTTTATTCATGCTAGTAACTTCTACAACAACTACACCACTTTGTCCTTCAATTGGCGCAGAACGCTTACCTGGTTTTAACCCGAAGGCTTGCCCAACTACAACCGGCTCAATTCCTAAACCATCTACATTACCAGCCGCAAAAGTTATATCATTAGCCGATTGAACCGCTGCACCGGCACCATACTTAGCCGCAATTTGTTCTAAGCTGCCGTTCATGCCTTTTAGCTTTTCCGTAATCTGCTTGCTTTTTAGTTCATTACGCACAGCTGCCGTTAATTCTTCTTTTACATCATTAATAGCAGCGTAGCCTTTTTTGTTTTTACCAGTTAAAACTGCTACCACAAACTGATCATCTATTTCAAATACCGGCGATACGGAACCAACGTCTGTTTTATCGTTAAAGGCCCATCTTACTAATTCACGGGCGTTAGATAAAGTATTAACTGCCCGGTCACCCACCTTAATCGACTTAGCTTCAGTTTTTATTAAAGACTTATCTTGCGCAATATTCTTCCGGAAAGATTCGGCACTTTTACTTTCTCCTTGCAGTTGGTCTGCTTTCTTGAAAGCCATATCGCGGGTAGTTTCGCTTGGAGCAACTGCCCGTTGAACAGTAGCAATCTGATAAGAACGGGTAGTTTTAGGAGCTGTTACTTTTATAATATGATAACCAAATTGAGTTTCTACTACTTCTGGTAACAAACCTAGTGATTTAGCATCAAAAACTGCTTTTTCAAATGGTGCCACCATCGCTCCCGCCGAAAAATATCCTAAATCACCGCCTACGGAAGCAGTACCATCCGTACCATACTGACGCGCCATCATAGCAAAGTCAGCGCCCCCTTTAATTTGGTTTAATACATCTTGGGCTTTTTTCTTGGCCGCTGCTTTAGCAGCAGGCGTTTCATTATCCCACCGGATTAATATATGGCTAGCCCGGGAAGAAGCAGGTCCATTATCTTTTACGTCGGTAACTTTATAAATGGTATACATACCATTTTCTAAATACGGCCCGAAAATAGCGCCTTTCTGTAAATTAGCATTTTTTAATTTCTCCGGTACAGATCCTGGATTTACATACTGCCCGTTAAAAGGAACATCAGAATTAGCACTCACAAAAAGAGAATCGTTGTCAACGGTAGCAAATTGCTTCACCACCTGGTCAAATTCTTCTTTTGTCGCTAAGCTGTCTTCTTTAGATGGGCTAACCGGAACGGTTACATATTCAACAGAACGGCCTTCTTCAACTTTGTATTTTTCTTTATTTTTCTCGAAGTAAGCTTTTAACTGGTCATCGGTAACTTTTATGCTCGAATCGTTAATAGAAGAGAATGGAACCAGTAAATATTTTATATTTACTTTAGTGTTTTGTTCGTCTAAAGCACGTTTCGCTTCTACGGTAGTTACGTAATTTGATAAACGAATTAAATTATTATATTTCGTTAAAGACCGCTCGGGGCCTAAGTTGCTTTCGAAATTATCCCAGGCCGCACGTTGCTCTGGAGCTGCTTTCGGTAATTGGTCTCTTAAATAATTTTTTACCAAAGAGCGGTCGAATTGCTGCGTTTGCGGATTAGTAAAGGCTTGTTTAATGGCCGGGTGAATATTGTTACCTTGTACCATATCAATCAGTTCATCGTCCGAAACCGAAATACCCAAACGATCTAATTCTTTCTGGTAAGCTACTTTAACAATTAACTGGTTCCAGGCTTGTTCCCGCAACGAAGTCATTTCGTTTTCGTTTGGCTGCTTGCCGGTCTGAGAAGCATAATTGTTTTTAATACCTTCCAGTACTTGGTCAAACTCTTCGATGGTAATTTCTTTACCCGCAATTTCGCCAACAACGTTGTTACTGCCGAATAAACGGGATTGCGGACCTAAAAGGTCGCCTAATACCATGAATACCACCATTGCCAGGGCAATTAAACCTACAGCTACGCCCGATTTTTCTCTGATCTTATTAATTAAAGACATATAAAATTTAAATGATACAAAAGAATTGCAAAATAACCAGAATACAGATTAAATTCAAAATTAAGCCTTTCAAATTCTTATGGTTACTAGTTATTATACTAAGAACCACGTAAGAAAATAAGTTGCTTCCGTAACAATAAACAAGCCTAATTAATTCGCTACAAAGATTATTTCTAGATTTGGCTATTATTTAAAGATAAAATAATTTATTAATTATTGCGATAACCGCTAAATCAGGAAACTGTATCATCCGCACTGGTTACTAAATCAGAGGAAATTGGAAGGGTAAGTTTTACTGTGTTGATCCGGTTATCATCCATAGACAATATAGTAACTACGTAAGGAGCCACGGCAATAACTTCGTTTGGTTCAGGAATATCTTCGTGAACAGATAATATAAAGCCTCCTAAGGTTTCGTAATCCCCTTCGGGAAGTTTTAAAGTATATTTATCATTTAAATAGTCGATTTCGTGCCGGGCGCTGAATAAGTAGCTGTTTTCATCGGGTAAGTATTGCTCCAGCAAAGCTTCGGTTTCTAAATCATATTCATCGTTTATTTCGCCAAATATTTCTTCAATTAAATCTTCAACGGTTACAATACCCGATGTGCCCCCAAACTCATCTACTACCAGGGCCATGCTCCGGTGGTCGGCCACAAACTTTATAAACAACTCGCTGGCAAGCATGCTTTCCGGTACAATAATAATAGGCGTTAAGATAGAAGCAATATCAGCGGGTTTCTTAAAAAGCGCCAATTGGTGACAGTACCCTATAATATTATCTATGGTTTGATTATAAACTAAAATTTTAGAATGACCTGTTTCCACAAAAGCTCGCTTTAAATCGGCAATACTATCTGTAATACCTACTGCCTCAATTTCAGTGCGGTGTACCATACACTCCTTTACCTTTGTATTCCGGAACTCCAGGGCATTATGAAAAATTTTAGTATTTACTTCCGGAGTAGTACTTTGCTCCTCTGGCTGGTACAATTGTTTTTTTATATAATATTCTACATCCGTTAAACCAAAAACTGGTTGTTGGTCTGAGAATTCTAACTTTAGTAATTTTACTACTATAAACCGGGTAATACTTATAATTACAAAAACAATAGGATACAAGCCATAATACAATACGAGCATAGGCAGGGCAAATACTTGTAGCATTTGATTTGCATTTATTAAAAACAAGCTACGGGGTAAGAACTCTGCCATTAATAAAGCTACCAGTGCTGCTACCAGAACCTCTACCAGCACTAACAATATTTTTGAAAAGGGAAATACCGGCCAATATGGTTCCAGCGATTGATGCAGCATAAATGCCAGCGTTGCCCCAAAAAGAACTAATGCTAACGTTTGGCCAATTAGTAAAGTAGCGGTAAGCTTAGAAGGCCGTTTAAGGAAATGGGCAATAATACGTCCTGAAACAGAATTTCGTTTTTCCTGTAATTCCAGTTGCAAGCGGCTAGCCGTAAGATAGGCTATTTCAATGCCCGAAAATAAACCACACAACAACAACGAAAGAATAATGAGTAAAATAGCTGGCATTTGCTCCATGCAGTTTTGCAAACTTTAGTTACAAGTTACGAACAAAAAGCATAATAGATTAAGTTATTCTGCAGCAGCAATAATAAAGGCTATTTCTTCAATTATTTTTTCCCGGATTGACCTGATTTTTTCTGATAGCGGTATAAAAACAAGCAAATGAAAGCTATCATAAAAATCCAGTAATTAGCCGCTAAATTGTTTTCCACGATAGTTCGGTGAACGCCAATAACCATAGCTACTACCGCAATAGAAATATAAATTGTTCCGGAGAGCCTCATTGTGGTTGTTCTACAGTAATATTACCCGTCGGATTTAATATTTTCCAGTGGATAAACCCATCGTCCGACACTAATCCGTTACCTTGAATAATATCGGTTTTAGTTTGAACAGTAACAAACTTATCGGTATGAATCTGGCGCTTAACTTTATCCCAATGCAGCTCTTCAGTTTTCATCGTTTCGCCTTTTTCAATGTTATTTACCACTACGTTGCCCCGCGCAAAATAAGAATCGCGTTGCTTGTCGTATTTGGCATAATTAGCTCGCAACGTACTGCTTACCTGCTGATTCCGGTTATAGAAGGAAAGGTTGATGCCTTCGGGGTATTCTGCATCGCCATTCTCGAACTGCCACTGCATTTTAGCGTTCAGCTTTATTTTAAGCCGCGCAGAATCGCTGTACAGAGTAGTAATATTACCCGACTGCATAGTTGGCCCGGTATATTTTACTTTTGGCACAGGATTATCTGCCCCAGAGTTGCAGGCAATAAGCGAACTTATAGCTATTAATAAGCAAAACAGTTTTTCAAAACGGTACATGTAATTAGAAGCCTTAATAACGTAAGGTTATACTTACTAATCGATTTTTGGCTTAATAAACCAGTTGCTGTTTAGCGAAAATCCTAATTGTATCCGGAAGTATTTTTCCTGCAAGGCGCTACTTTCGCCGTTACTGCGACGTCCTACTGCAAAACCTAAGTTAAGCAACGATTGGGTATATTCTGGTGGCCGGGGCGACCCGCCAATCGGTAAGGTAAAGCCCCAGTGCAAGGACACATCGTTTACCGGTTTGCCATTAAGTTCCAGAGGTGTTTTTCCTACCCCAAGGCCAGCCCGGTAACCTATCCGTTGGAAATAAGAATTAATAGACGCTGGATTGGGAATGTATTCTGCACCAATGGCTGCCCGGTAAGAATCTGCCAGTTTATCTGAATTTAAGCCACTTTTAAAATTTGACCATTTCTGGGCGCTTAAATCGGCTCCAACTACCAGGGAACGTCCATTATCTATGCTTAGCCCAACCTGAATTCCTTGGGGCAAGTGGGTAGTAGTACTAATACTATCGCCCAGGTAGTTACGGCTCAGGACTAAATCACTAGAAAGACGACGTTCCTGCACGGTTCTTCTTTTAGCATCCAGATCGTTGCCTAAGGTATATACTGTTCCTACATTCAAGCTCCACTTATTGGTAAGCGGCTGTCGATAAGCCAATGCACCTTTAAACAAAAGGCCATTATAGTTAGAACGTTCGTTAATAACTAGGCGTTCCGCACTTAACGAAACATCTGATTCATTTACCAGTTGAGCAGTAGCTTCCCGCTCCACCGCCCCAAAAAGGTACGAGGCCGAAACACCAATATTTAATCGCTTGGCAATTCGTATTCCATGCCCCCAAGATACTTCCGAAATATTACCGTTACCCGTATAGCTATTTAAAGTTTTAGTAGTAGCATCTCCATTTACTGTACCCTCCGAACTATATTCGTAGTTTACATTAGAAAAAGGGCGCAGGCTAATAGCCGTACTCCATCGTTTAGATAAAGGCAAAGCTAAACCTAAATAATTTAAAGTACCATCGGCACTACTTTGTTTACCAACATTGTCTGATAATTGCTTGGCTTGTCCGCCTAATCCCATTTCAAAAGTAACCCGGTTATTATAATAAAGTAATGCTGGGTTAGAACTATTGATGTACGCACTAGCCGGGGTTCCTACACCTACGTTCCCCATACCGAAACTACGCACCGAACCGGTGCTTTCGTTGATATCTCCAATGCCGGTAGCAGAAAAAGGAGAGTTTTGAGCTTGGGCAGTTACTACACTCGCCAAAAAAGCAAAACCACTTAAAAACCGGTAAACTTTATACATTATAATTTAAAATTCGGTTAAGCCCAATTAAAACTAATTCGGGTACGACAAAGATGGAAGCTTTTATGTTCTTTTCAAAAAACGATGCATCTCCACCACATACTACCGTTATTAAATTGGGAAATTGTTGTTTATATTTTTTTATTATTCCTTCTACTTCCGCTAAGGTACCATTTAATACTCCGCTTTTTAAACACTCAATAGTATTACGACCTGTCAGAGGTACTTCGTCTTTTTCAGCCTGCTCCACTAACGGCAACTTACCGGTAAAAGTATGCAAAGCTTTAAACTTCATGTCTAAACCCGGCGAAATACTTCCCCCATCATAAGTAGCTTCGCGATTAATAAAATCAAAAGTAATACAGGTACCCGCATCTATAACTAAGCAATCCTGATCCGGAAAAAGAAAACTAGCTCCAGTTACCGCAGCTAACCGATCCATGCCTAATGTTTGGGGAGTACCATAGTTATTCGTTATGGGTACTGACATGTCAGGCGTTAACCAGATAATTTTCCGCGGAATAGGTAAAAACTCCTGTTTTAAGTGCCGCACCGACGAAATTATGCCGTTATGCACCTTGTACTGCGTTATTTTATCCGCTAATTCGGGTAAATTTTGCACTTGATTGGCTTCTAATAAATTTTGCCCATTAAAAATACCGTATTTAATTCGGGTATTTCCAACATCAATTGCAATCTGATTCACGTGAAACTAGCTTATTCCGTCTATCTTTTATATTTCACCAATTTGCTAAAGTTTCAGCTTTTTTAGTAGATAAAACTTTACGCTAACTGGTTGCCTGCTTTACAAGAAATATTTTAACCGAATAACTTCTTTCTCGGATAAGAAGCGCCATTTACCCCGGGGCAAATCTTTTTTAGTTAAACCTGCATATTGTACACGATCAAGGGAAACCACTTCATAACCCAGGTGTTCAAAAATGCGCCGAACAATCCGGTTCTTTCCAATATGAATTTTAATGCCTAAGAATTTACCTGTATCCCCCACTAAAGCTAATTCATCTACTTCTGCTTTGCCATCTTCTAACTCCAGACCAGCTTCAATTTTGACAAAATCTTCTCTGGTGATGGGCTTATCTAACTCAACCTGATAAATCTTTGAATTTTCGTGCGAAGGGTGCGTTAATTTCTGAGCTAACTCGCCATCGTTGGTAAATAACAATAAACCCGTAGTGTTACGGTCTAAGCGTCCCACTGGAAAAATTCGTTCCTTAGAAGCATTTTCCACCAAATTCATTACTGTTTTGCGTCCTTCCGGATCTTCGGTAGTAGTAATAAAATCTTTAGGCTTGTTCAGGAGTACATACACCATTTTTTCGCGGTTTAACCTTTTTTTACCGTATTGCACGGTATCTTCGGGTTTTACCATGTAGCCCATTTCAATTACTACTTCACCATTCACTTTAATCTCGCCAGCAGCTATAAGCGTATCGGCTTCGCGGCGGGAGCAAACTCCAGCATTGGCAATATACCGATTCAGGCGAATACCGCCATCTGCATGATTTCCGTCCCCACTTTTGTTGGAATCGCGTTGGCTAAAACGACGCAAGTCATAATCAGGCGCTTCGTTGGGCCGCTCCTCTGTATTTCGCCGGAAAGACCTGGGTTCATCCCTTCCTGAATCTCTTTTGTTGAATGGTTTTTTTACGAACTTGTCCCGGTCAGGCCGAGTTTCTTCCCGTGAACGTTGAAAAGGTGCGTGCTCTTGATTTTTATTATCACGTGTTCGGTTAAAAGACTTACGTTCGCCGGTTGCTTCATCGCGATTACGGTTAAATGGCTTACGGGCACCGGTTTCTTCCCGGCTGCCACCATACGGTTTACGATCGGTGCTCCCATTACGATCAAATGGTCTGCGATCGTCATTAGAAGCTTCTTGGTTAAACCGGTTGAATGGCTTTCGGGTAGAATTACCTTCTTCCTTATCTCGGTTAAAAGGCCGACGTTCATTGCCAAACCGGTCTTCGTGGCTATTCCCTTCCGATTGTAATTTTTGCCGGTAAGCTTCTTTTTCGGGTTTGAAAGAACGGTTACGTTCACCCGGTTTCCCTTTAGGCACATCGCCAAACGGTGATTTCCGGTAACGGTTTTCAGTATTAAAGTTACGGTTCGGATTATAAGGTCGCGCCGGACGGTAATCAGATTCGCGGTTACTTTCGCCGCTTTCGTCAGAACGCTGATAACGTTTAGGTGCTCCGTCGCCTTCTTTCGAGAAAGAATTTCTGCTCGTGAAAGGCTTAGAATTTTTAAATTTATTATTTGATTGAAATCCGCCAAATCTTTTATTATCTCCGTTTCGGCGATAATTGGAGCCTTCCTGATTATTCCTGTTTTCCCGAAAACTACCTGGTTCTTGGTTTTGATTATTCTCGCGATTCCCGTCGGTAGAAGGGCTGCTCCGATCGAAGCGGTTAGAACGGTTAAATACTTTTTTACCCTCGTTGTTAAACCTGGGTGATTTTCCTTTTGACCAGGATTTATTGTCAGAATCGTTAGAGGAACGTTTTGTAAACTTATTGCGGGAATTAAATTTACCAGATCCGGTTGAATTAGATTCAGTTGCCATAGTTATATTGTTTTGCAGTATCGCTACTGTAATGAATTTATTTAAAATAGGAGAAGGCCGGTTAAGTTATGGTAGACTTAACCGGCCATTTTTACTTTTACGAATAATTAAGAAAATAAGAAATCTAATTTTCAGAAATGCCGCCAATAATATTTTCTTCGGATACGAAGTCTTTGAGTTGGGGTAGATCTTTTAAATGGTTAATGCCAAAGTATTCCATAAACTTTTGGGTTGTTCCATAAATAATTGGCCTACCAATAGTATCCGCTTTGCCTTTAATCTGAATCAATTCTTTTTCCAGGAGTTTCTGAATAGCATAGTCACAACTTACTCCCCGGATCTGTTCTATACCCGACTTAGAGATTGGTTGTTTGTACGCTATTATAGCCAAAGTTTCCAGCGCCGACGTGGAAAGCTTACGTTTCGATTTTTGTTTCAAAAACGCTCCAATCACCTCTTGATAATCGGGTTTAGTCAGAAATTGATAGCCGCCACCAATAGCGTAAATCTGAAAAGCAAAAGATGCCTCAGCAAAACGCTGGTTCATTGCTTCAATACTTTCTAAAACGTCGCTAATGGTAATTTCCTGTTGCAGCGTTTCTGATAAACATTTTTGTAGCTCTTCAATCGCAACGGGCGCCGAAGCACAAAAGATAATTGCCTGGATATAATTTTGTAAAAATTCCAAAAACTAATTAATCTCTGCGTTGTAACTTAGCTTCAATTGAATGTTGAGTATGTGGTACTGCACGTAAACGTTCCTTAGGAATTAACTTCCCGGAAGCAATGCAAACGCCATAACTGCCATTCTTAATTCGGATTAACGCATTTTCTAGCTGCTGGATAAATTTTAATTGCCGAGAAGCTAATTGGTTTAAGCTCTCTTTTTCAGCAGTATCTGCTCCATCCTCAAGCACTTTGGCCGAAGAAGCTGTATTATCGGTGCCACTATCGTTCCGTCTACTTAAAGTTTCTTTTATAAAAGCAACTTCTCTTTTGGCATTGGTTAGTTTTTCCCGAATTATTTGCTCAAACTCATTTAATTCTTCTCTGGAATAGCGAAGCGGTTCCTCTGACATATACTTTAAAACTCTTGAATTGATTCTTATTATAATGAAAATGTAAATCAGTTAAATCAAATATCTTGCCTTATTATTTTTTGTAACAGAAAGCAAAGCAGATTAGTTTAATTTCTTGTAGTTATAGAAATAGACCTACCTACCCATTTAGTAAAAGGCATGATTTAATTTGCCGCAAAAGTAAGAGTAAATATCTAATATAATAGCATTTACTTAAATTTAACTTAAACTCTAACATTTTTGTATTTGCCTTTCTTTCCCAATTTTAGTAAGTAAGAAGCTAAAGTTGTAAAAGCTTGGCTTGGTTTTAGAATAGTATTTCGTATCTCTCGTTTTAGTAATTTTGTCTTAATTATATTTACATTTCACTCTTATAGTATGCAACGTAGTTTATTATCCTTTTTTTTGCTTTCTTTTTTACTAATAACTGGTTGTACTGCCCCGCGGGCGATTATAAACTCAGGTAAAGTTACGGCTCAAGGGCAATTTAAAGCCGGATTAAACTTTGGAGGTAACATTGCTACTGAGCCTATAAGTCAGTTAGATGATATAACCAAGTCAGCAGTAAATGCGATTACTAAAAAAGATTCTATTTATTACGACGAACAAATAGATGTTTTTGCTAAAGGTTTAACTGCCTACGCCTTAGACCCAGTAGGACCTACTTTTGACTTTTACGTGCGCTACGGATTAGCTCCGCGGGTGGATGTTGGATATAAATTTGCCTCCGGAGCACACGTTTTTGATGCTATGTACCAGTTCTTAGGCCCAATTGGAACCCCTGAGAACCCCGGTGAAGGAAGTTTATACGGTAGTGTTGGACTGCAATACACAGGACAAAAGGCCAACTTACCTGGTCGCGCATTGCTAAACAAACTAGAGCCCGTATTAGATTTTTATGCTACTCGCCGCGACTTAGTTATTCCGTTGATATTTAGTAAATCTTTCGGGCCAGAAGAAGAGATTGGTAACATTTCGTGGGGAGTAGTATACAACCATACTTTTATTAAGTATGGCTTCGATCCGGGGAATATATTTACTAAATATGCCGATAGAGTTACTAAAGTAGAAGCCGTTAGAGAAAAAAATAATTTTGCATCGTATGGAGCTTTTGTTAACGGGAAAATTGGATTCCGGTATGTTTATCTACTGCCTGCCTTAACCATGTATTATCAGAATTATGGTACGTATAAAGTTCTGGGAGGTCAGAAACATAGCTTCTCCGGAATGACTTTTATTCCGTCTCTGGGCATACAAGTAAATATAGGACGTAATACCAAAACAGCACCTCCTCGCCGTCGATATTAAGTAAAACGCACTAAGTAATGAGACACAAGTATCAAGAAATTAGACAAAAGACTTTTTTGTAAATAATCTATTCAATATCTATCAATTACGTTAAATATTTCTTATCAAATAGATTAATTTTATTTTGTCTCTTTACTTATTACTACAAAACTAGAGTAAGCTTCTTTTTAATTTGGAGTAGGTTAATGGAAATGTTTAGTAACTACTTAATTTTATTTCCAATGATTCTTTTAGGAGAAAGTTTTTAACAAGATATCTTAAAGTTAATATACATATACTTGCGTATGTACAATTTTAAGATAAATTTGTAAGTAACAATTTAGCTAACCCATACTTACTTTTATGAGAAAATTGAAACAAGCTTTATGTATTTTAATGGCCTGCACGATGCTTTCTTCCTGCGCTACCCTTTTCGGGGGTAAGGTTACAGAATATCAGAAAACCAGACCAGCAGCCGGCGAACCTCAGCGTGAACTAAGAATAGGAGCCTTTATTGCGGACCTTCTTATATTCTGGCCTAGCTTAGCCGTTGATTTTGCTACCGGAGCTATTTACAAGCCAAAAGCAGCCGCTTCTAAATAAAAAGAAGGAGCTGAGTTTAAAGTAAAATTTAAATTCAGCTCCTTCTTTTTAAGCGGAAATTCCTAACATATGAATAGCCGTAGCAGCGGCTTCTACTCCTTTATTGCCGTGTTTGCCACCGGCTCTATCCCAGGCTTGTTCTTCGTTATTGGTAGTAACTAGGCCAAAAATTACGGGTTTATTATACTTCAAACTCACCTGCGTTATTCCTTGCGCTACAGCATGGCAAATGTAATCGTCGTGCTTAGTCTCTCCTTTAATTACTACTCCTAAGCAAATTACAGCTTCAATTTCCGGATTCTGGGCTAGCAATTGCGCCCCAAAACTTAATTCAAAGCTGCCCGGTACAGTATTACGAATAATATTGTCTGATTTAGCTCCGTGCTTTATTAAAGTGTCGTAGGCCCCCTTAGCCAAAGCATCGGTAATTGCTTTGTTCCACTCGGCTACTACTAAACCAATTTTCTTTCCTGTAATATCAATTAAGTTATCTGAATTATACTCGCTCAGGTTTTTAAGGGAACTAGCCATGTTTAAGGTTGTAAGTTAAAAGTTGCAAGTTACAGGTTTAGAAGAAACAACTTCTCCTTCATACTATTTATTACAAGAAGTAAAATACCCTTTAAGTGATATAAAACAAAAAGCACAATTACCGAAATTTTAATTTCGATAATTGTGCCCTTAAAAAAACTTAGACAATTTACTTGCCGGCAGCTAAAAGCTCGGCCCGGGCTTTGTATTTTTTGGCATCTGCTACTTCGGCTGCGTTAGCATAATTATTAATTATTCTATCGTACATTTCGGTAGCCTTCGCATAATTGTTATTGGCTTCATAGGCTGTAGCAGCCTTCATTAAATATTGCGGGGTAAAAAACTCGTTTGAATTGTAATCAACGGCTTTTAAATAATTATCAATAGCTTCTTTTTTATTACCTAACTCCAGGTAAGCATCACCTAGCAAACTATAGGCTTTACCTTGCAGAATTAAATCGTTCGATTTATAATCTTCCAGGGAAGTAACAGCTTCTTTAAATTTACCTTGCTTTAAGTAAATAACACCAGCATAAAACTTAGCTAAATTACCTGCTTTTGTACCACCATATTCGTTGGCAATAGCAGTTAAACCCCGGTACTGACCATCACCTTTTAAAGCTTTATTCAAAGAGTCCGCTTCAAAATAATATACCGCCTGAAACATATCCGCTTGAGCTTCTTTCTCTTGCGAGCTACGGTAATTATAAAACAAGAACCCTCCAATAACGGCAACTGCCACGACCCCCAAAAGGCCTAATAATACATTTTTGTATTTAGTTAAAAAGTCCTCTGAGCCATGGGTTAGACGATCCGCCAGTACATCCGGATTTTCCAGAACATCTAAAGTGTGGTCTTTCTTGGTGATATTTTGTGCCATTATTGTTTGATTGTTAATTGCTTGTTACTTGTTGTTAGAAACGGATCAGGTACTTATTCAGCTGTTATCAAACTTCTTGAACAACAATTAGGAATAATAAATTTACTTAATTATTGGTTGTTAGGAGTTAAACAGAAAAAATAACATTTGAATTCAATCAAAAGCAAAAATTTACCAATCTAACAACTTGTAGCTAAATTAATCTTGAATATAAGGATAATCTTCCTGAGCGTACACGTCTTTATACAACTCATCTGCCGTAGGATAAGGAGATTTTTCAGCAAATTCTACGCATTCAGCAACTTCCGCTTTTATCTTATTATCTATTTCTTCCAGATCCTGCTCGGTAGCATATTTATTTTCTAAAATAGAGTGGCGAACCAATTCAATCGGATCCTGGTTACGGTATTCTTCCAACTCTTCCTTGGTGCGGTATTTAGCCGGGTCCGACATGGAGTGACCTTTGTAGCGGTAGGTTTTAAATTCAAGGAAAGTTGGACCTTCGCCGGCACGAGCTCTTTCGGCAGCCCGAGCAACTGCTTCGTGTACGTCTTCGCAACGCATGGCATTTACCGTTTCAGCAGGCATCTCGTAAGCCAGAGCCAAAGTAGCTAATTCCGTAACATTTGACGTGCGGGACACCGAAGTACCCATCGCATAACCATTATTTTCTACTACAAAAATAACGGGCAATTTCCAGGTCATGGCCATATTGAAGGTTTCGTGGAAAGAACCTTGCCGTACGGCACCATCGCCCATGTAGGTAATACATAAGTTGCCAGTTTTATTATATTTCTCGGCAAAGGCTAAACCGGCACCTAATGGAATTTGGCCGCCCACAATACCGTGACCACCCACAAAATTTACCGATTTATCAAAAATGTGCATGGAACCACCCTTACCTTTAGAGCAACCTGTAGCTTTGGCAAATAATTCGGCCATTACGGCGTTCGGAGAAGTACCTAAAGCTATAGGATGTGCATGGTCGCGGTAAGCGGTAATCCATTTATCGTCTTTGGTAAGCGCTGTAACCGCACCAGCCACGCAGGCTTCCTGACCAATATATAAGTGGCAAAAACCTTTAATTTTTTGTTGTCCGTATAACTGACCTGCTTTTTCTTCGAACTTGCGCATTAGCTGCATCATTTCGTACCAACGCACATAGGTTTCTTTTGAGAAATTTGATGCAGGTTTTACCTTTGTTTTGGGCATTTGTTTTGTAACTGCCATAACTTGTAACGAGCTAAACTGTTTAGAGTGCGAAATTAAGTAAAAAATTCAACAAAGAAATGAATGGTCCTCGAAAATCTCTATTTACTGTTTTTTAAGAATTACGAAGAGGCAGACCTTTCTTTCTCGCCGCATATTAATTGTTTTATTGGTGATAACGGCAGCGGCAAAACCAACGTGCTCGATGCTATTTATTATCTTTCGATGGGTAAAAGTGCTTTTACCGCTACCGACCTGCAAAATATTAAACAAGGCGAAGAGTATTTTATGATCAAAGGTCACTTTTCAACCTTTACGCATACTGATACGATTCAATGCACTTTTCGGACAGGTCAGAAGAAAATAATTACGCATAATAAATTAGCCTACGATAAAATAAGCGAACACATTGGCAAATACCCGGTAGTTCTGATTTCGCCTTACGACACTGATTTAATCCGGGAAGGTAGCGAAGAACGCCGGAGATATTTCGACAGCCTTATTTCGCAACTCGACCCGGTTTATTTAACCGAACTCATCTCTTATAATTATATAGTAAAACAGCGCAACTCATTGCTCAAGCAATTTGCCGACCGCAATTATTTTGATAAAGAATACTTACAGATTCTGGATGAACAGCTTGTACCGGCCGGCGAATACATAACCCGTGTTCGTCAAGCTTTTTTAGAAAACTTTGTTCCTGTTTTTCAGAAACATTACCAGCATCTTTCCGGCAGTAGCGAAACAGTAACGCTCGATTATAAAAACCAACTCTATGGGCAAAACTTTTTGCAATTACTTCAGCAGGCGCAACGAAAAGATTTATTGCTGCAACGTACTACGGTTGGTCCGCATAAAGATGATTTTGTTTTTTTGATGGACAGCTGGCCGGTAAAAAACTATGGCTCGCAAGGACAGCAAAAATCGTATGTAATTGCTTTAAAATTAGCGCAATTTGAGATTGTAGCCCAGCAAAAAGGCCAAAAACCATTGTTGCTCCTGGATGACATTTTTGACCGGCTCGACGAAAAAAGAATTACTAAATTGTTAGAACTAGTAGCAGAAAACACCTTCGGACAATTATTTATTACCGATTCGCACTTAGAGCGTACCCAAAAACTGGTTGGCCCAGTATCTGATCAGGTCCGCAATTTTCAGGTAGTAAGTGGCACCGTGCAGTTGATAAACTAGTGGATAACCCCGGGATAAATAAACCCGTGATTGTTTCAGTTGTCGGCCTTGCTGGTGCGTATATTTGCCAAAAGTGTTACCCAACAATCTTAACTCTGCATACTACCGTGACCTTTATAAACCGAGATAAACAAATGAATATTCGCCAGTCCGATATACAGCCGGTAAAAGATAGCATTCAGGCTTTACTAAAAGCTTACCGCATTCAAGGCAAAGTAAATCAGGTTCAGGTAGTAGCCAGTTGGGAAAAAATTGTAGGCAAAGCCATTGCCCTTAAAACCAAAGAACTCTACTTTAAAGAAGATAAACTCTTTGTGTTACTTACCTCTGCCCCGCTTAAGCACCAGTTGGTTATGTCGAAAACCCGTGTTATTGAACTAATTAATATGGAAGTAGGCGAAGGAGTAGTAAAAGAAGTAGTGTTCTTGTAGATGAGTTGCAAGTTATAGGTTGCAGGTTTCAGAAAGCTTAAAGGCCTTACATAGTATATTTAATGCAATTAGTTTAATGCGTTACTTATTGCAGAAAACTTTAAACTTGCACCTTGTAACCTGAAACTTATTTAAAATGTCTGCTCTTCTCCCCGATTTTCGCACTGTTGCGTACTCGCGTACTACTTTAACCGAACTCATGATTCCGAGTTATGCCAACTTTGGCGGCAAAATTCACGGAGGTATTTTATTATCCTTAATGGACAAGGTGGCGTATACGTGCGCTGCCAAGCATGCGGGTAATTATTGTGTTACCGTAACGGTTGATGGAGTAAATTTTCTGCAACCCGTGGAAGTGGGTGAACTGGTTTCGCTTATGGCATCTATTAATTACGTTGGGCGCACCTCTTTGCTGGTAGGCATTAAAGTTATTGCCGAAAATGTAAAAACCGGGGTAGTGAAACACACCAATACTTCTTATTTTACCATGGTGTCCAAAGCCGACGATGATAAACCCACCCAAGTTCCGGGTTTAGTTTTAGAAACGCGTAACCAGGTGCGCCGTTACTTAGAAGCGATCAAACGCAAAGAAATGAAAGCCCAATACGCCAATCAGTTCAACAATGCTAAATCTAACCTGACTATTGAACAAGAGCTATACAAATTAGACGGGGAGCGCTGCCAGATTGGGTTTGAGTTATAAAGCTTAACTCATAATAAAATTTACTTTTTTGAAACAAACTAATACTTAATTTCTTCTGAATAACTAGCCTTAATTTAACTCGCCTGATCTTAACCATTTAATTCTTCCCGCGTAAGACAAGTCAATCCTTATTTTTCTTCCTTTCTGGCATATTCAGTTATATATAATATAGATTTGTACTTGCCAGAGAAGTGGTATTGTATGTTGGTTGATAGGCTTCTAAATTCTTACTCGATTTGCAACTAAGAAAGGCCGTAAATACTGTATTAAGAAGCTTAGTAGGCTGCTGGTTAGTTTTCGGAATGTTAATTAGTTTTCACCCAGTCATTCAAGCTCAAACTATTTCGCCGCGTGCCGTAAGTGAAATTATTACTGATTTTAATGGCTTCTGGCAAAGTTCGAGTACCGCTATTAGTACTATAAAGCCAAATAACAGCCATAACTTATTAGCCTTTACTTACAACAACACCCGGTATTCAACGGCAGTAAATAATGCTTTACTAACTTCCAGGGGATTAACCTATACGAAAGGTAACTACCAGGCCTTATCTGGGATTACTCTATCTGGAATAATAACTACAAATACAAAAGTGGGAGTAGGTGCCATGTACGATGGAGTAGCTGTAGGCCCAAGTAACCCTCCTCCCGTCCGGGATTTACCTCTTTACCTTTCTGATGGAATTAATGGGTTAAATATTGGAACCGGTATCGCAAATGTACCCGCCGGACCAAATCTTAACTTTAACATGGATAACATTATACCTTCTGCCGTTGGAGATGGTATACCGGATATTATAGTTACGCAAATAGCCGACCCAACTAGTTCCGCTGATAAATACCAATTCCTAAATAGTAGCAATGTACGAGTAGGTAATCAAGTAACCATTTTATTTACAGATATTCCGGTTACTGGCCAATGGATAGCGGATTTTTACGAAGCCAGTAACAATCCTTTAACTTTAACTAGCAGCTTTACTAATACTCAACGGGATATTCGAGTGTGGGCGGCAGACTTTAGTGACTTTGGTATTACTCAAACAACTGTTGCCAACGTTAAAACTTTTCAAATTACTTTATCCGGTAACAGCGATGTGGCATTTGTAGCGTACAACGTTAATGCTTTTAAATATCCGCTCCCAGTTGAGCTTACTTCATTTAGCAGCAAAAGTATAAACAATCAAGTACTTTTAACCTGGCAGACCCGTTCGGAGCATAACAGCGCCTATTTTGAAATAGAAACCAGCACAGACGGCATAAAATTTACCCCTATCGCCCAGGTGAAAGCAAGCGGCACTACTTCTTCATCGCAGCAATACGAGTATTTACATCAAACCCCTTTTATTGGCACTAATTATTATCGTTTGCGGCAGGTTGATTTTGATGGGGCGCAGAATTACTCGGCCATTATAGCTGAAAAAATTACTCAAAAACATTTTACTACCTGGCAAATTCAAGTAGCTCCCAATCCTTTTAAAAATAAAATTGAATTGCAAATTGCTCCACCAGAACCAGGAAACGGCAATGCTCAAATTCAGCTATTTTCGTTAAATGGCCATAAATTATACGAAAAATCTATTTCCGGAATATTTCAGCCAGCCACCATCCCTTTAAACGATTTACCAACTCTACCTTCCGGTATTTACTTGTTAAAATGCTCTCTGAATAATCACTCAACGGTTGTAAAAGTAATTCGGGAATAAAAAATTAATTTTCAAATTAGGCTCATCTTCAACTGCTAACCTATTAAAAATAAGATATTTAAAATTAGATAGAGTATTTTAAATTCATAAAAATAATTTATCTTTGCTCAAAAATAACATACAGCCTCTGTTACTCTATCCTTCTTCTTCGGGCTTTACCTTGCCTGGAATTGTTTAATAATTCAGCTACCCGCTGATTTTCTTCGGATGACTTGCTAATTGCATCCGAACAGATATTTCTTTTTCCATTAATTAAACAATTAAAAGGTATAATCATGTTTTTCCTTACTTCTGATAGATTAAAATTAATTCCTTTATCGCATAATCAACTGCAATTACTAACACAAAACCGTACGGAGCTAGACAACATTTTGGGACTGAACCCAAGCGAGCAAGTATATGATGCAGCCATTGTTGCCGAAATGGTAGATGCGGCAGAAAACTTTTGGCTACCTCAAACTGCCTTGCACCCGCAAGATTATAGCTGGTTTACTAATTGGGATATAGTACTAAAAGAACGCAATGTTTCTATCGGCGGCATTGGCTTCACCGGTTTACCTGATATTGATGGTAAAACCATGGTGGGTTATGGCATTAGCCTATTGCACGAAGGCCAGGGCTACGCTTCAGAAGCCTTGCAATGCTTATTACGCTGGGCATTTGCCAACCCGCAATTAAAATCTGTTATAGCTACTACGCCGCCCGAAAACTTTGGATCGCACCGTGTATTGCACAAAAATAATTTTAAAGAAACGGGCTTCTCCGATGATATGATTCATTGGCAATTAAACCGTTCTTAAAGTAAAAGGCAGCGTTTCTGGTAAACGCTGCCTTTCGTATAATTTCCACTTCTTCAAAAATCTACACCGTCGGGTATTTCCATTCGCCGCGATACTCCCGGCTGAGTAGTTTATTGGCCTCCGGATCGTTCACGACAACTTCTTTTTCGCCGTCCCAGATTACGCTACGGCCCAGCTTTAAGGAAAGCATACCCAGCAAGGCCATAGAAGTAGATCGGTGCCCCACTTCAATATCGCAAACCGAGCGTTTTTTGGCCTTAATAGATGCCAGGAAATCAGCCCACAATTGTTTAATATTTTGCTCATCGGGTTTATTTAATTGCGGGTCCTGATGAATGATTTGTTTTTTAGAATCTATAGGATAGAAGGTCCAGCCCTGTTGCCAGCCCATGTGAAACGTACCCTCGGTACCGTAAAAATAGCAGCCTACATTTTCACCTTTTTCGGCGTTATTACCCGCAAATAAGCGGTGTTCCCAGTTAACCGTAAAATCTTCGAACTCGTAAGTAGCTACCTGGTGGTCGGGAGCATCGGTATTATCTTGCCGGATGGCGCGGCCTCCAGTTGAAAATACTTTCTTCGGATATTTCTCTTCGGTCCACCATAAAATTTGATCTAACCAGTGAATACCCCAGTCGCCGAGTTGGCCGTTGGCATAATCCAGGAACATGCGAAAACCTTTCGGGTGAATAGCTGCATTGTAAGGTCGCAAAGGAGCCGGGCCGCACCACATATTCCAATCTAAACCTTTGGGTGCTTCGCTGTCGGGTACAACCTTACCGGGCCCCCCACCATAATGCACAAAAGCCCGCACCATACCTATTTTACCAGCCTTACCAG
Organism: Adhaeribacter radiodurans; assembly: GCF_014075995.1. Taxonomy (NCBI): domain Bacteria; kingdom Pseudomonadati; phylum Bacteroidota; class Cytophagia; order Cytophagales; family Hymenobacteraceae; genus Adhaeribacter; species Adhaeribacter radiodurans. Next base: position 6,419,596 of record NZ_CP055153.1, on the reverse strand, counting down.
ATTTTAAGAATTCCATACCCGATACGTTGTGCGGCGATACCCGGCGGTGTGTGCCCACCTGAACTATCCGGTCGGCGTCGCGGGCAGCTTTTACCATAGCGCGGCCTTCGTAAATAGTATGGCTAATTGGTTTTTCGACGTACACGTGGGCACCTTGCTGCACGGCTGCAATGGTAATAAGCGGATGCCAATGGTCGGGGGTAGCTACAATTACAATTTCGGGCTTTTCTTTGCTGAGTAATTCCCGGAAGTCGCTGTATTTTTTAGGTTTATCGCTGGTTAGCTTTTCCAGTTCGGCGTAAGATTTAGCTAACTGGCTCTGGTCTACGTCGCACATCGCCACTATTTTACTTTCGCCGGCAGCAATTGCTTCGCGTAAAATGTTTGTACCCCACCAGCCCGAGCCAATAAGAGCAGTACGATACGGCCGGGTTTTACCAGCTACCGAAATAGACGGCAAGGTATAAGCCGAAAAGGCCAGACTAGCCGCTGCCGATGTTTTAATAAAATGACGACGATCCATAGTTTTAATGTTTATTCTTTGGTTTTCTATCTGAAGATTAAGCTCGACTAATTCGCGTTAGCACAAACATTAGAACTTTTAGCTAGCTGAATTACCAAAACAGGCTTCTTCAAATCTATTGCTCCCTAATTAGAAATCAAAATAAAAACTACCGGTAATTTATCTGCTGGTTTTATTCTGCTGTAGTAGCCAAATGTTTTTTGATAATGCAGGTGTGCTGTTTTGAGCTACTATTATAATTATTCGCTACAATCCTGAACCAGTGAAATAAAGCTTTAAGCTGAAATCAGGTAAGCCATTAACTTAAAAATAGTTAATTTTACTTTATTCTTTCTTTTTGTTTGTAGCTATTGCTGCGCCCGCTTATGAAAAAAATATTTTCTTGTGTTGTACTGCTTTTCCTTTGTTCAACCTCGTTTGCCCAAAACACTTTACCTGCTTTTACCGACGAAGCCGATGCTTTTTTTAAAAAATACGTTGCAGAGGGGAAAGTAGCTTATGCTGCTATTAAGAAAGAAGAAAAAAGCATTCAGTTGCTTACAAATAAGATTGGCGCAATAAACTTACAAGGTATACCGGATAACAGTAAAAAAGCTTTCTATATAAATGCCTATAATTTACTCGTTATTCAGGCCGTAACTAATCTGTATCCTGTAAAGTCGGTAATGGATAAGCCTGGTTTTTTCGATAAAACAGTGCACGTGGTAGCCGGAGAAAAACTAACCCTAAACGATCTGGAAAAGAAAAAATTATTACAACCCTACCAGGATGCCCGGTTACACTTTGCGCTGGCCTGTGCCGCCGTTAGCTGTCCGCCGCTGGCTAGCTACGCTTATACCCCCAACGGATTAAATGGGCAACTCGATAGCCGCACCAAACAAGCCATAAACAATCCGGCCTTTATAAAGGTTAATACTCAAAACCGACAAGTACTTATTTCTAAAATTTTTGACTGGTACAAAACTGATTTTACTAAAGATAACCAAACGGTGTTATCGTTTTTAAATACTTACCGAACCGATAAAATTCCGGGTAATTATCAGGTAGGTTATTACGAGTACGATTGGCGTTTAAATAACCAATAGCTGCCAGAAAGGCTAATCTGTTTCGGAATCCTTTCGCTTTGCTTTTTGTATAGTTTTTATAACAAGTTTAGTTTTGCTTAAAGTAAACTAAACCAATGGTACTAACTTTATTAAGGTATTAACCCAAATGGTAAATACTTTGGTTGAGCAAATTAGAATTATAAAATTTTATATCACCAGAAAAGAATGCAACAATCCGCTAAACACCCGCTTATTAATCTGGAGCAAGCCTTTACTTATCCGGAATACGAAGCGTTAATTGACCGCTTATTGGCCGAAAATAAAACTACCGGACCCGATCAGGATCCGAAAATGGTATCGTATACCCAATTAAATCAAGTTCGTATGGTGCGTGTTGCCCGCACTACTGTTTTATTGCCCGAAGTACAACAAGCGCTGGCCGACTTAACCCGCTCCTTGCAATGGGTAGTTTTAACCGAAGCCTGGTGCGGCGATGCGGCGCAAAATGTGCCGATACTAGCTAAAGTTGCGAATGCCTCGGCAGGCAAAATTGAGTTAAAGCTCTTGCTTCGCGACGAAAACCTGGATTTGATGGACCAATATTTAACTAATGGCACCCGCTCTATTCCTAAATTAATTTGTTTCGATGCGGTTTCGGGTGAGGAATTAGGCACCTGGGGGCCTCGGCCCGATGCCGCTCAAGCGTTATTCCAGGCTTTTAAAGAAAACCCTACCGGTACAAAAAAAGAGTTTATTCAGAACGTTCAGCTTTGGTACGCCAAAGATAAAACCATTTCGATGCAACAGGAAATAGCTCAATTACTGAAGAACTGGCGGTAAAAAAGAATAAGTAGTTGCTCGTTGTTAGATTAATAAATATTTAATAATTAGTTAAGTATTAATTATGAACTTGTTTAGAGTTTTGGTTTATTAGGGATTTTACGAATAAATAAGACGGAGAAAGCAATTAAAATAAGCACGAACCAGTGTAGTGCTTTGGTTTCGAATCGAATGAGCAAAGCTTTGAAGCTGTCCATCCAGGCGTTAGCTCTTTCAATGGCATTTCTCTGCTTAAAGAGTTGTTCATCAAAATAAATATATTCATCCGTGATTTGGCCATTCCTGGGATTAGTGGCAATATTAGCTTCTATTTTCATTTCTGAACATATACTTCTAAAAGCTTGGGAATCAAATCCGGCATCGGCATTTAAGAATAAACCTTTAGTTTCAATACCTGCTTCTTTCAATAAATTACATAATTCTTTAAATACTACTTCAATCTCATACAAGTCATGGTGGGCTCCTGATACTGGTAAACTACAAGCCAGCATCTGCCCTTTGTTATCAGCTAAAAACAGGCTATTGCAACTATTGGCCGCTTTCCTGTTTTGATAACCAATGCATTCCCCTCCCTGCTTACAGATAGTCTGACTACCATCTAACTGAACACCTGATAAATCTAGTAAGCAACGCTGGCTTTTTAGTAGGCCAAGCCATACATTCTTAAAACTCCCATCATTTACCCACTTTCGAAAATGATGATACACGCCTTGCCAGCTAATGGTTGGGCCAGTAAATATTTCTTTTAGGGGTAACTCTCGCCATTGACAGCCTGTTTTCAACCGATATAAAATACCTGAAATAATGGCTGCTGGTGCTACTTGTAATTTACTGCCTCTCTTTCCTTGGCTCAAATATGGAACTATCCACCGATTTATTTTATCTTCGCTTAATACTGCCATTGAAATAGGAACTTGTGTAAAGTGTCTTTGCAAACTCTTTTACACTCCTATTTCTTTGGTAGTTTTAAAACTCTAAACAACTTCTGTATTTCAAATTAATTTTTCGAAGTACTTACCTAATTAAGATGGATGGCGCAACGGTGCAGTCTATCTAGGTAAACACGTATCTTTAAAGCGGTTTAACGCAGCGCATGAAGAAAATAGTAATTATTGGTAATGGTATTGCCGGCATTACGCTGGCGCAGCATGTCCGGCGATTAAGCGACCATTCATTACTGATTATTTCATCGGAAACTGATTATTTTTTCTCGCGCACTGCTTTAATGTACGTATACATGGGGCACTTACGGGCCGATCAAACCAAACCTTTTGAAGATTGGTATTGGCCCGAAAACCGCATTGAGTTAAAACGCGACTACGTTACCCAAGTAGATACTTCGCAAAAACAACTGCAACTGCAATCCGGCGAGATAGCTACTTACGATATTTTAGTTATAGCTTCCGGCTCTAAATCCAATACGTTTAGCTGGCCCGGCCAAGACCTAGCCGGAGTACAAGGTTTATATTCGTGGCAGGATTTAGAAAACCTGGAAGTCTTAACATCTCGCATTAAACGAGCCGTTATTGTTGGCGGTGGTTTAATTGGCGTAGAACTGGCCGAAATGTTTTTGTCGCGCTGCCTGGATGTTACTTTTCTGGTACGGGAAAAAAGTTTCTGGAGCAGCGTATTACCCACCGAAGAATCGGCGATGGTAACCCGCCATATTCAGAGCCACCACGTAGACCTTCGCCTGGAAACCGAATTAGCCCAAATTTTACCTGACGAAACCGGCCACGTACGAGCGGTTATTACTAAAAAAGGCGAAGAAATTCCTTGCCAGTTTGTAGGTTTAGCGGTGGGCGTTCACCCCAATGTTGATTTTTTACGTGACAGTGGTATTGCTTTAGATAAAGGCGTTCTGGTAAATAAGTATTTTGAAACCAACGTGCCCGATGTTTATGCCATTGGCGATTGCGCCCAGTACTTAAATCCGCCTGTAGGCCGAAAACCAGTAGAACCGCTCTGGTACGCGGGCCGCATGCACGGCGAAACGCTGGCGCATACTCTCTGCAGTCAGCAAACAGCTTATAAGCCGGGCATGTGGTTTAACTCGGCCAAGTTTTTTGATATTGAATACCAGGTATACGGCGAAGTAAACCAGCATCCGCAACCCGGCGAAGAACATATTTATTGGGAACACCCAAACGGCAAGAAATCAATCCGGATTTGCTTTGACAAAGCCAGCAATCGCGTAAAAGGTTTTAATTTAATGGGTATCCGCTACCGCCACGAGGTATGCGAGCGCTGGATTCGAAACAATACGCCTATTCAGGAAGTACTTAAAAACCTGCGAGAAGCAAACTTCGACCCTGAGTTTTACAAACGCTACGAACCCGAGCTTTTACGGCAATACAACCAGCTTTATCCTGCTCAAAAAGTAACTACCAGCAAATTAAAACAAATCTTAGGATTTAAGAGATAGTTTTTTCTCAGGTTAGTTCTTGTATATTAGAGCCGCAAAAAACTAAACTTTATGAAAAAACTTGTATTAAGCGCATTTACTGTTCTTTGTTTAACAGTATCGTGTAAAAACAACCAAAGCAATGATGCTTCTACCTCTGCCTCCGGTTCAGCATCCGACTCAGCAGCCACTGCCACTTCCGCCACAACCACCAGTAGCCAGTCGAACCCGGAAGAAAAACTAGACTGGAAACTGGGCGCTCAGGCCTATACTTTCAACCGGTTTACTTTTGCTGAAGCCATTGATAAAATTAAAAGCTGCGGTTTAAGCTACGTAGAAGCGTTTCCGGGCCAAACTATTGGCGGCGGTATTGAAGGTAAAATGGAGCCTAATATGTCAGCAGAAAAACGTAACCAAATTTTAAAAATGCTACAGGATAAAGGCGTAAAAATGGTATCGTTTGGGGTAACTGGCGCTAAAGACGAAGCTGGTTGGCGGGAATTATTTCAATTTGCCAAAGATATGGGCCTGGAAAATATTACCATGGAACCGGAACCAGAATTTGTTCCGTTAGTTTCTAAACTTTGCGACGAATACGGGATAAACGCTGCAATTCATAACCATCCTACCCCTTCGCGCTACTGGAATCCTGATGTGGTTATTGCTGCTATGAAAGGTCAGAGCAAGCGTTTAGGAGCCTGCGCCGATATCGGTCACTGGGTTCGTTCTGGTTTAGACCCTGTAGAATGCCTGAAAAAATTGGATGGCCACATTATACAATTACACTTTAAAGACCTGAACGAAAAAAGCAAAGATGCCCACGATGTACATTGGGGCCAGGGTGTTTCGAATGTAGACGGCGTACTGGCCGAGCTTAAAAGACAAAACTTTAAAGGTTTATTCTCCGCCGAATACGAGTACAATTGGGAAAACAGCGCTCCCGATGTAACCGCCAGCGTACAATATTTTAGAGAAGCAGTACAGAAACTAGAAAAATAAAAATAATTTACTAAAAACAGCAGCGGCTCCTATAAGTTAGGAGCCGCTGCTGTTTTTAGTAAATTCTACCTAAAGTCTTTCACCTTCGCTTGGGCGTTGTAGGCACTTTTAGTAAAAACCAACTTTTCCAAACCCATCTTTTCTCTACGGTTATTTATTTTTTTAACATGCGGATAAGATTTAATGGGCCAGACAAGCGTTTCTTTACTGCCGTCTTTATTTAGCTTTACTCCATATTGGGTGCCGTAAAGTTGTTTCTTACGTTTATTTGTAAGAACTCTATCTTCTATAAGAGCTAAATTACTTTTAGTAAACTCTCCCCTACTTGCGGCCTTTTTCAGGACAGGTAAAAACTTTAACTGCGTTTCAAAATTACCATGCTGAATTTGCAGGAAAGCTTGCCCTACAGCCACAACTCCAATTTGACTTTCTAATGGCCAACCATATTTCTGGTGAACAGCAATTACTTTTTCTAAGTTTAAAGAATCATCTAACACCATTTGCTTTAACATTTTCTTTGCTTGTTCAGAATCTTTACCAAATTCCTGCCGGGTCCGAAAATAATTGCCCCGGTTTGCGAAAGTGGGTTCTTCCATGGCTTCAAACAACGTTTTAACACTATCGTTTACTTCTTTACTGCCCCCGAAATAATTTGCCGTTTGAGCCAATAAAGAACCAGGTGCTAGCAGTAAATAAAAAGTAATTAATGGTAACAGGTACTTCATGAAAATGTAACTTTTTTAAAGAATTAGCCAGATATAGCTAAATTGAGTTAAGAATTTATTATGCAAGCAAACTAATTATTTATCAGGCACTTATATTATTATTAAGTTGTCTAAAAAATCGAATAAATAAGTTAAATTATCCAAAACTTTTTTGCTTAATTGTAGTAAAAATGTTTTCTCCCAAAAAAAATCACCTAATTAATTTTCTATGAAAAGCTTTTATGACTTCGACGTAGACAACCCCGCCGAGCGACAGGAACGTTACGTCACTTACCCCGCACTTTCTAAGTTTCACATGACTCTCCAGGATGAATTAACCGACGATGAATACCAAACGTATTTTGAATCGGAAAAACAATTAGTACAACAAAAACCCCTAGTTAACAACTTACAGAATCAATGGATCAATTAACTTTTACTACCACAACCAACTATTAAAGGGTAAACGAGCAAATGCAGTTTACCCTTTTTTATTTCTTTTTTTACCATTTTATAATCTTTATTTTTCTTTGTTTTACTCTTCCCGGAAATAAGGGTGTGCGTATTTTAGCGCAGTGCTTTCTTCAATAATTTCGTAGGTATCAAGCATGTGCGTTTCTAAGCCAGAGTTAGTGCCTTTTACAAAAACATTTTCGGGGGTGCGGTAAATAGCATAATTATGTTTGCCAAACGGAAATAAATTGTTACTCCGCAATTCTTTCGCTTTCGTTAAATCTACCTTTTCGTTGGAAGTAGTTGTTACTATAAATAAATTCTTGTTTTCCATAGGGTAAGGAGGTTCTATCTTTATAAGATCCCAACTGTATTTCTGCAAAATAGAAAAAGGCTGGGTTCTCTACCAGCCTTTCCGAATAAATAGTAAATGCTTGCCATTTTGTTACAGGCAAAGCTCTTTGTTTTGAAGAATTATCAGAGCAAATTTTAGTTTACAGACTTTTACTTACAAAGCTCGCTTCTTTATCTCCGCCTGAAACTTTTTAATCTGCGGCGTAATTACTTTTTTATCGCCTACTACTACCGTAGTCATATCTTCGGGCCGAATATATTTTTTGGTAAGATCTTTTACTTCCTGGGGCGTTACCGCGTGAATAGCTTGCACCTGATTTGTTAAATACGTATCGGGCAGACCGTGTAAATCCAGGAAATTCAGTTGGTTGATTATGCCTCCCGGCGACGAATTCTGCAGCACAAATATACCCGCTACGTAGTTCTGAATACCTTTTAACTCTTCGGGAGAAGGCGCTTCTTTTTGTAACCGGTCTATTTCGTTAACGATTTCTTTTAAAGAATTACCCGTATGTTCGGTGGTAACATCGGCCTGTTCGCTCCAATCGGCTACCCGGTAACGCGGAGCAATAGTGCTGTGTGGTGAATAAGTATAGCCTTTATTTTCGCGGATGTTGCGGGTAATGCGGGAGCCAAACGAGCCACCCAGCAAAGAGTTCATTACGCGCAGTTTGGTATAATCAGGGTGCGAGGGATCAATGGTAGGCAAGCCAATAATTAAGGTAGATTGCGGAGCACCGGGCCGGTCTAGCAATAACATATCGGGTTTAGTAACCGGTTGAGCAATTTCAATACGCGGTGGTGGTCCTTGCTGCCACTCGCTTAAGGCCGAAGTAATAGCTTGCCGCATGGCACTTCCCTCGAATTTACCGGCTACGTACACACCGGTGCGCTGCGCACCAAATTGGCGCTGGTAAAAGTCCCGTACTTGCTCCACAGTAAAAGCATCAATCTGCGCATCGGTAGGCAAATCACGCCCGTAAGGATGGCCTTTATAGATGGCCATCCGGAATTTAGTATCAGCCTGCGTACCAGGCTGCGAGCGGGCCAAATTCATACTGCGTTTAAAATCGTTCTTAATACGTTCTATTTCCGAAGGCGGAAAAGCCGGATGTTGCACCAGATCGGCCAATAATTTTACCAGTTCCGGTCCGTACTCCGATAAAACTGAACCCGAAATAGTTGTTTGGTTCGAGCCTACGCTTATATCTACAGAACCACCCATGCGGGCTGCCTGCTCGGCAATTTGTTTGGCGTTTAAATTAGTGGTGCCTTCCCGCATAAGCTGTCCGGTAATATCAGCCAGGCCATTTTCTTTTTCTGTTTCGTGCACATTGCCTACCTGCACAATTAAACTCACGGTAACTTTTGGTATTTCGCCGTAGGGTACCATGGTAGCTTGTAAGCCGTTGGGCAAAGTAAATTCTTGTTTAGCAGGTAAAGTAAAGTTGCGTGGTTCGCCGCCGGTTGGGGGAGTTTGTTTCTGAGCGAGGGCAGTGGCACCGCTAAACAGCAAAGCCGCGTTTAACAAATAGATATTTATAATTTTCATGGTGATAAATCCTCCTTAACTTTTGGCTAATGGGTTAACAGTTAAAATGGTACGATTGGTTGGCCGCAGGTATTCGCGCAAGGTTTTCTGCATTAGCTCCGGTGTTACTTTTCGGAATTCACTTTCTAAAGTGTTAATACGCGCCGGATTGTTATCAAATAAAGCAAAACTAGCCAGTAAATCGGCCTTTCCGAAACCATATAATTGGCTAATCTGGTCGTAGAAACTAGAGCGCATTTTTACAATGGCCAAGTCCAGCAAAGCTTGGTCAATACCGCTTGTTTCTAATTTTTTAATTTCCCGGTCAATCACGGCAATAATAGAATCTGCCGTTACATTATTGTCGTGAATCAGGTTACCGTCCCAGAGCATGGGGCCATTGTAATTAAACATATTGCCTAGCCCAGAATTAATGCCTCCGCTTACGCTACCAGTATAGCCCTTTTCTTGCACCAGCGCCTGATACAAACGGCTATCGTTACCTTGTATCAATATCTGGTCGAGTAAACCCATGGCATAATATTCGGGCGTATTCCGGTCGGGCATGTGGTAGGCAAAAGCCAGCGCAGGTTTGGTCGCCAGTTTATCGTCTTTGACAAACCGTTGTTCTTTTTCCTGGCGAGGTTCGGTTAAATCTACTTTGGCCGGTAAATCTGCGGAAGGAATAGCGCCAAAATATTGCTTTACCCAGGTTTTAGCCTGAGTTGGGTCGAAATCGCCGCTTACTATCAGTGCCGCGTTATTAGGTGAGTAAAAGGTTTTAAAGAAACTCTTAACATCATCTAAATTAGCCGCGTCTAAGTCTTTCAAGTCCCCGTAAAAATTATGCGCGTTAAACCAGTTTTTATTCGCATATTGGGGCATATCCAGCCAAGGAAACCCCCCATAAGGCTGATTCAGAACATTTACTTTTACTTCGTTCTTTACAACTTCTTGTTGGTTTTTCAGGTTTTCCTGCGTAATGTTCAAACCTCGCATTCGATCGGCCTCGGCCCATAGAATGGTTTCCAGTTTATTGGCTGGCACAATTTCGAAGTAATTCGTAAAATCAAATCGGGTTGAGCCGTTTAAAACGCCCCCATTTTTCTGAATTAACTGAATAAACTCCATTTTACCCAAATTCTGGGAACCCTGAAACATCATGTGTTCGAATAAATGAGCAAATCCAGTACGGTCTTTTGGCTCATTCCGAAAACCAATATTATAGTAAGCCGCTACGGTAACAATAGGGGTAGTTTTGTCCGGTGACAGAACTACTTTTAAACCGTTATCCAAAGTATAGTAATCAACGGGTATCTGGTAAGTAGTTTTTGGGCTGAAAGCTGCCGTTTCTGGAGTAGTAGGCGGTGTAGGAGTAGCGGAACTTATTGTTTTTTGGCTACATGCACCAAGTAACAACATCGTACTAAATCCGAAAGCAGAACAAGCTAACCGAAGTTTTTGCGGGAGTAAAATTGTTTTAAGCATAGTTAAAGTAATTATTTAAAAATAATCTTTTAAAATTTTTGGATACAGACATACCTTCCTGGGTGCTTATTTAAAGCACGCAATAAATTTTAGGAGAAGTTTTTTGTTTGTTTTGTTGCGGAAAGAAAGGGGCGTAAACGTTACGGTTAGTAACAGCCCAAATGTAAGTAACTCTTCGGAAAAAAATTTAAAATATATGAAAAATATTTTCGCTCATATTCTTCTATTTGCAGTAGCTGTTAGTTGCCAATCGGGTGTTGAGCAAAAATCCGGGACGCATACTCCTACCGAAAAACAGTTAGTGATTATAGCTACAATTGAGGAGAAATTATATGACCGACCTACTGTTAACGGATTCGCCATAACCATGGTAGAGCCGCAAGAAATTCTTCAGGTTACCGATACAACCAATTATTTTTTCTATAAAGTAAAGCTGCAACGCGCTAAGGAAATGAAAGAAGGCTACATTTTAAAAGCGGCTTTTGTGGGTAAACCTACACTGGTTAGCTTAGACAGTTTGCAAGCTGTTAAATAGCTATGCGGACGTATTTTTTGTGCCTGAAAGCAATTATTATTTACTAAATCAATACAAAGCCAACTTATGAACTGTACCCTTAAAAATAAAACTACCTCTACTCCTACTAAGCTTAGGAGAGGAACTTTTTTCATGTATAAATTTAAAAGGTATTCCCTTTATTTTGTCGCAGCACTTAACACCAAATATAATTTAAAAAACGTATTTACTAATTCTAAAACTACTACTCCACAAAATTAGAATCAGATAGCTAAGAATAAATAACACCAATTTGGCTATGGAGGGCATTATAATGTTCTGGTGCCGAGGATCGAGGCATTGTGAGGCACGAACAAAAGAAGCTTAGACTCGCCCTCAATAGCCAAACTAGGCCCGCCGGCCATGAGGCAAACAGGTTACGGTTCAAGTAAGATAGCACTAAAGCTTAGAGACTTGAAAAGGCTCCAAAAATTAAAAGATTAAAGAACCTTTACTTACTATAACTCCGCGAAGAAAACCCGCTTTACCCGACCACTAATATTTGTGAGTAGTTCGTAAGGGATGGTGCCTATTTTCCGGGCCATTTTACCAATAGTAATATTTTCGCCAAAAACTTCTACTTCATCACCGGCTTTTACGTCCAGCCCGGTTACATCCAGCATGCACATATCCATACAAATATTCCCGATAATTACCGCTTTTTGTTTCTTTATAAGAACTTGACCAACACCATTACCAAATCTTCGGTCGTATCCATCGGCATAGCCAATGGCAATGGTAGCAATTTGCTTTGGTTCGTCGGCAATACCTTTACGGCTATAACCAACTGTTTCTCCGGAAGCTACTGCCTTTACCTGCGAAATAGTAGTTTTTAACTGACCAACCGTACGTAGAGCATCTTGTTCCATGCCGGTTGCTTCTACCCCATATAACCCAATGCCTAACCGCACCATATCCATTTGGTGCTCCGGAAAACGCACTATCCCCGCCGAGTTTAAAATATGTTTAATAACCTTGTAACCTAACCTATTTTCTACTTGCTGCACCATGGCACGGAAACGGGATATTTGTAACTGCGAGAAATCGTTATACATGGCTTCATCGGCTCCCGCCAAGTGGCTGAAGGCGCTTATTACCCGTAATTGCGGGGTAGCCTCCAGACGCGCAAACAAAGGTTCCAGATCTGTTTCGGTAAAGCCCAGGCGGTGCATACCGGTATCAAGTTTTAAATGAATGTTCTGGCGGTAACTCGGGTCAGAAGGTAAAGCTTTCATGCAGGCCTCCAGAATTTCCAGAGAATATATTTCGGGCTCTAACTTGTATTGCTGCAACTTAGTAAACGAATCCGGCGAAGGGCTCATTACCATAATGGGTAAACTAATGCCGTGCCCCCGCAGCGAAATACCTTCATCCGGGTACGCCACCGTGAGGTAATCTACCCGGTGAAACTGAAGTAAATTAGCAATTTCGTAGGAGCCGCTGCCATAAGCAAAAGCTTTTACCATTACCATTAACTTGGTTTCGGGAGCCAGCTTAGCGCGGTAAAAATTTAGGTTATGCACCAAAGCATCCAGGTTTACTTCGAGTACCGTACCATGAACTTTCCGTTGAAAAGCGCTTACTATTTTCTCAAATTCAAATACCCGCGCCCCTTTTAATAGAATGGTTTCCTGACGATAGTTATCCGCATTAAATTTTTCTAAAAACTCATTTGTATCCGCAAAAAACTCAGCGGGTAACTCAAACTTTAATTTATGCCGGCTGATAACAGGACCAATCCCAACTAAGCGGTCGATGCGGTGAACCCGGATTAATTCGGCCACCTGGCTGTACAATACTTCTTCGGACAAACCAGATTCGAGCAAATCTGATAAAATCACGCTTTTCTTAACTGTACGGGTTTGGTTTTGCAGTACATCTAAGGCAATACTTAAACCGCTTAAATCATTGTTATACGAGTCGTCGAGCAGGTAACAGTTGTTTATGGCTTCTTTCATCTCCAGGCGCATGGCTACCGGAGTTAATTTTAAAAATCGCTGCTGGATTTCGAGTAATGGCACTTGCCTAACCAGCAATACGGCCAAACAATGCAAGCAATTTTCAATGGAAGCCTCGTCGGTGAAAGGAATGAGTAGCGTGCCCGTTTGCTGTTGATATTTGAATTTGCAGGCAAAGTGATTGTTTTGCAGAGCGCTATTTACAATCTGCAAATCGGCAGACTGGTGCCGCGACCAGGTAAACGCCGGAATATTTGCCGCCACTACTGCTTCATGAACAGGAACATGATCCAGGCAATAATAAAGACGCTCTACATTCTGAAATAATTTTAACTTCTCGGTTATTTTTTGTGCCACCGATTCAAATCCTTGCGCGTGGGCCTGCCCGATATTAGTAAAAATGCCTTCGGTAGGTTGAATAACAGCGGCGAGTTTTTCCATTTCTGCCATGCGCGAAATTCCAGCCTCAAAAATGCCCAGTGTATGATTTTGATTAATTTGCCACACCGAGAGCGGCACCCCGATTTGTGAATTATAACTACGCGGGCTTTTTACCACGCGTTCATCGGGACTAAGTAATTGTGCCAACCATTCTTTTACAATGGTTTTGCCGTTACTACCCGTAATAGCAATTACCGGTAACGAAAACTGACTCCGATGGTACGCGGTTAACTTTTGCAAAGCCGCTAAACTACTGTTTACCTGCAAAAAGTTAGCCTCCGGAAAAGCTCTTTCCAGGGCATCGGTTTGTTTTACACCTGGAATTGCATTGCTTTCCTCAATTACAAACTGTCGTACTCCCCGTTTATATAAATTAGCAATGTACTGGTGACCATTGTTATAAACACCTTTAATGGCAAAGAACAAAGAACTAGCCGGATGCGCCAGCTTACGACTATCCGTTAATAAATACTGAATTAAATAATCTTGTTTTAACTGCAGTAAGTTGCCATGAGTAAGATCAGCCAGATCCTGGAAGCGTAACATAGGTAAATTTTTAGTGGGGCAAAGGTAAAAAACACAAAGCAGAACGTTCGGATTCTAGTACCTATTTGTTCTGGCAAAAGCATATCTTCTGCAAAGAGGCTCATTCTTATTCTTGCTTTCACCTATTTGCAATTATTTAATTATGGGTAATATATTTTTACTTAGTAACGTAAGCTCCTGCCTTAATAAGTATATATCCGTATAAAAGCGAGTAAAAGCTTTTTGTATAAGGTAAACCCTAAGTGTAGAAGCGATAACCTAACTTTAATGGGCTACGCTGAACCAACTCAATCAGCGCAAGTCTTGCAATATTTACTAATTTTAATCTTACATTATACTCTTAGAAATAAAGCTTCTAAACCTGGCAGATATGGCAATTTCCAAGGCAGCCTCTTTCCGCGAAACAGAAATAAAACTAGCCGCTTACGCTAAAGCATTGGCGCATCCGGCCCGCATATCTATTTTACAATTGCTTAGTCAAAAGCAAATTTGCATTTGTGGCGACATTGTAGAAGAACTGCCTTTGTCGCAATCTACAGTATCGCAGCACTTAAAAGAATTAAAAGCAGCTGGCCTGATTACCGGCGAAGTAAACGGAACCTGCGTTTGCTACGGACTTAATACGGAGCAGGTACAGGAAGCACGACAATTACTCCAAGGTTTTTTTAATAATCTGGCTACTATCCTACCCGCTGGCTAAAGTTACTTGCTGCAAAATTTTTGATTAATTATTATTTAATCTGCTTATTTTTTAGTAACTAAAGAAATATATGGTAACTGCCTACCTTTTATGTTTCTTGACGCTCTTTTTAGCCCAGAATTTACTAAATTAGCTCCTGAAACACCTTTTAAAATAGATTATGAGTTTAACTCTCTGATGGCTAAATTCATCATATTTCAGAATGTTTGAGTCTTTGAACCAGGCTTAAAATTTTATATTGGGACGATTTTTGCGGTTTTTATAAAAAAATTTTCAAAAAAAGGCTTCTATGTAACTGGCTACTTTGCAATTCTGAAAATATCTCTATATATTTACAGAGAAACACTTCCAAGTAACATCCTAAAAATTCTTAATCTGTACAATATGGAATAAAGCTCTACGTTAATTTTATGTAGCTTTAATATGAACACAATCCAACTTAGCGACTCAGAACTGGTGTCGTTATATATTGCAGGTAATGAAAACGCTTTCGAACTCTTAGTAAAAAGACACAAGAACAAAGTTTTTACCACGATTCTATTAATCGTAAAAGACACTTATACCGCCGAAGATTTGTTGCAGGATACTTTTATTAAAGCTATCCATACAATGAAGAGTGGCCGGTATAACGAGGAGGGTAAATTTTCTTCGTGGATTTGCCGTATTGCCCATAACCTGGCAATCGACTATTTCCGTAAAGAAAAACGGAACCCAACAATTGAAATGGAAGATGGCAGCAATGTTTTTAACACGCTGGCATTTGCCGAAGAATCAATTGAAGCCTTGCAGATCAAGGAGGATACGCACAAGCGTCTCCGCGAATTGATCCAGCAATTACCCGAAGCCCAGAAAGAAGTGCTGATTATGCGGCACTACGCTGATATGAGCTTTCAGGAAATTGCTGAAACGACCGGGGTTAGTATAAACACTGCGCTGGGCCGCATGCGGTACGCATTGATTAACCTTCGGAAGAAGATGACAAACCAGAATATTGATTATGATAAAAATCTCTACACACAATGATCTCATCCAATACATTTATGATGAATTGGCATTGGGTGAGAAAAAAGTATTTGAACAAACCCTTGCTAAAGATCAGAAATTGGCTGAGCATTGTGCTGAGTTATTGATTTTGCAAGAAAAGTTAAATGGCGAATTGAAAGCTCCGAGCGAAAAAACAATTAACTCTATTTTAACTTATTCGAAAAACTTAAGTTTGCAGCAGTAAAACGCTGCAAACTTTTTTTATGCGCAAAAAGGAACGCTATCAGCATTTAATAGAATATTTTACTAATAATTTTCCGGAACCTAAAACCGAACTGCACTATAATAACGCTTACGAGTTAATACTAGCTGTAGTACTGAGTGCCCAATGTACCGATAAACGGGTTAATATGGTAACTCCGGCTTTATATGACCAATTTCCTACTCCGCAGCACCTGGCGGCGGCTACCCCAGATGATATTTACCCCCTTATTAAAAGTATTTCGTACCCGAACAATAAAGCCAAGCATTTAGCTGGTTTAGGTAAAATGCTGGTAGAGCAGTTTAACGCCGAAGTACCCAGCAGTGTAGACGAATTGCAGCAATTACCAGGTGTAGGACGTAAAACGGCTAACGTTATTTCTTCGGTTATTTACAACCAACCTGCTATGGCCGTAGATACGCACGTTTTTCGGGTATCTAAACGACTGGGTTTGGTTACGCAAAATGCGCACACGCCGCTGGAAGTAGAAAAGCAATTGATGCAGGGAATTCCCCAACACTTAATTCCGAAAGCGCACCATTGGCTTATTTTGCATGGCCGGTATATTTGCGTAGCCCGTAAACCTAAATGCGATAGCTGCGCCCTTACCCATTTCTGTAAGTTTTACCAGACATATTGGCCCAACATTCCCGATGATCCGGAGAACCGGTTATAAACTACTTCATTCACTTTAAATATGCTTCACAGAATCTAAGTAGTCAAAATAAGCTGTTTATCTAATATGTATTTATAGAAAGTTGGTTGGGTTGATAAAATTATTCCTGTTCATACATTTGACTTTCTCCTTTTTATTTGTTTCTGCGTATTCAGCGAATACGTTTTAAAATAATCCAGAAGAATTTGTGCGGTATTAATTTAATTATCAGTAAGAACGGTCCCGCTCCAGATTCGGCCATTCTGCGTCTTACTCAAGCAAACGTTCACCGCGGACCAGATGCTACGGATTATTACACCACTCATTACAACCAAGAATATATTTACTTTGGGCACAATCGTTTAAAAATACTTGACCTTTCGAACGAGGCAAACCAACCCCTTTTCTCATTAGACCGGCGTTATTTACTCCTCTATAACGGAGAAGTTTATAATTACCTAACTCTCCGGGCCGAGTTGCAAACTAAAGGCTACTCTTTCCAGACTACTTCTGATACGGAAGTGGTGCTAGCAACTTTAATAATATTTGGGCAGGCTGGCTTAGAAAAACTAAACGGTATGTTTGCCTTAATTTTTTACGACACGCAAACTCAAAAACTAATTGCCGCCCGCGATCGATTCGGCATTAAACGCTTGTATTATTTCCATTCTAACGAGTACCTGATTATTTCATCGGAAATAAATAGCTTGCTGGCATCCGGGTTAATTAAAAAAGAATTAAATGAACCGCAACTGCTAAATTACCTGCGCTACCGGTATGCTTTAAAACCCCAAACATTTTTTCGGAATATTTATGAGTTAGAAGAAGGTCAGATTTTAAGTTATGCGAATCAAAAACTTCACTTAGAATCTTTTATTCCCTCTTACGCAACTACAACAAATACAGAACGCAGCGATGCGGAGATAACTTCGCAAGCCGAAAATTTACTTTTAAAATCAGTGGAGCGGCAATTACGGGCCGATGTACCGGTGGGATTATTTTTAAGTGGCGGGGTAGATTCTACTTTAATACTGGCGTTGGTGCAACAATTAGGACATCGGCACTTCCCGGCTTTTACTATTAGCAACAAAGCCTCGGAGAGCACTTTCGGCTCCGCCGATTACCGTTTTGCCCGACTTGCCGCTCAGGATTTTGGCGCCGAACACCAGTCGTTTGAGATAGATGCTTCTATTTTAAAATACGTAGATGATTTAGTAACCACCCTGGACCAACCCATTGCCGATGGAGCAGCTTTGCTTACCTATTATTTATCTAAACAAGTAAGATCTACTATAAAAGTAGCTCTGTCTGGCGCAGGTGCCGACGAGCTTTTTGGTGGATACAACCGTCACCGGGCTTTTTATCATTTCCTGCAACATCGTCGGTTTGCCCATATATTCTTGGCTTTGTTTAAACCGGGAGCAAGCATGTTACCCACCGGAATAAAGCATCCGCTTCGTAAGCAATTTTTACTTATCCGGAAACTTGCCGATAAAATTCAGCCGTACCAACCCGTTCAAACTTATTTAAATTTTACGGCCATGGACCAGCACTTGCAAGATTTGTTACAACCTGGATTTTTTGGGAACACAGCCCTCGCCGAAACACCTGCCAACAATCAAAATATCCTGCGTTGGAGCCTGAACCAGGATTTACACCAGTATTTGATTGCGGATATTCTAGCCTTAACAGATAAAACCAGTATGATTCATTCGCTGGAGGTACGAACGCCTTACTTGGATAACGCCTTACATGCTTTCTTACAAACCTTACCTCCGGGAACCTTATTTAAGAATGGTTCTAAATGGATTCTAAAGCATATTCTGGAGAAACACCAGGAAAAGCAAATTGCTAACCGGCCAAAAGAAGGGTTTGGGATGCCGCTGGGTTATTGGCTTAAACAAAACGAAAACCGCTGGATTGTTGAAGATTTGCAGAATCCGCAACACGTATTGTTCCGCTACCTCCGCTTTCCGGAAACGCAACAACTTATTCAGATGCAACTACAGGGCCGCTACGATTATAGCACCGAACTTTGGGCTTTAATAATATTGGCCCGCTGGCTGAACCAACACTTTGCCGCTTAGTACAAAAGCCGTATAATTTTAAATACACTACTATTATAAAACAAGAAAGCGGCAATGTATAGGTGCCGCTTTCTTATTTAGGTATGTAAAAGAACTTTAATCTAAATCTTCTTCCCGAATCAGCATTAAAACTGCTGCCTGGGGTACGATAAAGTAACGCTCCGATAAGTAATTTATTTCGATGGCATCGCGTTGCAGATAAATGGCTAAATCGCCTTCTTTAGCCTGTAAGGGTATGTACCTAACTTCTTCTTCGTTGCCATTTTGATTCCACGATTCTTCCTCAAAAGTATAATCAGCGGGAATAGGATAGCCCGGACCTACTTTCATTACGTAACCTTCCTGCACTTTTTCTTTTTCCTGCACCCCAGGAGGCAGAAATAATCCGCTTTTAGTTTGGTCTTTCGGTGATTTTGGCTTTATCAAAATCCGATCGCCCACAATTATAATCTTCTGCAACTTATTTGTTTCAGATATTTGCATAGCTACTATTCATATTGGGTGGCAAATATACGCATAAACTTCCTGTTTCTATGCCGCAAATTGAGTTTAAAGCGTTTACGTTCCTTCTTCTGAGACAAAGGAATTAAAATAAAAACTCCCACTTAGGCGGGAGTTTTCTCCTACCGTTTACTAATTTCTTTACTTCCAACTCAAAGGGTAATTTTCATCCAGGTAAGGCAGGGCGGCTTCGGTTAAGTGCAAAGGTTTAAAAGTATCAATCATTACGGCCAACTCATGCGTTTCTTTTTTCCCAATACTGGCCTCTACAGTTCCCGGATGCGGCCCGTGCGGAATACCCCCCGGATGAATGGTGAACGAGGCAATATCTACCCCTTTGCGGCTCATAAAGTTACCTGCTACGTAATAAAGCACTTCGTCTGAATCAACGTTGGAATGATTGTAGGGTGCTGGAATAGCCAAAGGATGATAATCGAATAAGCGTGGTACAAACGAGCATATCACAAAATTATGCCCTTCGAAGGTCTGGTGAACAGGCGGTGGTTGATGGATACGGCCGGTAATGGGTTCAAAATCGTAGATAGAAAAAGCATAAGGGTAAAAAAAGCCATCCCAGCCCACCACATCAAACGGACTAAAATTATAAAAATACTGGTGCAAAAAACCTTCTTTTTTAATTTGTACCCGGTACTCGCCAGGTTCCGTTTGGGTAATTAATTCAGCGGGAGGGCGTATGTCGCGTTCGCAATACGGAGCGTGCTCTAATAATTGCCCAAACTGGTTGCGATAACGACGACAGGTTTCTACGGGGCTAAATGCTTCGATTATCAGTAAACGGATTGGACCTGGCTGGAATTTAAATTGATGAATAACCGTGCGGGGAATAACTAGATAATCGCCTTGCTGAAATTCCAGTTTACCCATAGGAGAAAGTAACTCTCCGCTGCCCTCGTGGACAAATACTACTTCATCGGCCTGTGCATTTTTGTAGTAATAATCCATTGAGTGGCTGGGGTCGGGGTTACAAATGCTGATGGTTACGTCATTATTTACTAAAAGCGTTTGGCGGGCGCTTAAGTAATCCGTACCAGTAATGGTTTGGGTTAAAGTACGCATATGGCCGGGAGCCAGGGGCCGGTTTTTAACCTCAACGGCCGCATACGGAACAGGCTCCCCGATGCGACTAATTTGAGTAGGCGGATGAATATGATACAACAGCGATGAAACCCCGTGAAAGCCTAAAGTTCCTACCAGTTGCTCAGCATATAAGCTACCATCGGGCTGCCGAAACTGAGTATGCCTTTTCGGCGGGATAGTACCTAATCGATAATAATAGGCCATAAAAAGCTGCTTTTAAGTAAGTTACTACTTATTTTTTACTCATTCCATCTGGCAAAGTTTAGCAATTAGTACTTGTTTGTAGCCCGACTTGAAAATTACTGGCTAAACGAATTCCGGCGAAGTACTTAATCTGAAATAAAGAATTGCCTTCCCGGGTTATCTACCTAATTTACTTTTTTGTTTATTGTTGAGGTTAACAAGTTCTGTTAGCAGATATAGGTGATTTTTAGATTGGTCGGCATTGCAAAGAATAGGAAATTATCACAACCAGTAGTTTAGTTAATTTGCTTATTCGTTCGTTAATTGGAAAGCTTTTAAACTTTACTTATCTGATTTATTGCAAACTGCCACATTATGAAAAACTGGTTTATTCTGGCTCTGCTTTTTATTTATCCGCTTATCGGATTTTCTCAATCTAAAATTAAAGTTGCTTGTGTGGGCAACAGCATTACCGCAGGAGCGGGAGTAGAAGCCGGCAAAAACTACCCGGACCAACTGCAGGTTTTGCTAGGCGATACTTACGACGTTGAAAATTATGGTATTAGTGGCCGCACCTTATTAAAAAAGGGCGATTTCCCTTACTGGAAAGAAGCCAAATACCAGGAAGTGCTGCAATGGCAACCCGATATTGTAGTAATAAAGCTAGGCACCAATGATTCCAAGCCGCAAAACTGGCAGCATAAAGCCGAATTTAAAAAAGATTACATTGCGTTTGTTAAGTCTTTCAAAAAACTCCCCTCCCACCCTAAGGTATACATCTGTAAACCCATGCCAGCGTACTACGAGAATTTTAAAATTAACCCGGGAGTGATTAAAAACGAAATTTTACCTTTAATAGAAACTATAGCAAAAAAAACGAAAGTAAAAGTAATTGATTTGTATACTCCCATGCTGGGTAAAGATGCTTTGGCACCAGATGGCATCCACCCGAACGCGGAAGGCGATGCCGTTTTAGCCAATGAAGTATATAAGGAAATTAAGTAATAAGTTTTTAGTTATACGTTTTAGGTTAATAACACATTAGCTTTTAATCACCTATTTTAAATCAGGTACTTAGTTAATTTTATCTTTTTATTTAAGTAAATAAAAAGATAAAATTAAGGTCTTATAAAACTAAAACGAGTGTTCCTAAAATAATTAATCCTGCTCCTGAAGCAGTTTTTAAACTAAGGGGTTCGCCTAAAAATACAACAGATAAAAAAATAGCAATGGCTACGCTGGCTTTATCAACGGGAGCTACCTGCGAAACTTTACCAACCTGCAAGGCTTTAAAGTAAAATATCCAGGATAAGCCGGTAGCACACCCGGATAAAACCAGAAAAGTCCAGTTTGTTTTGGTAAGATTCGCTAAACCAGGAATACTACCTTTGAAAAAAGCGATAGACCAGGCTAAAGTTAAAATAACTACCGTACGAACAGCAGTAGCCAAGTCCGAGTCAACCCCTTTTATGCCAATTTTGGCAAAAATAGCCGTTAAAGCTGCAAATACCGCTGATAACAGCGCATACGTCCACCACATAAATTTCTGATTATAAATTTTAAGTACTTCAACGAAATTAGTGTACAGTATAAATTGTGATAATCTAATGATTACTCTAAGCCATCAGCTAAACAACTAAAAACGAACAACTACTTTAATAAAAACGGTTAAAAGTAATTATACCTTTACGTTATGATAAAAGTAGGCATAGTAGGTTTAGGCGATATTGCACAGAAAGCGTATTTACCCGTTTTAAGTAAACGGGCCGATATAGAAGTCCATCTTTTTTCTGGTAATGTTACTAAACTAACCGAGTTAGGCCAACAATACCGGTTTACGAACCTTCATGCAACTCTGGATACTTTTTTAGCAAGTGGCCTAAACGGGGTTATGGTACATGCCGCTACCGAAGCCCACTACGAACTAGTAAAATTATTTTTACAGCATCGCCTCCACGTTTTTGTGGATAAACCGCTCACTTTAAATTATCCTGATTCTAAGCATCTGGTAGAACTGGCTGAGCATCATAATTTATTGCTTTTTGTGGGCTTTAACCGGAGGTACGCTCCTGTTTACCAAAAGTTAAAAGAACTTCCGGAGCCTAATTTAATTATCATGCAAAAAAACCGGCAGGCCTTGCCCGATACCATCCGCCGGTTTGTGGTAGAAGACTTTATTCACGTTGTAGATACCTTACGGTATTTATTTCCTTATTCCATCGAGGATATTGTGGTTCATGGGAAAAAACAAGGCGATGTGTTGCACCACGTAGTCATTCAACTTATAAATAAACAAGCCATTGCCATTGGCATCATGAACCGCGATACCGGCACTACCGAAGAAAAATTGGAAGTAATGAATGCCACCGAAAAAAGAATTGCTTACAACGTAGCCGAACTTGAAATTTTAAGTAATAAAAACACCTCTTGGCCAGGCGGCAGCGATTGGGAGTCTACCTTATACAAACGAGGCTTCGATAACCTGGTAGAAGATTTTTTACAAGCTTTACGAACTGGCACTCCGCCTCAGATTAGCGCCCGCGATGCACTACGCACTCACGAAATCTGCGAGATAATTGTAGAAAAGTTAAGTAGCTAGCTTCCTTTTTCTCGATCCCTGATAAAAATATACGCATTATTTAACCAGTAAATAGGCCTTGTTTTAGTAGTACTTGCACCTCTGACAGGTTTACGTTGGTTAAGTAAAGTAACACCTAAAGCCAATTACTCACATAAACTTTATATTAACTTACAACTTGTTATTTGCTAATGGTTTATGTAAATTTAAAAGTAATCCTTCTCTACAACTCTAACCCGCCTGCTATGAAAAATTTATGGAAGTTTATTAGTGGTCAAGTTATAATTTTAGTTCTGCTTTCGGGCTGTAATAATTCCGGAACCAGTAAATCAGAAAAGCTAACAACCGAAGCTCCGGCTAAAGCTTATACCATCGAAGAATTTATGGCTACTACTTCCATCGGGGGCAGTGATTTTTCTCCTGATAATAGCAAAATTCTTTACACAAGTAATCAATCCGGTATTTACAATGCTTTTGAGTTACCGGTAAACGGAGGAGAACCCAAACAACTTACCCGTTCTACTACTAACTCCGTTTTTACTATTTCTTATTTCCCGGATGATGAGCGCATTTTATACAGCAGCGATAAGGGCGGAAATGAAATAAGCCACCTATATGTGCAAAACCTGGATGGCACAACCAAAGATTTAACCCCCGGCGAAAAAGCTAAATCCCAATTTTTTACGTGGGCGCACGATAGAAAGAGTTTCTTTTTTATCAGCAACAAGCGCGATAACCGCTATTTCGACCTCTACGAAATGGACGTAAAAACGCTAACTCCGAAATTACTATTAGAAAATACCCAAGGATTAGATGCTACTACTATTTCGCGCGATAAACGCTATATCGCCTTAATTAAAAGTATTACTACTAATAACAACGACATTTATTTATATGATGTGGCCACCAAGCAGTTAAAGCATTTAAGTCCGCATAAAGGCGATATTTCTTATTCTCCGGCAACCTTTACCCCAGATAACAAGCAACTATATTTTTTAACCGACGAGAACAGCGAGTTTAAGTTTGTTAAAAGCTACGATATAGCTTCGGGCAAAACCGCCGATGTAGAAAAAGCCGATTGGGATATTATGTACACCTACTTTTCCTACGATGGCAAACACCGGATAACTGGTATTAATAATGATGCCCGAACTCAGATTAAAATTTACGAAACAGGCTCGAACAAACCCTTAGAACTACCCGATATGCCAGCCGGTAATATCAACGATATTAATATTTCGGAAGACGGTAAATTAATGGCCTTTTATGTAAATAGTTCTAAAGCACCCAATAATCTGTACGTTTATAATTTTGGAACGAAAGAGGTTAAGGCTCTTACCAACTCCATGAATAAAGCCATTAACCCCAACGATTTAGTAGCTGGAAAAGTAATCCGGTATAAATCTTTTGATGATTTAGAAATTCCTTCTTTGCTGTATACTCCCAAAGGCGCCAAAGCCGGCGATAAACTTCCGGCCTTATTATGGATTCATGGTGGCCCGGGCGGGCAAACTACTTTGGGTTATGACCCTTTGTTACAATATGTCGTGAACCATGGCTATGTAGTGTTAGCGGTAAACAACCGGGGCAGTTCGGGTTATGGTAAAACATTTTTTGCCGCGGATGACCAAAAGCACGGCGATGTAGATTTGAAAGATTGTGTGGCTTCTAAAAAATTCCTGGCTGAAACGGGCTACGTAGACCAAAATAAAATTGGTATTTTAGGCGGTAGCTACGGTGGGTATATGACATTAGCCGCTCTAGCTTTTACCCCCGATGAATTTGCCGTAGGTGTGGATATTTTTGGCGTAGCCAATTGGCTGCGTACTTTAAATAATATTCCGCCTTATTGGGAATCTTTCCGGGAAGCACTTTATAAAGAGATGGGCAATCCTAAGACCGACTCGGCAGCCCTTTATAATAAATCACCATTATTTTTTGCGCATAAAATTAAAAAGCCTCTTATCGTGCTTCAGGGGGCCAACGACCCACGGGTATTAAAAGTAGAATCCGACGAAATTGTAGCAGCCGTAAAGAAAAATAAAGTACCCGTAGAATACATCGTTTTCCCCGACGAAGGACATGGTTTCGTAAAAAAAGAAAACGAGATAAAAGGCTACGGTGCTATTCTGAAGTTTTTAGATACCTACTTGAAAAACGGCACTACTCAAATAAAAGAAGTTGCTGTAGCTGATTAAGATAACTCTAATAAGAAAATGAATAGCCTTTTTAGTAAATATTTTACTAAAAAGGCTATTAAAAATACTTATCCGAAGGAAGAAACTAACTTTCTGGATGGACTGCCACCTGGTCTACAGGCACAGTAGTAGTATTATTTCTTACTTCTTGCATAATAACCCGGCTTTGGGGTAAAGTAGGCATGCGCGACATAGGATAAGTTAAATCCTGCTTCGGTACTTCAAAACGAATACCTCTGGTCAGGTAATTTAAAGCTAATTTCGTGGTTTCGATGGTAATCCATCCGTTGGCGCAGCGGTGACTGGTAAGGTAATAACCACTTCCCTGCGGAATAAAACTATAAGGGCTGCCTTGCCAATTGCAGAAACGTTTGGGAACAAAAGAGAATGATTGCTCCCACCAAAGGAGCAAACGAATAATACCGTCGTACTTCTTGCACAAAAATTCGGTAAAATCTTGCTCATCTGTCACTAATTTCTGCCGGTGAGCCGGGAATAGATGCACAGCCAAAGCGCTGAAAGTTATGTAAGTGGCTATAGCAACAATAGGCCGAATAACGTTTATCCATTCTACGGCCGCCCTTTGCAAATACCATTCTGTTTACCGTTAAAGTCTATGTAGGTATAAATCTGATAGCATTGCGAGAAAGCAAATCTGTTGAGAAATCCTTTCTTCGTTCCGTCCGGATTAAATCTTCGGCAAGCAGTTTGTCTTTTTCTAAAAACCTGCTATTTTTCAAAAGCGCGAGCCATATTTTTTATGAATCAGAAAAATATTGTTTCGTGCTTTTGCTAAAGTTTAGAGCTTACAAAAAGTGGAAAATAAGTTTGAGATAAAGTACCGGGATAAAGTATTCTTCCCGGTATTTATTATTGTTATGGGTGTCATAAACCTGTACATCGCTTATGGCGAATTTTACCTGAATAAAAAGTACCTCACCGGTTTATTATTAGATTCTTTTGAAGTTACCTGTGCCTGGCTGGCGGTTCGGTACATTATCCACTACCTCGACCAAAAATACCCTTACCAGCAAAATTTTATCCGCCGTATTCTGCTGCAACTACTTCTTACTTCGGTAGTGGCGTTGGCTATTCTTATATTTTTTACGGAGAGCATTAATTATTTAATAACTAATAAACCAGTACCCCGCGAAGTATATACGCATCATTTATGGGTTTTTGAGATATGGCTGCTGGTTATGAATAGCATTTACGTTACTCTATATTTTATACAATGGTCTTCCTTTTTGGCGAAGAAAAAACAAGAGCCCGAATTGGAGCTACCTAAAGCTGCTTTATTAACCAAATTAGGAAATAAAAGTACCGTTCTGAGTTTTGCCGATATTTGTTATTGTACCATAGCCAGCGACTTAACTTTAATTTACAGCACCAAAGGAGAATCTCATTTAATTGAGAAATCGCTGGAACAACTCGAGCAGATACTTCCTCCGGACCAATTTTTCCGGGCTAACCGGCAATTTATTATTCACCGGAATTTGGTGCAGGCGATAGAACGGATAGAGAATGGCAAAATCAATATCTTGGTAAAACCTTGCCCCAAGTTGCCGGAGGTTATTACAATTAGTCGGGCTAAGGCACCTGCTTTTAAAGAATGGCTAAAATTAGCAGCCGTTTAAGGCTACATTTCCCGGGGTAAAATAGTACGCTTCGGCTAAAACGGCCAGTTTAGGCTTGAGAATGGTAATATACTGGGCTTATTTTCGTCTTCCCAATTAATAAGCACTCTTTATATTATCAATCCAACCATGAAAAAATTTGTTTTACTAACCTGCCTGTACTACCTGATTTGTACTTGCTTTGCCCAAAAATCTACCAACCCCACCAAAACAGAAATTGATGCTTTTGTAAAAAAAGAAATGGCAGAAGTAGGAATTCCCGGCTTGGCGGTAGCCGTGGTAAAAGACGGTAAAGTTCTGCACGCCGGCACTTACGGCATTGCCAATGTGGAGTGGAACCAGCCCGTTACACAAAATACCGTATTTCATATTGCTTCTGTTACCAAGCTGTTTACTTCTACTTTAGTATTAAAATGGCTTCAGGAAAACAAAATCAGCCTCGACGATTATATTAGTAAATATATTGCTGCAAGCCCACCTACCTGGAAAGACATTCAAATCAAACATTTACTATCGCACGAATCGGGTATTCCCTGGCCGGTGGGTAACAATGAAAAAATTCAGACTTGCGAAGAATTAGTAAATTCTCTCAAAGATTCAACCTTAACTTTTGCTCCCGGCACGAAGGAATCGTACATGAACGGCGATTACTTTGCGTTGCAGCATATTCTGGAAAAAATTGGCGGCAAACCCATAGAACAGTTACTCGCCTACGAAATTTTTAAACCCTTAAACATGAA
This sequence comes from Adhaeribacter radiodurans, assembly GCF_014075995.1. Classification (NCBI taxonomy): domain Bacteria; kingdom Pseudomonadati; phylum Bacteroidota; class Cytophagia; order Cytophagales; family Hymenobacteraceae; genus Adhaeribacter; species Adhaeribacter radiodurans. Next base: position 6,392,133 of record NZ_CP055153.1, on the reverse strand, counting down.
CGATAGTGGCTTTGATAAGGAAATCCGTAACGTGCCTACGCAGTTAATGGAACCCCTGCGAAACAAATCTCAGATTTTTACTAAAGGCAAAAACCAGCCATTCATTTTTAAAAATATTTACACGCAAACCTCTTATGCCTCAGCGGGTTTATACTTATCGCTGGCGGATGGAATAAAGTGGGCTACTGCTTTAGATAAAGCTACTTTTATACGGAAAGATATTTTAGCGCAAGTAACCGACCGAATGCCGTTGGTTAAAAACGAGAAGCGTTCTTTTTCTATTTTGGGCTGGACCCGCGAAGAAAACGCAGGTCATTTAATGGTAGGCCATAGTGGTGGTCCCGGTTTAGGAGATGTACTGCGTTTCCCCGACCAAAAACTGACTATAATTGTACTAAGCAATTACGCCGACATGCTGCCGTACCTGGCCGAAGCTATTGCCCGCTTGTACGTGAAAGATTTAATTCCACCCAAACTAGCCAAAAGCTATGACCGGGGCTTAATAAAGTAAATAAATACAAACCTTGAGTAACATCAGATTTCTAAAAAATAGCATTTTAGAAATCTGATGCTGTCAAAATCTTGCAGCTTTACGGGTAATGAAAATTAGCAACAAGGTCGGAATTATGGTTACCTTAAGATTTATGTATCAATGAGGTGTGTTTGGTATCGCGCATGGTGATGTATACCAGCAAGGAAATAAAAATACAGGTTGTAACGTACCAGTAAAAATAACCTTCGTTACCAGCATTTTTAAAACTGAGCGCCACGTATTCGGCGGTTCCGCCAAAAATGGCCACGGTTAAAGAATACGGAAAGCCCACACCCAAAGCCCGGATTTCGGTGGGAAATAATTCTGCCTTTACCACCGCATTAATAGACGTATATCCACTCACAATAAGCAAAGCCAGCATAATGAGCCCGAAAGCCTGCCATTGGTTGGTAGTCTGGCTTAAAGCTGTTAATAAGGGCACGGTAGCCAAAGTACCCAAAACGCCGAAACCGATTAGTAAAGGTTTGCGCCCAATATAATCTGAAAGTAAACCAAAAAGCGGCTGCAAGGCGGCATAGATAAACAGCGATACAAACGTAATAAGGGTAGACTGGTCTTTCGTAAGCTTAACCGTGTTTACCAGAAACTTTTGCATGTAGGTGGTGTAGGTATAAAAAGCAATAGTTCCACCCAAGGTTAAACCAACTACGGTAGCTACGGCACGCGGGTGTTGCAGCAATTGTTTGATGGTGCCGCTTTTCTTTTTTACTAAATTATTTCTATCCTGAGTAAAAGCCACCGACTCCAGCATGTGGCTGCGCAAATACAAAGCCGTTAATGATAAACCAGCCCCAATAAAAAACGGAATACGCCAGCCCCACTCGTGCAATTGCGCTTCTGTTAAAAATAATTGCTGCAAAATTAGCTGAATACCCAAGGCAATAAGCTGTCCGCCAATAAGGGTAACGTACTGAAAGCTGGAGTAAAAACCCCGGCGATTAGCCGTAGCCATTTCGCTTAAATAGGTAGCCGAAGTACCGTACTCCCCTCCTACGCTTAAACCTTGCAGCAAACGGGCAAATAAAAGCAAAACTGCCGCCAATACGCCGATTGATTGGTAAGAAGGCGTAACTGCAATCAGTAAGGATCCGAACGACATGAGCAGCACCGAAAGCGTCATGGCAAACTTGCGCCCAGCTCTATCAGCTAAGCTACCAAACAACCACCCGCCAATAGGGCGCATGAGAAAGCCTACCGCAAAAATACCAGCCGTGTTTAAAAGCTGCGCAGTTGCGTCACTTTTCAGGAAGAATACCGGGGCGAAATAAATAGAAAATGCCGAATACGCGTACCAATCGTACCACTCCACCAAATTGCCCATAGAACCGCTGATGATGGCTTTTAAACGGTTCAGTTGTTTGTCGCTGGTTCCAGTGAAACTCGTAACTGCTTCTGCTGAATTGCCTAGTTTGGCCATATAACATGCTTACCACCTAGATGAAGAAAATGATCCTCCATCAATAAACTAAATTATCGTCGTTTGGCAAAAGCTTTCATAACTAGCTATCGTAATTTTAATAAGTATGAAATTAGCTTTATCTGCTAAAACAATAAACTTATTGCTAACTACTCTTTCGCCATCGTTTGTGTCTTCACAAACGTTTTCGTACAATTCAATATTCCAATTTGTTTAAATTTCCTGCCGGTGTTTGTGTCGCCACAAACACTTTCCTTCTTCTACCGTTATCCTCAAACTATGGAACTAGGCTCCATTTACTTTTATACCGCGACAATCTTTTAATTGGAAAAATCTGCTTAAACCAGATAAGTACAAAGAATTTATTGTAAACTCCTTGCAATTTCTGACTGCGGAAAAGAAGATAATGGTATACGGATTTGTAATTATGCCCAATCACCTGCATCTGATATGGGAGTTCACGCAGCTCAACGGCAAAGAATTACCGCACGCCAGTTTTATGAAGTTTACCAGTCACCAAATACTAATAGATTTAAAGAAATTTCATCCGGAAGTACTGCCGTATTTTGAAGTAAGTTTAAAAACTAGAAAGTATCAGTTCTGGCAACGTGATTCACTGCCCATTCACCTGTACTCGCCCAGTGTTATTTTTCAAAAATTAGATTACATTCATAACAATCCGGTGCAAGGCAAATGGCTCTTAGCGGCATCTCCTCTGGAGTATAAATATTCTTCTGCTTCTTTTTATGAAACCGGCGTGGATGAATTTGGCTTTTTAACGCATATTGGGGAGCGGCTGTAAGCTCGTTTGTGAAGACACAAACGAGGGCGAAGTCATACTTCTGATACAACAATTTAATTGCTGTTAACTTTATCGATTAATGATTTTGTAGAAATGATTCATGAACTCGAATAACTTTATAAATCTTGGGTTCTCCATTTATAGTTTGAACCTGAACATCTACAATAAATGCTAATTTGAAAATATTACGGTGACCATTTAACATTGCCATTTTGATCGCATCGGTATCAAACAGAACTTTTACTGGTTTATCAGACAAAGTTTCTATAATCCCTAAATCTCCTTTCTTATTAGCTGCTCCTTTATTAGCTTGATGCCAATAAAAAAGCATTTGTTCCTGTATTCCAGATAAAGATTTATCTACAATTCTTTTCTCAGCATTAATTTTCTTCTTTAAAGATTTGGCTTCACTTGAATCTGTACTGAAGACATTAAAATATACACTTCCTGGTCCTGAATTGATGATATTGAATTGTCCACCAACATCTTTAGCTATTGGCTCTATAATATTACCTAAATCTTCATAATCTACCTTTTCAAACTTTGCTGGAGGCTCAGACTTACCTCTGAAATAGTTATAAGCTGTTTTTAGATGAAGACCAAACTCGACTACGCTATTAATATTTTCAAAAAAAGGTAAATATATTGCTGGAGAAACACTTACTAAATCTGTAATAATTGACCCAGACTCAATCTTTTCTACATATAACTTAACATCATAGTAAGGACCTGTATTTCCTCTGCTATAACAAAACCTTCGGTATTGATTACCTAAACTAAGTAATGAGTTAGTGATGGAAATAAGCTCAACAGGTTGTTTATTCAATAGCTCTACTCTGAGTTTTTGTTCATTTACAACCATCCTTTATAATTTATTTTCTATTTTAAACAGATCCTTGTAATAATTGTAATTTAATTCCCTCCAAATTATAGCTTAATCTGAAATATAAAAAATATAATATTCTGCTAATTTACTTTCTACAAACATCGTTACGATCCTCTCCGCCAACGTTTGTGTCTTCACAAACGTCTTCCACTAAACCCACTCCCACCTATACCAAAATCTTTCCTAAACATCAACCCCCTTCCTGGCTTTGCCTTCCGATTTTTCCGGCGTAAATTTGAATTGTATAACCCGAAGCCTAGTGCCGTATGGAAGAATTGATTAGAAATTACCTTAAAATTGCCACCGAGCTGAGTATCAGCATCAAGCAAGTACAAGCTACCGTAGAATTATTAGACGAAGGCGCTACGGTACCTTTTATTTCGCGTTACCGCAAAGAAGTAACCGGCTCTCTGGACGAAGTGGCCGTAGCCGGCATCCGTGACCGCATGGAACAACTCCGCGCACTGGATAAGCGCCGCGAAGCTATTCTTAAATCAATCCGAGAGCAGCAAAAACTAACGCCCGAACTCGAGGCCCAGATTAATGCCGCCGAAACCATGGCCGTGCTCGAAGATATTTATTTGCCTTACAAACCCAAGCGCCGCACCAAAGCTACTATCGCCCGCGAGAAAGGTCTGGAGCCATTGGCGCAGCGTTTATTTGAGCAAGAAAAATTTGATGTAACCGCCGAAGCAACTCAGTATATCAGCGCAGAAAAGGAAGTAAAAGATGCCGAAGAAGCCTTAGCCGGCGCCCGCGATATTATTGCCGAATGGATTAATGAAAACCCGGATGCCCGTGCCCGCATGCGGAATTTGTTCGAGAAGAAAGGCGTGTTTAAGAGCCGCGTGATGCTGGGCAAGGAAGAAGAAGGCCAGAAATACAAAGATTATTTTGAATGGGAAGAACCCATCGATAAAGCTCCTTCGCACCGCGTACTGGCCATGCGCCGCGGCGAAAACGAAATGATTTTGATGCTCAATGCCCAGCCCGAGGAAGAAGAAGCGATAGAGTTGCTCGAAAACATGTTCGTGAAGGGCAATAACGAAGCAGCGCAGCAGGTAAAAATAGCAACCAAAGACGCCTACAAACGCATGCTGAAACTGTCAATGGAAACCGAAATCCGGATGCTGTCGAAGAAGCGCGCCGACGAGGAAGCCATTCGGGTATTTGCTGATAATTTGCGCCAATTATTGCTTTCCGCGCCACTGGGTCAAAAAACCGTTTTGACTCTGGATCCCGGCTTTCGGACCGGCTGTAAACTGGTAGTACTGGATAAGCAAGGCAAATTACTGCACAACGAAAACGTGTATCCGCACACCGGCGCCCGCCAGGCCCAGGAAGCCGCGAGTACTGTTAAATATTTAGCCTCGAAATACGAAGTAGAAGCCATTGCCATTGGTAACGGTACCGCCAGCCGCGAAACCGAAACTTTTGTGCGTGGCTTGGGCTTACCTAATACTATTGCGGTAGTAATGGTAAACGAAAGCGGCGCCTCTATTTACTCCGCTTCGGATGTAGCCCGCGAAGAGTTTCCGGATCATGATGTTACCGTACGCGGTGCCGTTTCCATTGGTCGCCGGCTCATGGACCCACTTGCAGAACTGGTAAAACTCGACCCGAAAAGTATTGGCGTGGGTCAGTACCAGCACGACGTAGACCAGTTTGCCTTAAAACACTCCCTGGACGATGTGGTCATGAGTTCGGTAAACGCTGTGGGTGTAGAAGTAAACACCGCCAGCAAGCAATTATTAACCTACGTATCCGGTTTAGGACCCAGCCTGGCCCAGAACATTGTGGAATACCGCAACCAGAATGGTCCGTTCCGCACCCGCGCCGAACTGAGAAAAGTACCGCGTTTAGGCGATAAAGCGTTTGAACAAGCGGCCGGTTTCTTACGCATTTTACACGCGAAAAACCCATTAGATGCTAGCGCGGTTCACCCGGAACGTTACGAACTGGTGGAACGCATGGCGAAAGACTTAGGCGCTACAGTTACCGACCTGATGAAAAAGCCGGAACTCCGCAAACAAATAAATTTAAAAAATTACGTAACCGATACCGTTGGTTTGCCTACGCTCCAGGATATTATGAGCGAGTTAGCTAAACCCGGCCGCGACCCCCGCGAAAGTTTCGAGGCGTTCTCGTTTACCGAAGGCGTAAACGAAATAAACGATTTACGGACCGGCATGAAATTACCCGGCATTATTACTAACGTAACGGCTTTTGGCGCTTTCGTGGATATTGGAGTACACCAGGATGGTTTAGTGCACGTGAGTCATTTATCGGATCGTTTTATAAGCAATCCGCACGAAGTAGTAAAGGTAGGTCAGCGGGTGGAAGTTACCGTGCTGGAAGTAGATGCGGCCCGCAAACGGATTTCTCTGTCGTTAAAAACTGAACCCATGGCCGCTAAACCAGCCGGCGGTGGTGCCGGAAACGGTAAAAAAGGTGATCGCAACAAACGGGAAGAAGAACCCCAAAATGATTTTCAGGCGAAACTAGCCATGCTGAAAGGGAAATTTAAGTAAACCCTTGCTATTCACCTTACGGAAAGCAAAAAATTTAAAAATTCAGTTTTGCGCGCTGTAGAAGTTGATAAACCGATTTTTTAAATATTTACTATTTCCCGGACTGCTTATCCAGCAAATACCTGACGAAGCGATAGTCCAGGTTAAGTACTGTTCATAAGTAAAAAGGCTTACTAAATTAAGAATCATCTGGTTCTTAATCTGGTAAGCCTTTTCTATTTTAAGCTCGTTATTTGTAACGGTGGTAATCAAACTCAAAATCCTCATCATAGTTATCTCGATTACTTTCTTCTTCCGGATAAAATTCATCATCTTCCTCTAAATCATTAAAATCGTCCTGGTACATGATTTTCTCTAACTCATCTTCTTTGTTCAGTTGATAAAATAAGCCGGAGGCAAGCAGCGAAGAATTTTGGGAAAAAGTATGCTGTTTTAAGCTTTGCAACTTTAAGCTTTGGATCAACCCCAATTCGGGATCCGCGGCAGAATTCATTATAATACTTGGTTTCATTTTTTTATCTTATTTATTCCCAAGGTAATTAGTATAGATAAAAAGCAAAAACCACATCGCTTTATTTAACTTAAACTTAATCTGCCCTTCTATATTTACCAAAATACAATACCATTACTTCGAGGATGCGGCGCTATAATAATAAATATGTGGCAAAAAGCGACTTTATTCCCCAATTAAGCTTCTCAGAATGTAGAATTTTTCCACACTTTCAAATTTAGAGGTTTTTCTCATTTGCTTAAAACTACTTGTATACTAGTTAATTACAATTATTTCTGGTTTTTGGCATAGCTTTCGAATATAATATAAGTAACCAATTGATGTTAAATAGATAAAATTAGTATTATGAAGAAAATTGTTGTATCCGCTTTTTCCCTGTTTCTATTAGGCGCTGTATCTGCTCAAGCACAAACTACTACTGGTGGTCAGTCTACTACTCAAGATCAAACCACTACCCAAGGTGCTACACAAGGTACTACTCAATCTGGAACGCAAGCAGGAGCTGCAAGCGGAACGCAGGCTGAAACATCTACTAGCACTGGTACTGCTACTCAAACAGACGCTACCAGCACTGGAGCGGCTGCGGCTGCAAGTACTGCTGCCCCTGGCACCACTGCTACAGGTACTTCCGCAACCGGAACGGCTGCTACTGCTGATGCCGCTGCTGCCGGAACTACAGTAGCCTTAGAAGAACTGCCTGCCCCTGTAAAAGCTACTCTTGCCAGCGAAAAATTAAAAACTTGGACTCCATCTTCTGCTCAATTAGTGAAAGATGCCACCACTGGAAAAGAGTATTATTCTATTGAATTAAAACAAGCTAACCAAGTTGGAACCGTTAAAATTGGTAAAGATGGTAAGCCAGTAAAATAATCTCTGCTTTAAAACAAGCCTACCTTATTACAACCAGAAAGAAAAGCCGGGAATTACCCGGCTTTTTTTTATTTTTACATCATCCACGTATGTACGATAAGGTATGGAAAAAATATTAGTGATAGAAGACGATTTAACCTTTGCGCTAATACTGGAAGGTTTTTTAAAAAAGCAGGGATTTGAAGTAAACGTTGCTCACCGGGTAAAAGATGGCATAAAGCTACTAAGCGGCCAGACCTACCAATTAGTTTTAATGGATTACCGGTTACCAGACGGCACCGGCTTTGAAATACTAGAAAATATCCGAAGCATGTCTACTCCCGTTCCGGGTATTATGATGACCAGTTTTCAGGATGTAGGTACGGCAGTTAGGGCGATGCGTCTGGGTGCTGTTGATTATATTACCAAACCGGTTAACCCCGACGAATTATTGATGGTAATAAAAGAAGTATTACCCTCCGACAAAGAAAAAGATAAAGATCACCCCACCGATACGCCTCTTTTTATCTCGGGCCACAGTTATGCTTCGCGCCAACTGCACGATTTTATTCAGTTAGTAGCACCTACGGATATGTCGGTGATTGTGCAGGGCGAAAGTGGAACTGGTAAAGAATACGTGGCTCGTACCATTCACCGTTTAAGCAAGCGCGAAGAAGCTCCCTTTGTAGCCGTCGACTGCGGTGCCATTTCCGGCGAAATAGCGAATAGCGAACTTTTCGGGCACGTAAAAGGGGCTTTTACCGGCGCCACCAACGATAAGCAAGGCGTTTTTGAGATGGCACAGGGAGGCACTATTTTTCTGGATGAAGTAGGAAACCTCTCGTACGATATTCAGGTGAAGTTATTGCGAGCCTTACAGGAACGTACTATTCAGCCCCTGGGCAGTAATAAACAAATTGCCATTGATGTACGGGTAATTACGGCTACCAACGATGATCTGGTAAACAGCGTGAAAAACGGAGATTTTCGGGAAGATTTGTACCATCGTTTGAACGAATTTATTATTAAAGTACCCGCTTTACGCAACCGCGAAAACGATCTGGAAGAATTTGTTGCTCATTTTGTGGCACTGGCTAACCAGGAACTTACCCGCAATGTAAAAGCTTTTTCTCCGGAAGTAATGGCCATTTTACGGGAGTACCATTGGCCGGGCAACCTGCGCGAATTAAAAAATGTGGTAAAGCGAGCTGTACTGCTATCATCGGGAGAAGTAGCCGGTGTAGAAACGTTGCCCGAGGAGATGGTGCAAACCATTAACGAAGCGCCCAAAACAGAAGGACCGGACTTAAAAGCACTACAAGAAGCGAACGAACGGGAACTCATTTATAAAACCTTACAGGAAGTAAAATTTAATAAGTCGAAAGCGGCCCGTCTTTTAAACATCGACCGGAAAACCCTTTATTTGAAACTAGCTAAGTATAATTTAGAAGCTTAGAAAAAATTGCAGGAATTAGTTCTAATTTAAGAAGGTACTCCCACTACAACTTCCCTGCAATTTTTGAAGATTTACTATTGAATGCAAGTACTAAAGTTATTCTACTTTGTTAATGCCAGCCACCAACCACAAGACAAAAAAGTAAATTTAAAAAACAAGCGGCCCTGCATTTAACTAACTAAACGCAGGGCCGCTTGTTTTTTGAAGCCGTTACTTAACCAATATTTCTTCTAAACTTTTCACTTTCAGGTGAACTTTCTTTACCAGTTCTTTTATTTCTTTTTGCAAATTTTCTAGTTCTGGTAACATGGTTTCGAGAGGTTGCTGTTGGTTTAAGGCCGTTTCTATTTTACGGAGCCGAGATGCCAGTTCTTTCGTGCCTACTTGTCCAATACGGCCAGCTAAGCGATGCACTATTTCTCGGGTCTGCTTCGGCAAACATTCTATTGAATAATCATTTAATTTTTCTAAATCTAGCTGGGTATCTAAGATAAACTGATTCAGAATAAGCCGTAGTTGTTCTTCATCGCTACCTGTTATTTTAATCAACATAGATAAATCGGGTTCTGATAAGGAAGTAGTTGGCAGATTAGGATTAATAGCTCCGGTTATATTTTGGGAGTGTAGCCAGGTGAGTAATTCGTGCTCGCGGAAAGGTTTCATTAGAATTCCATCAAAGCCTTCGGCTAGAATTATTTCGCGTTCTTCCGGCAAAGCTTGAGCGGTAAGTGCCACTACTTTAATCTCTTTTCCCAGCTTTTTGCGCAGAGCGCGGCATAACTCCAAACCGTTTATTTCCGGCATCCGGATATCTAATAAGACCAATTTAATGTTTGGATCCCAGGCTTCGCGCAGAACGGCCTGGGCATCGGAAGTACAAGTATTTATGATACCGTATTTGTTCAGGATAGTCTCGCATAAGCGCAAAATAAAGGCATCATCATCTACTACCAGTACTTTACCATTGGGCTTACCCGAAGTAATTGTTTTAATGGCTTGGTTACTGGCAGTTAAAGTGGCTGGTTCCGGAACTGGCGCGAGAGCCGGCAAGAAAGGCAATCTTACCACAAAACAAGAACCTAGCCCCGGTTCACTGCTCACCTCAATTATTCCGTTCTGGCCTTCTACCAAGGTTTTAGCAATACTTAACCCCAAACCAGTACCGCCGTGCGTGCGCACCACCGAAGCATCTACCTGCTCAAATAAGTAAAAAATACGTTCTAATTCTGAAGCCGGAATACCAATACCTGTATCCATAACGGCAAAAGTAATTTCAAAGGCTTCGTGGGTTCGCGTACAATTCACTTGCAATGTAACCTGCCCCTGATGCGTAAATTTAATAGCGTTGCCTAATAAGTTATAAAGTACTTGCCGCAACCGGAATGCATCACCCGAAACAAACAAGGTATTAGGAATAGTACTTTCCAGAACCAGCGCTAATTCTTTTTGTTCGGCCGGTAAACGCATGGTTTCTATTACCCCCGAAACAAGTTGCTGTACATTAAATGGCTGTTGTTCAAACGTAAACTTACCCGAAGTAATACGGCTGTAGTCGAGCACTTCGTTTACAATTTGCAATAAATGCTCGGCCGACCGGTAAATAGCTTCGAGCGCCTCCCGTTTAGGTTGTGGCTGTTGGTATACTTGTTCGGCAAAACCAATAATAGCTTGTAACGGTGTCCGGATTTCGTGGCTCATGTTGGCCAGAAAACGTTGCTTTACCTGGCCCAGGTGCTCGGCTTCTTCTTTGGCGGCTATTAACTGCTTCCGGTATTTATGACTGCGTGAGATATCGATTAAAATTAAATAAGCCAGAAAAGCTGCTACCGAAAAGAAAATAACCATAATTCCATTCATCCGGCTAATGCTGGCCCGTACTACTTCGGTGGCTTGCTGGCTGTTTTGCCTATCTAGGTGAATTTCTTCGGCTTCTATTACGTGCAGGATAGCTAGCAACTGGGTATGCAATTGATTGTTGGTGTGGATTAAAGCCAACTCGCGATTCAGCAGCTTGGTGGTGCGTTGGTGTTGCTCCCGCTCCATGCGCCGCATCATTTTCTGAATCTTCCAGATGGAACTATCTTGTTTGGCTACGGCCAGGGTATCTACCTGTATTTTTAGTTCTTCTTCTACTTGTTTCAGGGCTGGTAATGCTGGTTCTTCTTTGCGGCCTCTAAACAAGCGACTGAGAAAAGATTTTTTAGGCTTTTTCTTAACTACAATCTGCAGCGTATCGGCGTTGGGCAGGGTAGTAGTAGTTACATAGCGTTGGTTGGTAATAACAATGCTGGTATCTATTTTGGGTTTATTGTTTTTAGCAATGTAATTAGAAACCGCATGAATTCGTTTAGAAAGGGCCTCGTTATGAACTAAATCTTTCCGTAGCTTCAGGTAACTTAAGAAAAGCTTATCGCGTGACCGCAGAATAGTTGTCATGGAATCTAGCCGCTGCACTTGCAAAGGGTTATTTGCGCTCAGGACCCGTAAAGTATCTAAGGTTTTTACTAAGTATTCTGAGCCCTTTTTAAATTCGGCATAAGGTTTATCTGGATTTTTAATAGCCTGAACCCGTTGCAATTGGTCGAGTTGGGTGATTGAGCGGAAAAGTGTATTTACTACTTTTAACTTTTCGTTGGGAGTAGATAATCTATTTACCGTGGAAAGCATTTCCTCAAAGCCGACCTTAGTTACGATCCAGGCTAGTCCAATAGCAATGGCTCCTATCAAAAAGGCCGCAATTACTTTCCGGCGGATAGATTGCAGAAAAAATTTATCAGTGAACTTGGCCATCCTGTTTGCTAAGTACTTAAACGTTTTTGTAACTAATTAATAAGTTACTAAAGTGCTATCTGCCTTTTATTATATTTAAATCAAATTAAAATTAATAACTGCTTTTTAGCTTACTATGTATAACGGCCCAATAGGTATTTTAGTATTCATATATAATAATATTAGTAAATATTATTATTTTTCTCCGGCAAAGTTAAATATTTTATTTGAGAAGCAAACTTGTTTATTGTAAGCGAGTTACTCTTGTGAATATAATAAAAAATAAAACACAAAATTGTTCGTGATTTTATGAAATTTTTTCAAAATAAAATCCTTATTGAATAAATTTTCCTTTATTTTCTGTTTGCCTGATATTTAATCCTATCATATCAATATAGAATAAAAATATATAAAAAAAGCTTCTAAAGCACTCTAATTCAAAATATACTATAACCGAAAAATGAAATTTCTACATCTATCTGTTTAACTGTTGCTATTTTGCATCCCGGAAAATGAATACATTTATTAAAAAGAAAATTTAATTAATTTGTTGTGAAGATTGACAAGTTTTAATGAAGAACTTTATCTGTTTGTAGTAGGGCAGAGTTCCGTTTCCTTAAATTTATTTCTGCGGAGCGTTTCTTACAAACTGTTACATAAAGCTTGCGTAAACTTATTATTTAGGCATTTTTTTATTTTTTAGGTATCTGAAAGTATGCGCATCCGCAAAAAAGTAAAAGCTGTTTTACCCGTAGAAGCCAGCAAGTTCGAAACTTTGGGCGTATTTGTAAAAGCTGCTGAAAAAGCTAATTGGACCGAAGAAGAAATTCAGTCTGTAATTGATGAAGTGGTAGAAGCTTCGGACGAAGAGGCTTTGCTTATTTTTCAGGATTATACCCAACCCTGAATCTTGCCTGGAATCTTGCGCACCTAAATAAAATTACTTTTTACATGCCGTTAAATAAAAAACTGGCCGAAAAACTAAACAAGCGATTCGCCCCGAGCAGCCGCCTGGATGATACGTACCAGGGCCTGGATTTAACCTTTATTACCAACGAATTAGGCGAACCCATAACTCTGTTTATTGGCAAGCGCCGCCCCGATGGCGCTATTACCGGCGAACGTTACGTCCGCACCATAAAACGCTTACCTAACTCCGATCAGATTGCATCGAGCCACTGGGATTTAAAAGGCAAAGTTTCGCGGAGTTAAATAGACGTAGGTAGTAAGACTTAAAATTATTTCCTTCGGCTTTTATCTTGTTGTACTTGCTAAATACTATCGGATGCTAACCAACAGCCTAGAACGTAAAATAGACAACCTATTTTTCGGCTTTCTTTACTAATTCAGAGACTCCCAGAAATCCGCCTCCGTCGTAACGGACTATGTGCCATCCCATCTTACGCAAAGCTCTACGGATAAAAATATTTAAGAACCCATGCGCTACTAATACTACTTTACCATCCCTTTCGGCCTGTTTAACTAATTGCTGCGCTGCTTTATGTGCCCGAATTCTGGCTTGCCGGAAATTTTCAAGACCATTGGTGTTTATACCAAGTAACCAGAGTGCCCGCGCCCCAATTAGCCAGAATTTAATCGGAAATTTTAAATATGGTATTGAAAACGCTTGCCGCTGAAATTCATTAAAAATCGGATCTTCGATTAAAGTTATCTCCGGACCAAAAATAGCTTGGGCCGTTTGCTTAGCCCGAGGCAAGCTGCTGCAATATACCTTGGTAATTTGTTCGGTTGGTAAGCCAGCGGGTTTCGTTACGAGTTCTTCAATAGCACAAGCATCGTATTCCATTAAAAACTGACTTGCCTGTTCTCGGTTAAACCAACCCTGCTTCGACACAACTGGTCGTTGGTGCCGGATTAAGAAAATATGCAGCAGTTTTGCTTCAGCCATTCCAGTAAACTTTACTCTCATAAAAACGACTTACGGTAAATAGAGTTAGTGCTATATGCATTTGTACTCTTTTTAGTAATTATTCAGCCCATTTGACCAGTTCATCATTCCGTTTAGGCTAACAAACCCTAAAACTTAGGCAACTCGTTGTGGTAAATTCGTATACTCATCTAAATAATGTTGAATTAAAGCTCTTTGTAAATGAAAAATCTAGGTAAAAATACTCTTATTGCTTGTTCTATGGCCTTTTTATTTATTTCCTGCGACTCTAAACGGCCCGATAGCGCTGCCGAGAACACCGAAGAAGTAATAGAACAGGAAAACCCAAGTGCCACCGATGCCGAAGATGCTAATAATGCTTCGGTGGAAGGGGACACCAAAGAAACCGGTGATAATATAGAAGACCAGGCCGAAAATGCTGCTAATCAAACCAAAGCTGCTGCTAACGAAGCGGGTAGCGATTTAAAAGAAGCAGGCCAGAAGACCGGCGATAAATTAAATGATGCTGGTCAGGAAATTAAGCAAGAAGCTAAAGAAGCAGGTGCCGAAATAAAAGAAGGTGCACGCAATGCCAAAGCTAAAATAAAAGAAGAAGCCAGAGAAGCTGATGCCGCTATTGATAACAGAAATTAACCTTCTTTTGTATGAGTTGGGTTACCCTCTCCCTGTAAATAATTAAGGAAATCTGTTTATATCTTCTTCTTTAGTTTTCAGGATATTGCATTCGATTCAGAACGCAGGAATGTGCCGCGGCGCGTTCCTGCGTTCTAAAATGATTGATCAACTTACTTTTTCTACAAACCATCGCCGTATTTAAAGTATTCATTTACGGTTACGGGCAGTTTACCATTAGCACTTATTCTACCGGCAAGTAGTTGAGCGGCAGCTTCCTGTACTGGCAATAATTGTTGATAACTTACTACTAAGCCATTCGCTTTTCTAATTTCTTTTAGTTCGGTAAGGGTGTAAGCATTGTCGAATAATACTACCAGGCATTTCTTCTGATCGAGCAGTTCGTTAACCAGCGCTATTTCGTCTTTACCCAGCAGAAGCGTATTACTAGGCCGAATACTAGGGCCATATAACCCGATTACCACTTGTTTATATTTCTTAAGCCGGCGGCGCAACAGCAATCTAGCCTTTTTATCGCTCCGGCGTGGCAACACAAAACTTTCAATGGGCACGTATTCTCCTAATTTTTTCTGAAAGAAGGTTGGCCGCGAAGCCCCCACTGCTAAAACTGCATATTTTACATTTTTTTTGCGTTTTAAAGGAATAATATGGCGCTTGTTATGCAACAGGGTTTGGGAGCCTTCGGCCAGGCGCCGGTTGGTTTCGTAGGACCGCGAAGCCGTTAAATTGGCGTATAAACTATCCAGTACAATAGGTTTATATTTATTTAAGCCTACCCAGTATTTGGCCGCCAATACTTTTTTGCAGCGTCGGTCAATGTCGCGCTGGCTTAAACGTTTTTGCCGGATAGCCAGTTTAATGGCAGCAATGGCTTTGGGTACACTCACTAGCCGTTCCAACACATCGTTACCAGCTTGTAAAGCCCGCACTTCGGCTTCACCGGACTTAAAGTACTTGGTTAAGCCTTTCATTACCATAGCATCCGTTACTACCAAACCGCCAAATTTTAGCTCTTGCTTTAGTAAGTTAGTAACAATAGGCTGCGAAAGCGTAGAAGGTAGGTTAGTAGTAGAATCGAGTTTGGGCAAGTGCATGTGCGCCACCATAATTCCGCCTACTCCTGCTTTTATTAATTCCCGAAAAGGATATAGTTCCAGCGAGTCCAAACGCTCCCGGCCATAAGGTATTACGGGTAAATCGTGGTGCGAATCAATGTTAGTGTCGCCATGTCCCGGAAAGTGTTTAGCCGTAGCAATGATTCCTTCGCTTTGCATGCCCAGCATATAAGCCAGACTTTTAGAAGCTACATCTATTTTATTTTCGCCGAAAGCGCGGTAACCAATTATGGGGTTGGCCGGGTTATTATTAATATCTACCACTGGGGCAAAGTTTAAGTGCATGCCCAAACGCTTAAACTCCAAGGCAATTTCAGCACCCATGCGGTAAATTAAGCTATCGTTGTTAATGGCACCCAATAGCATTGGCAATGGATATTGAATAGCGCTATCCATACGCATTCCAATTCCCGATTCGGCATCCATGCTAATTAATAAGGGTACTTTACTCGCCGCCTGAAATTTATTGGTGAGTTTAGCCTGCCGTACCGGTCCGCCCTGAAAGAAAATCAAACCGCCTACTTTATACTTCCGGATCAGGTGTAATACATCTTCTTCGTGTTCTTTGCCCTTATTCGAAAATGCCTCTACAATCATTAATTGTGCAATGCGCTCATCGGGGGTAAGCCGCCGAAATACCGAATCTACCCAGCGATTTTTGCGGTGCAACGAAGTAATTAAAGCATTGGGGTAGGTAATAGTATCTTCGGGCTCTACTTCTTCGGCTTTAAAAACTACTTTACGGGCCGGTTTTTCTTTTTCCTGACAAGAGCTCAAAAGCGAGATGGCCAGAAAGAAAGACCCAAAAAGCAATAAGTAAAAATGTTGGTAAACGGAACTGTAATTTTTAGAAAAATACATCAAATTTAAGCTTAATAAGCAGGTTCCATTCGGCGGAAATACAGGTTTTTAATGCAGGTTTACCCTTTTTAAGCCATAAGTGTTACAAATTCATCGCATTAATAAATTTATTGCTAACGTTATAAGCAACCCTTCTCCATCAAATTCAAGTATTTTCTTAAGCATATATTACTAAGTACAGAGACGAATTCATAATAAAGTAAATCCGTATTTTCTATTATTGTCCTTCCGGAGGAAGCTACCTTACTATGCAGCCAAAAAGACTCCTACTAAATAGTAGAACTCTTTAATTTATTTTTATTCAGTTACTTAGATAAATTGAATAGTATATTACTGTCATATTTTATTTTCTGGCGTTTTGTCGATTGTAAAAAGTTTGCTCTTGGTTTAATTGATTCTAATACCGTTCAGAGTTGTTGCAGCCAGACAATGAAACTTAACGATTATTGCTCTATTGCTTATTAGTATACTGTTTAAAAGCATTAAAATGAAGCAATTACAATTTCGTTTCTTTTAAAATCCTTTCCGGGCTAATTTTTCTCTTAACTTTAAGCCCAAATTTTGGCACTATATGATTGAGAAGAGTAACCGGCTGCTTAACGTTTTTTATGAAATTCGTGGCCCCGTATTCGAAAAAGCGATGGAATTAGAGCTGCAAGGCTATAAAATAACGCGCTTAAACATTGGTAATCCTGCACCGTTCGGCTTTGATGCGCCCGACGAAATTATTCACGATGTAATTATTAATTTACGTCGAGCGCAGGGCTATACCGAATCAAAAGGTTTATTTGCCGCCCGGAAAGCGGTAATGCACGATTGCCAGCGCCGGGGTATTGCCGAAGTAAAAATTGATGATATTTATATTGGTAACGGAGTTAGTGAGCTTATTTTGCTCAGCATGCAGGGTTTGCTCAACAACGGCGACGAAATCTTAATTCCGGCTCCCGACTATCCGCTCTGGACGGCTTCGGTAAACCTGGCGGGCGGCAAAGCCGTGCATTATATGTGCGATGAAGCGGCCGACTGGTACCCGGATTTAGAAGATCTGGAAAGTAAAATTACGCCCCGCACCAAAGGTTTAGTAATTATTAACCCGAATAATCCAACGGGAGCGGTGTACTCCGAAGATGTTTTACGCCGTCTGGTAGCTATTGCCGAGCGCCATAACCTGATTATTTTTTCGGATGAGATTTACGATCGTATTTTATACGATGGGGCTGTGCATCATTCCGTAGCGGCCTTTTCGGAGGATGTTTTATTTTTAACTTTTAGCGGTTTATCTAAAAATTACCGGGCGGCGGGCTTTCGGGCCGGCTGGATGATTGTAAGTGGCGCCAAACATCGGGCTAAATCCTATATTGAAGGTTTAACTGCCCTGGCTAGCATGCGTTTGTGCAGCAATGTGCCTTCGCAATTTGCTATTCAAACCGCTTTGGGAGGTTACCAAAGTATTAACGAATTGGTAATGCCTACAGGTCGTTTGTGCAAACAACGCGATGCTTGCTATGAAAAGTTAACTTCTATTCCGGGAATTACTTGCGTGAAACCCAAAGGCGCTTTTTACCTGTTCCCGAAAATTGATGTACAAAAGTTTAACATTCAGGACGATATGCAATTTGCCCTGGATTTACTCGAAGATCAGCACATTTTAATTGTACATGGCACCGGTTTCAACTGGCCTTACCCCGACCATTTCCGGGTAGTGTACTTACCTACCGTAGAAGAACTAAATGCCACGCTGGGTAAAATGGCTGCCTTCCTGAAAGATTATGAAGAAGTAGCTAAAATTCGTTAATGAATAGAAGCTTTACTTGAAGAACCTGCTATAAAAAGAATGGCCAGCCTTTTACTAAGAGTAAAGGTTGCCGTTCTTTTTTAGAAACTATTATTCATCTGCAAGCAGGTTAAAGAAACTGAACCTGAAATGAATTAATAAAATTAAAAACCCAGATCCAATACCAGCAACTCTACCGCATAATCTTTTTCTTGCGGCAAATACGAGAAGCGCACCCCCAAAGTTAATAAAACACTATTCAAGCGCATAAAATTAAAATCGGTACTTAATTCAGCGCCTACTGATTGGTACCGCTTATCTGACTGGTAAACGTTTCTATTACTCCATCCCCGGCCATAATCAAAAAACACATTGCCTTTTAACCGCTGGAAATACAATATGGGCCCTAAAGCTAAATCGGGGTACCATAAAGGTAATTTATACTGCACAAAACCACTCGAAAAATTCTGGTGCGAACGGTAACTGTACCCTCGCGGGAAAACCAAGGTGCTGGCAAAGCGGTAATTTTCTACTCCTTGCTGCTGATAATTACCGCCGATCTGGAACGAATGATGTTTAAATAACCCGGGGAAAGCCAGGCGAACCGAAGCAGCTAATAAACTACCCTGGTAATCGCCTTTTAGGGGCGTATGAAAATAATTTACGGCTAATCGTTGCTCGAAGCGTCCAGCTAAATCGCGCTTGCTGGTGGTAAACACCCGGTTATAGGCCAAGTTATATTGTACACTGCGCAAAGCTCCGTTGGTTTGATCTGTTAAAGCTTGCCGCGGACGTTCGTAACCCGAGATATTTGTAAGGCTGGCAGAGGTTCCTATTACTAAAGATTCATTATACCTGGAGTGCGTTAAATTCAAAGGTAACTGCAAACCAGCAGTCAGGCTATTTTCTTTCCAACCATACGAGATGGTATCGTTTTCTATTTCGGCGCGTTGCCCTACAGCTCCCGTTAGATTAATAATTGGGTAAAAACCCTGATAGCTGATATCGGCAAAAGCCCGGCTGCTTTCTTCGTTTACATTGTAAGTATACCCTAAACTGGTAAGGGTAGTGCTCAATAAATCCTGCGAAATAACAGTTGCGGTAAAGGTATTATTAATAACATCGCGCCCCGGTATCCAGCTATGGGGTTTTATAATATGCTTAAATTTAGAATACGGCTGAACAGGATAAACTTTAGTGGGTACTTCGGTTAAGATATTAGCGTTACCTTCTTGCTCAACTAAAGGCTGGTAATATTTTATGCGTATGTCCGGTACATTTTCCAAGGGAACCCACGCACTAGGATTATTCTCCATCCGGGCTACTTCGTAGCCATTTTTAGTAAAATCATTAAATAAAATTTGCTTGTTATCGCGGCTAACAACGGCATTAATGCCGGCAAACGGACGAGCCGTTACCTGAAATTGTTTTCGGGTAGTAACATCTAGGGCAAAAACATTTTCGATGCCTAGGTACGGTGCATTAAAGTAAACGTAATTTCCGGCTAGTACCGGGTGGCCAATGTTTTCGGTGGTAGGTGCCAGTAATTCGGTAAAAGTACCTGTTTCGGAATTTAACAAGCTGATGGAACGACGGCCTTGCGCAGTACGGAGCAGCACGATATTCTTTCCATCTGGTGCCCAACGGGGCATCGAAATAAAATCATTTTCCGGAGCTGGTAATCTTTTTAACTCTTGTCCGGTATTGGCATCCAGAATTACTAAGGTATAATCGTTTTGTAACGAAGTTTCTATAGCGGCTATTTTGCTGGCATCCGGCGAAAATGCGGGTGCGGCTAACCGGGTTTTGCGTTGTAATACGTGTTGTTTACCCGCAGCTACATCATAATACTTAATAACCGAATACGTTCGGACTTGCCAACGCGGATCAAACTCATACTCCGACCAAACAATTTTATCTTGAGCCATTGATAGCATCGCATTTCCGTTTATCGGACCAGGAGTAAATAACTTCTTTTCCTGACCATCGGCCGCAATTTTTACAAAGTGCGGATAATCACCTAAGCCAGATTTTAGCGCTACTATGCTACCATCCGAGAGTTCTTGCGGAAATTCGTAATTGGTGTAGGTAGAACTTTTACGTTTAGTAATTACTGTAGCTTCCGTTGGTTTAATTTGGGCAGTTTGCTGGGTCCACAGCGAATCGAGCTCGTGCTGCATCCGGCGGTAATTGGCAGGCAAACGGTAACCTGTTTCGTAGCGCATGGCCGTTGAAAAAATAAACGGAATAAAAAACCGGCTCGCCGCCTGGTCTACTACTTTCCCCCAGAACTCAGGCCCGTAATGCCGGCGGCCATAAGTAGTAAGATGATACCCTAAAACGTAATGGTTAGGCACCGGGTCTTTAAAAGAACCTAAATGCTGTTTATTATACGAGTAATTTCGCCCATTTAATAAATTTGTCCGGTACAGTAAATCAAAATCGGGTGTGCGGCCACGGCCACTATTAGTAAAAGCAGTTTCGGTACCAACCGCATCGCCTTCCCAAAACCAATTAGGCAAAGCCAAATTATTTGCCACCGATAAGCCATAATCGCCGAATAAATAATAAGCCAGTTTTGAGGTTCCCTGCCAGGCTTTGTCGTATTGTACTACGTGCCGGAACTCGTGTACCGATAATAAATCGAGCCAGCGGTTAGTACCCAGCAAGGTGTAATCCTGAGTAGGCATGGTATAAAATTCGGAGTGGCGCGGAGCCAGCGTAACAAAGCCATTGGCAATAGCGTTGCGGTTTTGCAGAATAAGGGGCAGCCGCCGGGGTTCGCGGCCCAGGGTATGCGATAGGGGTGCGTGCAAATACTGTAAGGTGTTGGCTACACGTTGAGCTTCCTTCTCAAATTCGGAAGGAAAAATTACCTGAAACTTTTCGGTGTTAATTTGTTTCCAGGAAACATTAGGTGGATTGGTGTTTAATTGAGCCTGAGCAGCGTACCTAATCAAGAAAAAAGTAAATAATAGCAATACACTGCGCTTTGGCCGAAGAAGCAAAGTACAAAAAGGCATAATAGGCACGGGTTACGTAAATATTATATTAAAAATAGTTCGGGTTGAAGCTGCTTTTCTTCTGGAGTTTCGAGTTAAAGAAGAATTACCCGAAAACAAAGAATAGGTGCGGAAGATAATATTTTATTTCTATATAACTAAATCTGCACCTTTCTCCTTATGTAAAATTTAATCATTTTTGTAGAAGTTGATGTATTAAAAATTATGGCGCAAACCGCTATTGTTTCACCCGTTAAGTTTCATCTGCTTACCTGGCTGCGTCAGCCAGTTGATAATAGTCCGTTAATTTTTTTTCGTTTGTTTTTTGGTTTGCTACTCGCCTTAGAAGCAAGTGGTGCTATTGCTACAGGTTGGGTAAAACGAAACTTCATTGATCCCACGGTACACCTGCCTTTTATTGGTTTCGAATGGCTGAAACCATTGCCTGGAAACGGCATGTATTATTACTATGGCTTAATGGCGGTACTCGGGCTGCTGATTCTTTTTGGGGTGTATTACCGGGCCAGCCTGGCAGCATATACGTTCATGTGGTGGGCTACCTACCTCATGCAAAAGGTTAGTTATAACAATCATTACTATTTATTAATCCTGCTTTGTTTTTTGATGTTGCTGGTACCGGCAAATGCCTATGCTTCCTGGGATGCCCGCCGAAACCCGGCTATTCGCTCTTTAAGCTGCCCAAGGTGGTGTTTGGCAATTTTTGCGGCTCAAATTGGTATTGTGTACACCTTTGCCGCTATTGCTAAAATATACCCCGATTGGTTACAAGCTATGCCCATTAAACTTTGGTTTAGTGTAAAAGCCCATTACCCCTTAATTGGGCCATTGTTACAAAAACACGAGCTGCAGGTATTTATTGCTTATGGTGGTATCTTGTTCGATTTACTAATTACTCCTTTTTTGTTGTGGCGTAAATCCCGGAAGTGGGCTTTTATTGTTTCGCTTTTTTTTCACTTGTTTAATTCCACGGTATTTCAGGTAGGTATTTTTCCGTACATAGGTATTGCCTTATCGGTCTTCTTTTTTAATCCCGAAACAATCCGGCGTATATTTTTCCGAAGAAAACCAGCCTTATCAGTTACAGATACTCAACTGAATGCGTTACTGGCTACCTCACCTACCCCGCCGGTCTTTTACTTATTAGGAGTTTATTTTATAATTCAACTACTATTACCTATCCGGCATTGGTTTATTCCCGGCGACGTGCATTGGACCGAAGAAGGACACCGGATGGCCTGGCAAATGATGCTACGCGCTAAAACCGGTACTATTTACTTTGAAGTACGTAACCCCATTACTGGCCAGAGCCAAACCGTTTACCCAACGCAATTTCTAACTTCTAAACAAGCCAGCGTTTTACCTGTCCGTCCCGACTTAATCTGGCAATTTGCCCAATTCCTGAAACAGCATTACCAAAAACAAGGTTACCAACAGGTGCAGGTCTTCGCCTTCGCTCAAGCCAGTCTTAACGGTCGGCCTTATCAACCTTTTGTAGATAGTAAAACAGATTTAGCCGCCGTTCCTTGGGAGCCTTTTAAACATGCCAACTGGATTTTATCGTATAAAAAGTAGACTACTTACTAAAATTAATTACTTCAAATTATTCTGTTAAAGTAATTTCGGCCGAATAATTCAGCTTATTACTTTTATGGCCGTACTCACTTAATCCAGTACTTTATTTTTTGCTCATGAATTATACTTGCTTTTCTTCTTTGAGGCGCTATTCCGCCATTATTTTTTTAACTATTGCTACTTCAAACTTTATTTACGCGCAAACAATCTCGCGGCCCGATGCCACTATTGCGCAAATGATCAAAGAAGTATCAGCACAGAATCTGGAAAATACCGTCCGGAAACTAGTAAGCTTCGAAACGCGGCATTCGTTGAGTTCTACTACTGATAAAAAGCGAGGTATTGGCGCAGCGCGGAATTGGGTAGAAAGTGAATTCCAAAAAGCCGCCGCTGCTTCCGGTGGCCGTTTAACGGTAACGCAAGATAAATACATTGTTAAAGCCGATGGTCGCCGAATTCCGGCAGATGTAGAAATGGCAAATGTAATGGCAACTTTAAAAGGCACTGACCCAAGTGATAACCGCGTGTTTATTGTTTCGGGCCATATAGATAGCCGCAACACCGATGTGATGGATGTAAAAGGAAAAGCGCCAGGTGCCAACGACGATGGATCGGGAGTAGCGGCGGTGGTAGAATTAGCCCGTGTAATGGCCTCACGTCCTTTTCCGGCTACCATTATTTTTGTGGCCGTGCAAGGCGAAGAACAAGGTTTATATGGCGCTAAACATTTAGCCGAACGAGCTAAAAAAGAAAACTGGAACCTGGTGGCCATGTTAAACAACGACATGATTGGTAATGCATTTTCTGATGAAACCAACCTGCGCGATAATACCCATGTCCGGATTTTTAGTGAAGGCGTACCCGCCCTGGAAACCGAAGAAATGACCGCTTTACGTAAAAGTATTGGTGGAGAAAACGATAGCCGGAGCCGTCAGTTAGCCCGCTACATGAAAGAAATGAGTGAGCGCTTTGTTCCGCAATTAGAAGTTGTTTTGAATTATCGTACCGATCGCTTTTTGCGGGGTGGCGATCATACCCCGTTTAGCCAGGCGGGCTTTACGGCCGTGCGCATTTGCGAAATGAACGAAAATTACCAGCACCAGCATCAAAATGTTCGCACCGAAAACAACATTGCTTACGGCGACTTTCCGGAGCACATCGACTACGATTACCTGCGTAAAAATACGGCACTTAATTTAGCTACTTTAGCTAGTCTGGCTTTAGCTCCAACTTCGCCCGAAAATGTAGGAATTGTAACCAGTAATCTTACTAACCAAACCGAACTGCGTTGGGAAACACCTAAAACAGGCGAGAAACCAGATGGCTATTATATTTTAATGCGGGAAACCTCCATGCCCATGTGGCAAAAGAAAATTTATGTAAGCGATACCAAAGTCCTTCTCCCCTACTCCAAAGATAATTACTTTTTTGCGGTACAAGCCGTAGACGCCGAAGGGCACGAAAGTTTACCCGTAATGCCGAAACCCGTGAGATAAAGAATGAAATAGAGTCAACTCTACAAATGCATCACAGCCCAGTAAACACCTTTCACTACTTCGGCCATTTTATCAAAATCTAAAGTATCAATGGTATCCGATTCCTGGTGGTAGTGGGGGTTGCGGTAGAAAGAAGTATTTGTAATCATTACCGCAGGATAGTTGTTGGCCCAGTAATTTAAATGATCGGATAGATCTACGCCGGGAATAGAAGCTGGAGCATTTAACGATTGTACATCAATGGTACTGCCGGCCAACATGTATTTTTTAAGGTGAGCCACCAACTTTTCCTGATTTAAATCTCCTATAACCGAAATAAAATTTGCTTTATCGGGGTAAATGGCATGCATGCCGGGTAGTGGGTAACGTTGCGAACCTTTTTCTTCGGAGTAATAACCAATCATTTCCAGGCACACCATGGCTTTTACTATTACACCTTCTTTTCTTAGGGACTTAGCGTGTACAGCACTGCCCATAGATGCTGTTTTAAAATACGGCGGCTCTTCGAGGCAAAAAGAAACCAGATCAAAGCGGTACTTTAACTTTGCTTCCTGGGCGTGCAATAAACGGGCTATTTCCAGAAGGCCTGCTACTCCGCTGGCGTTATCGTCGGCGCCTGGTTGGTTGCCACAAACATCGTAATGCGCTCCAATAATAATGCGTTCGCCTTCGGTTGGCCCTAATGAACAGATAATGTTTTTATACGTTTGCCCATCTACCTTAAAGGGTTGGTACGATACGCGATTGCTTAGCTTTTGAAACTCTTCATAAATATAGGTGGCGGCTTGTTCTATCCCTGTTAGGTTAAATGCTTGGCGGGGAGGAGTAATTTGGGTTAGGTATTGTACATCAGCGTATAATCTTTCTTTTTCTACAAGAATCTTGAGAGCGCTCTTCATACCTACCTTTTTTACAGGATTCAAAATTATATAGGCACTTACCAGCCCAATACTGGCTAAAATTGCCAGTAAAACCAGACCTGTTTTCATAATTTATGGCCTAGAATTGAAAACCAGATTCGTATAAACGTGAAAGGAATGGTAGGGTTAGCCTTGTGGTTTAGATTGTAATAATTATCTAACCGATTTGAATAAGCACTATAATTTTGGTTCACCCGCTGAGACTATACCAGTCTTAATATAGCAGCGCTACCTTATTTGAGAAGTACTCCGTTTGCCTCATGGCCGGTGGGCCTCGTTTAGACCCCTCCGCCTACGGCACCTCCCCTAAAAACATGGGAGAAGATGCTGTTATTCCTAATTTCTCCTTTCCTCCTCCCGTTGGAATTTGGCTGCGCACCGGAACGCTAAAACGCCCTCAACAGCCAAACTGGTGTTTATTGCCGGTAGCTACTGCTCTGACGTTTTCTAACTATTTGGTCTTTTCTATAGTGCATCAAGCCACGTCTACTTCCCTGTTTTTAGGGAAGGTGCCTATAGAGCAGAAGGGTTTAATCGAAATAAACTTCTTTTTCCGGATTTTCTAAATACTCAAACAGTATCTGTACCTGCGAGTCGGTGTTTCGCTCCAGGGAAAGGGGCGGTAAGTTATTCCGGTCGAAAAAACCGACATCTAAAGTTTCCATGCCTTGTTGCAACGATCCACCAATGGCTTTGCAAAGAATAAAAATTTTGTACGTGTGATACGGCGAAGGCGGATGCGGATGGTGTTTTTTATCGAGTATGGCCAGTAACCGGATAGGCTTTACTTCTAAACCTGCTTCTTCGCGGGTCTCTTTTACGGCTACTTCAGAGGCGGAATATCCTACATCGGCCCAACCGCCGGGTAAAGACCAACAATTATCTATTTTCTCGTGCACCAACAGTATTTTATTCTCCCTAAAAACCACGGCCCGCACATCTACTTTGGGGGTTTGATAGCCGTTTTCGTTAGTAAACAATGCCCGGATTTTATCCGGATCTTCGCCGGATAATTCCTGCATTATTTCTACGCTAATAGCGCGTAATTCTTCGTAGCGTTCGGTGTCATAGTCGTTTACCGCGTACGTTAAACCCGCCTGGGCAATGGCTTGCACACGCTTAGCGAAGGCAAGCCACTTCTCAGAAGCTTCGGTTAGAGACATAAGTTATAGGACTAGTATTAACGAAGATTTTTATAGGTTGCTCTGTAACAGAGTTTCCAATTGATCAATGGTTAACTCGTCGAAATTGTCGATCACTAGATCAGTATGATCTAACTCTTCGCGGCTATGCGTGGTAGTGATCCCTACTACTTTCATCCCGGCTTTTTGCCCAGCCTCTACTCCAACAGTTGAATCTTCCATAACAACGCATTTATCGGGAGCAATCTTTAAAATTTCGGCTGCCCGCAAGTAAATCTGCGGATCAGGTTTGCCTTTAGTTACCTGGGTGGCATCAACTACGGCACTAAAATAAGACCGGGTACCAGTAGCATCCAAAATAAAATCAATATTGCTGATGGGGGCATTAGAAGCTAACGCCATGGGAACCGATGCTTTTTTCAGTTCTTCTAAAAAGTCTGATAATCCGGGGGTTAATTCTACGTGGTCGCGGTAAATATCGCGGAACAAAGCTTCTTTTTCTTCGCTTAAATCGGTAAGCTGATCGGCGCTGAAAGTATTGCCGTTGGCAAAAGCTTTATCTTTTATAAATAATTGTAATGCATCACGGTTGGTGCGTCCGTAAATGTAATACCCTAAATCCTTGTCCTCTAGGTTAAGCTGATGTTTTTCCGCAAACTTTTCCCAGGCTTTTAAATGGAAAGAGTTGGTATCACAAATAACTCCGTCCATGTCAAATAATACTGCTAAATCTTTTTTCATTTGTACTTAATAACTGCTGAATGCAGCAAATTGGCTTAAAGTGCTGATAATACGGATTTGCGCTAGAAATAGCTATCTTATTTTTAAACCAAAGCTATTTCTTAACTTTCAAAATCAAGTTTAAGTTAAATTATTCAGAAACGGTAATTGCTTTTTGTGGTATTTTCTTATTCAGATTATAATACATTAAAACAAAAAAGCTGTTCCTTTTGCAAAAGGAACAGCTTTTTAGATAGCAATTGTCTTGTTATTTATTATTTACTTCTAACCGTTTTTAAAAGATCTTTCGCATCCTGACTTGCTTCGAGCGCCAGGTACTCGGCTTGTAAACTTTTTATTTTGAGCTTATCTGCACTGGAAATAGTTGTTTCAAATTCACCTTTCCGGTTATTTAATTGCCGGTAAACGTAATCAACATAATCCCAATCGTTCTGATTCCAGTTGTGTTTTCTGGCTCGTACGGCACCCATAAAAATTAAGTAAGCTTCGCGCACGTTAGCAGCCGTAATGGTATTTAGATTTTTGTACTCCCCTAGTAACTGCGCCTGGCGTTTTTTAATTTCGGCGGCTTTCAATGGTTGGCTGGTACGTTTTTTATTCTGTTCTTCCCATATTTTATACTTAGCCCGGGCAGCCTTGTATTCGGCTTTTGCCTCAGCCGATAAGCTATCCAAGCCTTTTTCCAATCGGGCGGTTCGTCTTTTAAATTCGGCCTGCATCTCGGGCAAATTTTCATTGGTAGACGAATCTACCTTGCTGGCTTTTTGGTTTACCCAATCCCTAAATTTCTTTAGCTCCTGAACAGCATTGGTATTATGCTGAATTACCTGAATAGTATCGTTATCTGTAGTAGTATTTTCAGTGGATGAAGTAACTGAAGAATTTTCGACGGTTCGCTTTGTTTCGCAGGCAGATAAGCCTCCTGTAAAACTAAAAATTACTAAAATGAAAGGCGCTAGTTTATTCAATATTTTCATAGGTGGTTCGTTGTTGTTAATGTACGCAATAAGTAGGAGTATTTTGGTATATACGTAGGCCATAACCGGAAAGTCTATACTAACTCTCACCACTGCTACAAACTACCAATACAACAGTAAATCTAGCTTATAGAACCCAGCAAACAGGAATATTT
This sequence comes from Adhaeribacter radiodurans, assembly GCF_014075995.1. Classification (NCBI taxonomy): domain Bacteria; kingdom Pseudomonadati; phylum Bacteroidota; class Cytophagia; order Cytophagales; family Hymenobacteraceae; genus Adhaeribacter; species Adhaeribacter radiodurans. Next base: position 6,364,041 of record NZ_CP055153.1, on the reverse strand, counting down.
AATAAAGTAAATATCTGATAGTTAAATAATTGCACTTGCTAACATTCTGTCAGGAGTAATCAGATTGGCAAAGATATTGCACTTATAAGACGAAAGCTAAATTACAGAGATGGCCTAAATCAAGTTAATCTAAGCATTTGATTTCAGGCATTTTAACTTAGTACAAAATTGTTATTTTTAACTATCCAACATGAAAAAATTCTGGCATAAATATATTCTGGGTTTAATGCTAGCTGTGCCATTTTTACAGTTATCTAATCCGGTACTAGCAATAAATCAAAGCAAATTAACTGTAACTTCTGTAACTGCCGATTCTGACGGAGCCCGAGATATAATTAAAGAAATTATTGATGTGGTAGGCCTAAAACCTCGGTTTGAAGTAAGAGAGTCGGAGGAAGTACCTAATGCAGCGGCCGTTATTTATAATGGCCAACGGTACATTTTATACAACCCGGAGTTTGTGGCTTCGGTAAACAACGCAGTTAAAACAGATTGGGCGGCTGTAAGTATTTTGGCTCATGAAATTGGTCATCATTTAAACGGACATACTTTAATTAGGGGAGGCAGTAACCCCGCAGATGAATTAGAAGCCGATGAGTTTTCGGGCTTTGTGTTGCGTAAAATGGGCGCTACTTTACCGCAGGCGCAGGCTGCTATTGCTGCCTTAACCGATGAGTCTTACTCAGCTACGCACCCTGGCCGTTCTATGCGGTTAACTGCTATTAGCACGGGCTGGCAAAATGCTAATGATCAAATTCTGGCTAGTACTAAACCGGGTAGTAAAGCAGCGCCGGCGGTAGTTGCCCAGGCAGAAGAACCCGAACAGGAAGAAGTAAGCCAGCCAAACATTCGGAGACAAGCTACTACTGCCAAATTAGATAACCGTTCTGTTTTAGGTAAAGTTACATTTGAAGCAGCTCCCCGGGAGCAATTTTACGTAACTTCTGGTTATGATTTAGTACGGGTAACTAATAGTGGCTTGAAAGTTGTTGGTAAACTAGTACGAACCAATAATTCGGAAGTGCCCTTTGTTTTCGAGAGCGATTATTTTCAGTCGTTATATTTAACTAACGAAGGTTTAATTGTAAATCGTCGCGGACAGCGCATTGGCTACGTGAGTTAAGGTTTGAGAGTAAAGAGTTAATTTTCCTGTTTTCTTGTTTTTTGTTTATGAGCCCTTGCTGGTTAACGCCCGCAAGGGCTTTTTACGTATAGCTGTTTTTCATGTAACCTATAATTGATGTGAACCAGCCCGAAACTACTTTAACGGAATCTTCCTCCGCTAGTAAAACTCCCTGGATTATTTCCGGAAGCTTTATTGGTTTACTGCTCGCTTGCTATTTTTTATGGCCGGCTTTTCAGGAAGCAATACAGGAAGCCTGGCAGGTATTAACCAGCAACGATCAAAAGCGCATTTCCAGGTGGGTAAGTCAGTTTGGATTCTGGGGGCCAATGTTTATTGTGCTGTTTATGGTAGCGCAAATGTTTTTGGTGGTTATAAATGTAGTAGCCCTTATGGTTGTAGCCGTGCTGGCTTACGGACCAATTTGGGGTTCGGTCATTTCTATAGCAGGCATATTTGTAGCTTCAACGGTAGGGTATTTACTGGGGCTAGGCCTAGGGCCGGCTACTATCGGTAAGTTTCTAGGAGCAAAAACCCAGGCAAAAGTAGCTGAACAAGTAGACCGTTACGGTATTTGGGCGGTAGTACTGGCTCGTATTTCACCGGTAATCTCGAACGATGCCATTAGCATTGTGGCGGGTATTGTTAAAATGCCTTATAGCAAATTTATGCTGGCCACGGCTGGTGGCATTATTCCGCTTACCATACTAATTGCTTACCTAGGCCAGAATATTAATCGCCTGAAAATTGGGCTGATAGTAGTTTCAATAGTGGGTGTGGTGGCTTTAGTGGCTTATTACATTATTGACCGCCGGAAACAGAAAACTAAGTAAAACATTAAACTGGTATAAAAAAGCAGCCTGCTCTCTGAAGAAACAGGCTGCTTGATAAAAATTTAGCTTAAGCCATGTTATGGTAAACGGCCTGTACGTCGTCGTCTTCCTCAATTTTCTCGATTAAGGTTTCTATTTCTTCGGCTTGTTCTTCGTTTAGTTCGGTACGCGTATTGGGTATGCGCTGCAGTTCGGCGGTAGTTACGGGTAAGCCTTTTTCTTCGAGCGCTTTTTGCATAGCGCCAAAATCAGTGAAAGCCGTTTCTATAATAATCTCCCCTTCGTGCTCATAAATATCTTCGGCTCCGTAATCAATTAAATCCAGCTCCAGTTCTTCTAAGTCCAGACCTTCGGCGGGAAGACGGAAAATGCCTTTGCGGGTAAAAATAAAATCTAAAGAACCGGTTTTACCTAAAGCTCCTCCCGAACGCGAAAAATAAACGCGCATATTCGCTACCGTGCGGTTAATGTTTTCGGTTGCGGTTTCTACTAAAATGGCAATACCGTACGGACCATAACCTTCGTACACTACTTCTTCGTAATCTTTTTCTTCTTTGCTGGAGGCACGTTTAATAGCCGCTTCTACCCTATCTTTGGGCATGTTCACGCCTTTCGCGTTCTGGATGGCCGTACGCAAGCGGGCATTCGAATCCGGATTAGGTCCGTTTTCTTTTACCGCCATGGCTATTTCTTTGCCTAAGCGCGAAAATGCTTTCGACATTTTATCCCAACGCTTAAACTTACGGGCTTTTCTAAATTCAAATGCTCTTCCCATAGTATCTTAAATCTGATTATATTTTGTTTTAATAACTCTTTCCTAAAAAGAAGCAAGTTACACTTCTTTCGGGTATTGGAGCAAGTAAGTTATAAGTTAGAATTTACAAGAATCGTCTCATAACTTCCATACACCCCTATAAAATTTACTAAAATATGTTCAGGTTCTGCTTTTAACGGTTAGGCATACTAAACTCTTCAGTAGAAGCTATTACCGGCTTATTTCTTGAATTTGTTGGCCAGAATAAACCAAGCTCCCAACCCAAAATGCTCGCTCCTAAACCAAATAAAAGTGGATTAATAGCAGTATCTAACCATATAGCCAATAACCACACAACCATACCTGCCACCATGGAACAAATAGCAGCTTCCGATGAAAGTTTTTTACTATATAAACCAGCTACTAAAGGCACAAACAAGGATACTAAACTTAAGGCCGATGAGGAACTAACTAATTCGTAAATATTACTTTTAAGTAAAGCCATTATTAACCCAACTACCGAAACCACTAGTACACAAACCCGTGATAACAACAATAATTGTTTATCGGTAATGGAAGTAAAATAAGGCCTAAAAATATTCTCGCTTAATATGGCCGCTGGCGCTAGTATAGCCCCACTGGCGGTGCTAATAATAGCTGAAATTAAAGCCCCGAAGAACAACATTTTTACCCAAAAAGAACTGGAATGTAAAATTAAACCCGGCAATAAAAGTTGGGTGTCACCGCGCATTAAATCAGGATATAAAACTTTAGCGTACAAGGCCAGCAATAATGGCAAAAAAGCAATGGTTAAATACAAGGCTCCCGCCGCTAAAGAAGAATACACTGCCGTTTTTTCCGATTTGGCCGACATTACCCGTTGAAACACATCTTGCTGCGGAATAGAACCCAAACCTATAGTTATCCAAAGGGCAAAGTAATTTAACCAGGTAGTTACAGAGAAAGATTGTGTAGGTGCGAAATCAAAGAAATGAGCCGGTACGGTTTGGAGAACTTCTGGTAGCGGTACTTTCTGCACGATAACTATGGTAACAAAAATTAATCCTCCTATAATCATGATGGTTTGCAGAAAATCGGTGATGGATACCGACCACATACCTCCCATATAGGTATAAATAATTACCGCCAGAGAGCCCACCAAAATACCAACTGTAACAGACAGGCCGGAAATTAAATTGAGCATAATGCCTAAGGCTACCATTTGGGCCGCTACCCACCCAAAATAAGAAATTACCAGAAAAAACGAGGCTACCAACTCGGTGGTGCGGTTAAAATAGAGCCTGTAAAAATCGCCGAAGGTAAGTAAGTTAAGTCGGTAAAGTTTTTTAGCAAAAAACAACCCCACTAATATCAGGCAAAGCGCCGCACCAAACGGATCTTCTATTACGCCTAGCAAACCATGTTCAGCAAACTCCGACGAAGCCCCTAAAACTGTTTCGGAGCCAAACCAGGTAGCAAAAACTACTGCCGTAGAAATATAAAAGGGCAACTGTCGTCCGGCAAGTAGAAAATCGCTGGTGTTTTTTACCCGGCGAGCTGCCCAAATGCCAATGAGTACGTTTAAAAGTAAGTATATGCTAATTGATAAAAGCAACATATCAGGAGAGTAGTAGCCGGAAATAGTTGGAGGTAATTCTTTCTAAACTGAATAATGATTTATTGAAAATTTAATCTGCGCCCAACAAGTTAAAAATTTTACCAACATCTACATAATACCAGCAACAGGTTACTTACTTATTCAGGAATGCACGTGCGGCTGTTAAAACATCAGAGAACATAAAAAATACTTTTTTGTAAAAAAACTAAATATTTAAAATAATAAAAACTAGAAAGTTAAGTGCGTTTTACTAATTACTCTAAGCTTAAAATACCAGAATACAGATTAACACTTTTGGCAGTAACCCGTATAGCAGAACCAAAACAAACCGATGTTAAACTAACTAACAATAAAACTATGACTAAGCTAAAAAATCTGGAAGAACTGTTTCACCACGAGATAAAGGATTTATACAGTGCCGAAAAACAACTAATTCAGGCATTACCTAAAATGGCTGAATCAGCCACCGACCCGAAACTAAAACAACAATTTGAACAGCATTTAGAAGAAACCAAAGTGCAGAAAGATCGCATCGAGAAAGTTTGCGAACTATTAGGCATATCTGCTGGCCGCATGAAATGCAAAGCTATGGAAGGTTTAATTGAAGAAGGCCAGGAATTAATTGCTGAAGATGCGGAACCTGAAGTAAAGGATGCCGGCCTAATTGCCAGTACCCAACGGATTGAGCATTACGAAATTTCGGGCTACGGTACAGCCGCACATTACGCCGAGCGTTTAGGCCATGCCGAAGCCGCTCAATTATTAAGTGAAACATTAAAAGAAGAACAAACGGCCGATACAAAACTGAATAAACTGGCTAAAGGCTACATTAACCAGAAGGCCGAGTAAAATAAACCTCTTTACCAAAGAAAAGAACCTGTCCGCAAACAGGTTCTTTTCTTTTATACCGGGTTTGAAACGGACTTACTAAATATTTACTAGTTTATTTTTGAAACAACACGTGGTTACTAAAACAACCTTTGCTATTTAAAGGCAGTAAAACCGGTATAGAATTACTTATTTATATAATTTTTTAAGATTATGGAAAAGAAAAAACCGCAGGAACATAAACTTACCGATGAACAAACCCAAACCCGTTCGGGAGAGCTAACCGGCTCGGATGATGATAAAGTAAAACGGACGATGGTAGGCACCGGAGCCAGTAAATCAGATGAGAATTGGGACCAGGAACACCGGCAAGCCGATGAACGGGATATTGAAGATCGGGATACCAACGATGGTGATGCGAACACCGAAAATAACTTTTAGATTTAAGGTTTAGCAGTAAGTTTTCTATCCATTACCGAAAACTTACTGCTAAACCTTGTAGCTGTTTTGAAAAAAAATCAAATTTTTTTACTTAAAATAGTACTACAAAGTTGAAAATACAATTTAGCTAAAAAGCTCCACGTGAAACATTTTACTTCTTACATATTTAGCTGAATAAACCTGATTTAGCTAAAATCATCCTTCCGACGAGATAATTATTCTTCCTTTTGGCAACTTGATATAATTAAAATTAGAAAATTTAACAAAAAAATGGAATAAACTAATTTTAAAAAAAGACCGTTTAAGAGACACTACCAATGAAATTAGTGTCAAACTAAATGTCCAAACATGTTAAGATACAAAATCGATGGTATTTTCTTCTTATTTATTACCCTAGTCTCATTTCCGCACTTAGCGTCCTATTCAAAGGAAGAAAATCCACAACACACTACCAATCACCTATTTGAGAGCCTTCTAAGTAAAGCTAACTCACTTAAATTAACGCGTAAGCCTACCTTAAAAAAAGTAGAAAAAAGTAAACCTGAAACTTTCGCTGAAGAAAAAACAACTACAAAAGTTACCGCATCGGTTTATTACCCGGAAGTAGCTCAAACTGATTCTACCCCTTTCATTACTGCAGATGGTTCCGAGATTAACGAAAAGCATCCTAAAAAACACAAATGGATTGCTGTATCCCGTAATTTACTTACCCGCTGGGGTGGCCATATAGATTACGGCGATAAAGTACACGTAAGCGGGATTTCCAATCGCCTGGATGGGGTATATGTAGTAAGAGATACCATGAAAAAACGTTTACGTAACCGAATTGATATATTAGTAGGCCCAAATGATAATATAATGGGCCGCTGGAATGATGTAAAGATTACGAAGCTATAAACTACTTTATTATCTCATCATAATAGTAATATCTCAGATACACCTAACTAAACTTTAATCGGGATTCTCCTCCCATTAAAATATAAAAGAGCAACCTGGCTGAATACGCTAACAGGTTGCTCTTTTTATTTTGTTCATACCCAACTACCCTCTATTCCTCGGGCAAATCATACATCAAAGCAGCTTCTTCTTTCTATATCAATCCCGAACACTATGTTCGTTAACGAACACAATAAAAGGAACTGTGAAAGTTTTCATCTTCATAACCAACTATTTACAGATTGGCCTCCTCTTTGAGGATAATGCTACAAATTATTTTAGTTGGGCTAAATAAAATTAATAAATGCTGATAATAAACATTTACTAAACGCAAAAACAGTGTAGGGTAAGCTCTTGCATTTCCTTGTACTAAGTAAGTGGTTGAGTTACTGTAGTTATCCTAATAATCTTTTTAAAAATAAAAAAGGTGCTCAATTATAACAAATACCAAAAGATAAAGCCGCAATTCGTCCCTCTTTTTTGGGTGCTTTAGTAGCAAAATTGTTGAAACTAATTGCAGTAGGCTCTATTTATGTTTTGCTTTGCGCTCAAATTCCAAAGCATTACCAAGTTTCAAAACTCAATTAATCCATCCACTATTTTTTACAACTATGAAAACCTTTATTTTCCGGCTCCTTTTCGCTGCGTTAGTGGTGAGTTTAGGAGCTTCCTTGCCCATTTTGGCGCAAGAAAAAATTACGCTTAGCGGCTACCTTAAAAACAAATCTTCCGGCGAAGGCCTGATTGGCGCCAGCATTGGGGTAAAAGAGCTAACGGGCGTAGGAGCAACTACCAACGAATACGGCTTTTATTCGCTTACCTTACCTAAAGGCAACTACACTCTTTTGTTTTCTTACCTCGGTTTTGCGCCTTTCAGCCAATCCGTTACCCTTACGGCCAGTAAAAAACTAGATATAGAATTAGCCGAGAATAATACTGCCCTGCGCGAAGTAGAAATTACAGCCCGCAAAGAAGATGAGAACGTGAAAACCATGGAAATGAGTACCCTAAAAATGCAGGTAACCGAACTAAAAAAAATGCCGGCACTCATGGGTGAAGTAGACGTAATTAAAGCGATTCAATTAATGCCCGGAGTGCAAACCGCCGGCGAAGGAACTTCGGGATTTTACGTGCGCGGCGGAGGTGTAGACCAAAACCTGATTCAACTGGACGAAGCGCCGGTGTACAATGCCTCGCATCTACTGGGCTTTTTCTCGGTTTTTAACGCCGATGCTATTAAAGATGTGCAGTTATACAAAGGCGGTATTCCGGCCGAATACGGCGGCCGTTTATCTTCATTGCTCGATATCCGGATGAAAGAAGGAAATTCCAAAAAATTAGGTATTTCAGGCGGAATTGGTACGCTTTCGAGTCGCTTAACGGTAGAAGCTCCTATTTTAAAAGATAAGGGTTCGTTTATTGTATCCGGACGCCGGACTTACGCTGATTTATTCTTTAAATTAAGCTCCGACGAAGCTTTAAAAAACAACAAACTATACTTCTACGATCTTAACCTGAAAGCCAATTACAAGCTAAATGAAAATAACCGGCTGTTTGTATCGGGCTATTTTGGCCGCGATGTAGCTAAAAACTTAACGGCTTCGTTTAACTGGGGCAATGCAACTGGTACTGTGCGCTGGAACCATTTATTTAACGATAGGCTGTTTTCCAACACTACTCTAATTTTCAGCGACTTTGACTATTCTCTGGGTTCCACAGATAAATCATCGGAATTTACCTGGACCTCGCACATTAAAGATTATAGCCTGAAAAACGATTACACTTTTTACATTAACCCGCGCAATCAGGTTAAATTTGGTTTTACCAGCACCTATCATAAGTTTTTACCGGGTAAAGTTGTACCGGGCCCCGACTCGTATTTTAACGAAATTAAACTAAACTCTACGAGTGCTTTAGACGGTGCCCTTTACTTGAGCAACCAGCAAACATTATCGCCGCGTTTATCCGTGGAATATGGTTTACGGTTATCAGGCTTTGCCAACATAGGCCCAGGTACTGTTTACAAATACGGCTCAGATGGCCGCACCAAGGAAGATAGCACCGTATATGGCTCCTTGGACAAGATTAAGTCTTACGGCGGCTTAGAGCCTCGTTTTTCAGCCAAATTTGAGTTAAATGAGCTAAGCTCCATTAAGGCTTCTTACAACCGTACCCGCCAGTACTTGCATTTACTTTCTAATTCTACGTCGTCGTTGCCGTTTGATGTGTGGGTGCCCAGTAACCAATACACCAAGCCCCAGTACGCCGACCAGGTAGCTGCCGGTTATTTCCGCAACCTACACGATAACATGTTTGAGACCTCGGTAGAAGTATATTATAAAAAAATGTACAACCAGATTGATTATAAAGATAATGCTGAGATTTTTTTGAACAACCGAATTGATACCGTGTTGCTGCGCGGCCAAGGCAAATCGTACGGAGCTGAGTTTTTTGTGCGCAAACAAAAAGGTGCTTTAACCGGCTGGCTAAGCTATACCTTAGCTAAAACCGACCGTACCGTACCCGGTATAAATAATGGGAATAAGTACCCGGTACGCTACGACAAACGCCATTCAGTAAATTTAGTAACTACTTACCAGCTAAGTCCTAAATGGAACGTAGGCGCCAACTGGGTATACTATACCGGCGGAGCCATTACCATGCCGGTAGGTAGGTTTGAATACAATGGTAAGGTTTTCCCAGTATATTCTTCCCGAAACGGGTACCGATTGCCAGCCTACCACCGCTTGGATTTATCCGCCACCCTGGAGAAACCGCAAACTGATTATAAGCGCTATTCCAGTTCCTGGACTTTCTCGCTGTATAATGCTTATTCCCGTAAAAACGCTTTTTCTATCTCGTTCCGCGAAAACGAAGACAATCCGGGTCGCACCGAAGCCGTGAAAACTTACATGTTCGGCATTATTCCGGCGGTTACTTACAATTTCAACTTTTAATTATTCCAAAAGAATTTTACTATGAAAAATATAACTCTATTCCTTAGTTTATTCATGCTTGCCCTTACCGGTTGCGAGCAGGTAATTGATTACGAACTCGACGAAGACACCGAGAAAATAGTAATTGAAGGCTTAGTTACCAACCAGCTTGGGCCTTATACCGTGCGGGTATCTAAAACCTTAGGTTATCTGCAAAACGGTCAAACTCCTGGTATTAGCAATGCCGAAGTAACTATCTCCGATGATAAAGGTAATTCTGAAGTACTGCAAGCAAAAGAAAATGGCATTTACCAAACGAAAGATTTAATTGGCACTATCGGTAATATCTATTTCCTGAAGGTAAAAGTAAATGGCCAGGAATATACCAGTCAATCGTACTTGAAACCAGTTACCACCCTAGATTCGGTTACTTATAAATTTAAAGAAAAGAACGCCGAAACCGACGAAGGTTATTACGCTACTATTTATTTTCAGGAACCGAAAGGCAAAGGCGATTATTACCGTTTTAACATTTGGGTAAACGAAGAGCAGGAAGACGATATAGTAGCAATTGACGACGAAGTATACGATGGCAACTACGGCGACCCGGAAATTGATATTGCCCTACAAAAAGGCGACAAACTCCGGGTAGAAATGCTTTCGCTGGATAGGCCCGGTTACGATTTTCTGCGGGTATTAGGTACCATGCAATATTACACCGGCGGTCCGTTTGATGCGCCACCTGCTAATGCACCCAGCAACATTAGCAACGGAGCTATTGGTTATTTTGGCGCCTCAGCAGCTACCGTAATAAATTCTACTGTAGAATAAATAGTAAACAGGTAATACATAAAAAGCGCCAACTAAGTGGTTAGCTGGCACTTTTTATGTATTATGTGTTTACTATTTATTCTAAGTTATTAGGGTGCAGAATATCACTGATAGTATAAATAATTCCGTTCTTGGCTATTTCATTATCACGACTAACAACTGGTATGCTATCCACTAAAACTTCTCTTTTTTTCCTAAAAATAGTAAGACTATCCCCAGCTAAGGTGAGTAACTTTATACCATCTTTTAGATCTGCTAACTTATACCTGCCAGGCACAATATGGTGCAACAAAATGGCTCTAAGCTTTTGCGCATTTTCGTACTGCAACTCTTGTAGAGCCTCTTCGGTAGGGGCAAAAAAAGTATAAAGGTTGTTCTCGGATAAAGGAGTTAAAACACCCGATTGAAAAGTTAATTCTAGTAAAATAGGGCGCTCGCTGGATAGTGCTATAACATCAGCTATGGTAATGCTGGTTTGGTTACTTACGAGTAAAGATTTACTATTTAACAAGGGTTGGGCCAAAATATAGCTTCCTCCGCTGTAAAGCAGAAGCAAGTAAATAGCCAACGAGCAAACCCAATGTTTCATGACGGTATCCTTAAAGGAAATGCACGAACTCTTATAGTATGCTATACGTGGAGTTGAAAGAATTAGGAGGTAAAAAAGGATAAAATCTACCCCTTTTATAAAAAATTTTTAAAATTAATTCCAAAAACTAGGATAAGAATGAAAAAATTTAATTTTACTGGCTTTTCACATAAATGGTAAGCCTAAAAAATTCGCCAGCCACTAATCTGATCAATAAAGTTTTGACCAGCTCCTTGCACTAATAAAAAACTAACTACAAAACCGAAAACAGCTCCGTAAAAATGGGCACTGTGGTTAATAGCTCCACCCATCCTTTGGGCTTCGTAGTACGAATAAATAAGGTAAATCACGCCAAAAATAAAGCCTGGCATACAGATAAAAGCGAAGAGGCAGATAAGATTAATCGGATTAAATAAAATGCTGGAAAAAATAATAGCCGATACGGCTCCGGAAGCTCCTAGTGCGCGATAATTATAATCCTTTTTATGCTTAATGTAAGTTGGTACATCGGCAACTATCATTCCGCCCAGGTAAATAAGCAAATAAATAGCAATCCCCATCTCATAACCGAAATTAGACATAAATACCCGCTCTACTACTCCACCAAAGAAATACAACGATAGCATATTAAAGAACAGGTGCATCCAGTCGGCGTGCAGAAAACCCGAAGTAATAAACCGGTACCAATGATTTTTTTTATTAACACTAAACGGATGAAATACCCATTTATCTAATAAATCCTGGTGCGACCAGGCGTAAATAGAAATTCCGGAAGTAAGAATAATAAGAATCAGAGTAATACTCATGTTTTTATTAGATTAGTAAGTCTTAAATAGTAAATGATAAATGGTAGATGCTTCAGCTTTCGCGGGCCATTAAATCTAACGCCAGGTTTTCTAATAATTCTTTCCGTTCGTTAGGTGCATGTACCGCATGCAGACTTTGTATGGCTTCTTCAAAGTAAAAATTTATTTTTTCCTGAGTTTGTGCTTTTACCTGAAGTTGGTCGTAGATAGCCGTTACTTCAGCAATTTTCTGTTCAGGTAAGTACACTGTCTGGCTTTTAAATTTTAAAAGTACCTCTTTTTGCGCCGGAGTAGCTTGTTCCAAAGCGGTTAACAACAAAAATGTTTTCTTATCCGCTAGTATATCGCCTCCTACTTGTTTGCCAAATTTTTCGCTATCGCCATAAACATCCAGCAAATCATCGCGCAGCTGAAAAGCAATACCAATGTTAATTCCGAAGTTTTTCAACAGCAAAGCATCATTTTCCGAAGCATTGTTTAAAATAGCACCCAACTCTAAACTAAACCCCAGAAGAACAGCCGTTTTTAAGGTAATCATATGCAGGTAATCGGAAATGCGTACTTGTTGGCTGCTTTCATAATTCATGTCAAACTGCTGCCCTTCGCAAACCTGAGCTGCCGTATGGCTAAATAAAGTAAGTACCTTTCGTAATTTACTTGTTTCCACCCCCAGAAAAAACTCGTAAGCCCGTACCAGCATTACATCGCCACTTAAAATAGCAATGTTTTGGTTCCATTTTTCGTGTACGGTTGGTTTTCCCCGCCGGAGCGGAGCCTTATCCATAATGTCGTCGTGCAGGAGCGAAAAATTGTGGAAAACTTCGGTGCCCACCGCAGGCAAAAGTACGTGATCTAACTCATCGGCAAATAAATGCGCAGCCAACAAAGTAAGCAGCGGACGGATTCGTTTTCCGCCCAGTTGCATAATATACCGGATTGGTTCGTATAATTCAGGCGGGTTATCCCCAAAAGAAAGAGTGGATATCGTCTGATTAATTCTCTTTGAAAAATCGGCGATATCCACCGGCAACTGTTGCTGTAATGGCTGACTCAAGGTAATTACTTTTTAATCGTCGAAGCCGTAGTAATCCTTAATAGTACGACCTTTCGTTTCAAAATTACTAGAAGTTTCTAAATTACTAGCGGCCTCTTTTTTATTAGAAGCTTCTTTAGAAGTATCTGTCTTTTTACTACGACTTTTTATTTTTTCTTCGCTCCGTTGTTCCTTTGCTAAAAGCAGGTCGATGGTGCGATCGTTCAAATTTACACCTTTTACTTCTACCATTACTTCATCGCCAAAAGAAATTATACGTTTGCTGCGCCGCCCGATAATTCTGTAATTCTGAGCATCTAATTCGTAGAAGTCATCTTCCATATCACTTAAACGTACCATTCCCTCACATCTGGTTTCCTGAACTTCCACGTATAAGCCCCATTCTGTTACCCCGGAAACAATACCTTTAAATTGCTGCCCAACGGTATCCTGCATAAACTCTACCTGCTTGTACTTAACCGAAGCACGTTCCGCATCGGCAGCCCGCTTCTCCATTTCAGAAGAATACTTACACTTTTCTTCGTAATCTTCTTTATTTTCTGACTTTCCACTATTTAAATAATGGAATATCAGTCGGTGCGCCATCATGTCCGGGTACCGCCGAATAGGCGAGGTAAAATGAGAATAATGACTAAACCCTAAACCAAAGTGGCCTAATGGTTCCGTAGTATATTTAGCCTTAGCCATAGTACGAATAGCCAAGTTCTGTAGTACGTTTTGTTCTGGTTTACCTTCGGTTTGCACTGCCAGTTTATTTAACTCTTCCGAAACTTTATCAATGTTATCCACCGTAAGATTATACCCAAACCGCTTGGCAAACATCGAAAAGTTAGTAAGTTTATCCGGATCAGGAGCATCGTGGGTACGGTAAACCATTGTATTCCGTACTTTAGTTTTCTTCATATTAAACACAAACTCCGCTACCTTACGGTTAGCCAAAAGCATAAATTCTTCAATAAGCTTATGTGCATCTTTCCGTTCTTTAATAAATACAGAAACCGGCTTGCCTTGCTCATCCAGCTTAAACTTAACTTCGGCCGTTTCAAAACTAATAGCGCCATTTTTAAATCGTTTATCTTTTAATTCGTGCGCAATTTTGTTTAAAGTAAGTATTTCCGGGGCGAAATCGCCTTCGCCGGTTTCAATGCGCTCCTGGGCTTCTTCGTAGGTAAAGCGTCGGTCAGAATAAATAATGGTTTTACCAATCCATTGATCGTAAAGTTTGCCCGTTTCATCGAGCTCAAACACCGCGGAAAAAGTTAGTTTTTCTTCGTGCGGCCGTAACGAACACAAGCCGTTCGATAGTTTTTCAGGCAGCATGGGTATGGTGCGGTCTACTAAGTAAACCGAAGTGGCCCGGTGATATGCCTCCTGTTCTAATTGCGATTTTAACTCAATGTAATGCGTAACATCGGCAATATGCACCCCAATTTCCCAATGTCCGTTTTCTAATTGCTGAATAGATAAAGCATCGTCAAAATCCTTTGCATCGAGCGGGTCAATGGTAAACGTAGTAACATTCCGGAAATCACGTCGGTTGGCAATTTCTTCTTCTGGAATAGTAACCGGAATAGCTTCAGCTTCTTTTTCCACATTTTCGGGAAACTCAAACGGCAAACCAAACTCCGCCATAATGGAGTTAATTTCCGCTTCATTTTCGCCAGCCTGACCAAACACCCGCACTATTTTACCAATTGGGCTTTTATTGCTGGATGTAGGCCACTCAGTAATTTTTACTAATACTTTATCGCCGTTATTAGCATCTTTTAGGTCATTTTCACCTACAAAAACATCAAAATACAGCTTTTTAAAATCGGGAACTATAAAAGCAAAACCTTTAGAAAGCTCCACTCTTCCCACAATTTCTTCTTTGGCGCGTTCTATAACTTCAACCACTTCCCCTTCCGGGCGGTCACCATTACCCGAAGAATAAATTCTAACTTTTACGCGGTCGCCCCCCATGGCAAATTTTAACTTTTCACTAAATACCCGCACATCTTCTTCGGTTTCGTCAGAAACTATGTACGCATATTTAGGATTTGCTAAATCTACAACCCCAGTTATATAACTAGAAGTGGCGTTTAAAATATAGTTGCTACCTTCCAGTAAGGTTAATTTGCCTTCTTTACGAAGTTGTTTTAAATATTCGTTAATTAAATCCCGGCCTTCTTTGTCGCTTACGCCCAGACGCCGGGATAATTGTTTATAGCCAAAGGCTTTATCCGGATTACCGGAAAATATTTTAAATAATCTGGACTTAGTTACTGCCAAATCTTGTCGCCGTACACGGCCATTCTCAGCTTTTTCAGTCCGGTTATTACCACGACTAGAAGTTGATTTTTCTTTATTTCGCATGAATTTGTTTCAAATAAGAATCAAAGCCAAATTAATAATACTTGTACACTTACTTACTAATAAGCAGTTAAGTAGTTTACTAAAATTCAGCTTGTTTTAACAATTTTAAATAATTTGTACCTTAAAGTCCAAAGTTATACTACTGGAACCTCAGGTTTGTTTTAAAGCTGAGCTTTACCAGCTTTCTGGAGAGCACGTTTTTGTTGCGCCGCTACAATATCTTTTATATCGCCTGTTGGAATTGCCTGAATAAGCGTGCGGGTATACTCGTGCTGGGGATTACTATAAATTTGTTCAGCAGGTCCACTTTCTACTATCTTCCCCTGGCTCATCACAAATATCCTATCTGCCATAAAACGAGCCACAGCTAAGTCGTGCGTGATAAACAGGTAAGTAATCCCAAAATCTTCCTTTAACTTGTTTAATAAGTTAAGTACCTGAGCCTGTACCGAAACATCTAAAGCAGAAACAGATTCGTCGCAGATAATGCATTGCGGTTGTAAAGCGAGGGCCCGGGCAATGGAAATACGCTGACGCTGCCCACCGGAAAATTCGTGTGGATAACGGGAGAAGTGCTCCGCGCTTAAGTTCACAGTATGAAGCAGTTCTAATACGCGTTCTTTTCTTTCTGCTTCTGTATTATAAACATTATGTACGCGCATAGGTTCCAAAATGGCTTCTCCAATTGTATGCATCGGATTTAAAGAAGCATAAGGATCCTGAAATATCATTTGTAGTTTTTTACGTTCCTGGCGCAACTCCTTACCGGTTAAGCTGGCAATATTTACTTTATTGAAAATTATTTTGCCATTAGTAGGTTTAATCATTTTTAAAATTGCTCTCCCTAAGGTAGTTTTTCCGCAACCTGACTCCCCCACCAGAGCTACTGTTTCTCCCGGGTAAATTTCAAAACTAACTCCATCTACTGCTTTGATAACCTCTTGCGAACGGGAAAACAAAGGTTTCCGAACTGGAAAATATACTTCTACATTTTCAGCTATTAGCAAGGGAGTATTTATTAATTTTTCGTTTTTAGATGCTTCTATTAATTCCTGATTTACAATTTTAGTAGAATTATCCACAAGACTAATTGGCTTTTCAATAATAGTTCCACTCGGTTCTACTTGCATGAAATCGGCTACCGTAGGCAACCATTTTTTACCGAATGATAAAGCCGGCCGGCAAGCCAGTAAGCCCTTTGTATAAGCATGCTGCGGATTGCTAAAAACTTGCAGTATTGGCCCTTGTTCTACTATTCTACCTTTATACATTACTAAAACGCGATCAGCAATCTCCGCTACAACTCCTAAATCATGCGTTATAAACAAAATAGAAGTCTGGTGTTGAACCCGTAAATCGTTTAGTAATTTTAACACCTGATTCTGTACCGTTACATCTAAGGCGGTAGTTGGTTCATCGGCAATAAGTACAGCTGGATTACAAGCCATAGCCATTGCAATCATAACGCGTTGCTTTTGCCCACCGGATATTTCGTGTGGATAAGCATTTAAGATTTTATTTGAGCGAGGAAGTTTAACTAATTCAAAAAGCTCTAAGGTTCTTTCAGTTGCCTGTTTCTTAGATAAACCTTTATGTAGCTCCAGCACTTCTCGTACCTGAAAACCGCAGGTATAAACCGGGTTTAAAGAAGTCATGGGTTCTTGAAAAATCATTGATATTTCGTTACCCCTGATTTTCTGTATTTGCTTTTCAGGTAGTTCCAATAAATTTACTGTTCCAAACTGCCGCGACTGGTATATAATTTCTCCGGCACTTATTTTACCTGTTGGAGTGTTGATAAGTCGTAGAATAGATAAGGCAGTAACAGATTTGCCAGACCCAGATTCCCCAACAATGGCAATTGTTTCACCTGGAAATAACTGAAACGAAACATCATCCACTGCTTTAACACTACCCCGATGTGAGTTAAAATTGGTTTGTAGATGGTTGATTTGTAATAAGGGAGTTTCTGGCATTGAAGCGCGTAAATTCTGTTGTTGCAAAAAGCTAGGTTCCGGATTTAATTAAAACTTAATCTATATTACTCTTACTATTATGAATAGTTTAAATAGTATTTCCAAACTAACATTTTAAACTGGTATCAATCATTATACAGATAATACTAAATCTGAAAGGTAAAATAGTAAATTCGTTTAAGATAACGATTGAAATTCTTTTGATTAGGTTATTGAGGTGCCATCCTACAACTATTAAGTAGAACATAAATTACTGTAAAAGCAAAGAAGCCATACTATGAAGTATGGCTTCTTTGCTTTATAAATATTTGAATCTGTTAAGCTTCTAATTTAGCACTAGTTGTTTCTGGTTGATTATCAGAGGGGCTTTCTTCCAGGTTTTCTGAATTAATAGATACAGATGTTCTATCGGGCAAGCTAGAAAAAAAGCGTTTCTGATTAAATAAAATTATAAGTACCCCAATAAAAATAGCCGAATCCGCTACGTTAAAAATTGGCCACAACGACATAGCCGTTCCACCTAATCCTGGAACCCAATACGGAATAATTCCTTCCCATATATCCAAGTAAAACATATCCACTACCTGACCATGAAACCAAGGGGAAGGAGAGCCAAACGGAGCATTATCAAACCAAATCCCGTAAAAAATACTGTCAATCAGATTACCAATGGCACCACCTAAAATTAAGGCCACGCACCAGATAAAACCCGGATGCGCCCGATGTTTCCATAGATAGTATAAGCCATAGCCAATAAACACCATGGCTACCATCCGGAATAAACTTAAAATTAATTTACCGTAGCTTGAACCCAACTCTACTCCAAAAGCCATTCCTGGATTTAAAGTATAGTGAAGTTTCGCCCAATCGCCAATTAAGTGAATTTCACCGGGTAATCCCATTTCCATATTAAAGTGGACCACGAACTTTACCACCTGGTCGATGAGAATAACCAATAAACTAAGCAGGTAATATTTATAATATTTCATTTACTAAATTTTACTAAAAGCGACTGGGAACTATATAAACAGATATAATTACTAAACTTAAACAATTTTACCCATACATAATTCCCATCACAGCTAATTATCAAAAAATTACCTAGTTTTTAAACTACTTCTAACTTAGCCGTAAGGGTATATTCGTCAATTTCTAAGGCGGTTCCGCCTGCAATTATTTCGAGTAATTGCACATCGGTAGCCTGGGTTTCTTCGCTGATATACTTCTCAAACGCTTGCACGGCTGCATTCACTTCGGCATTATTATTTTGTAACGAAATCCGGATCCGATCCTGTACATCCAGGCCGCTATCTTTCCGTAAATTTTGTATCCGGTTTACTAAATCGCGGGCAATACCTTCTTGCTTTAACTCTTCTGTTAAGGTAATATCTAAAGCCACTGTTAATTTACCTTCAGAAGCTACGAGCCAACCAGGAATGTCTTCCGAAGAAATTTCCACATCTTCGGGTGTTATAGTTACAGGATCGTTGCCCAATTTAATTTCAAAACCATTTTCTTTTTCCAGTTTACTAATGTCTTCCTGGTTCATTTTCTGGATAGCCGCGGCTACTTCTTTTAACCGGGGACCAAAAACCTGACCTAATTTTTTAAAATTCGGCTTAATTTTCTTTACCAAAATACCGGAAGTATCATCAATGTATTCAATGACTTTCACGTTAACTTCCGAGAGAATCAAATCAGCTACAGCTTGTATTTGCTGCCTGGTTTTTTCGTTAAGTACCGGAATTAAAATACGCGATAATGGCTGCCGAACTTTAATAGTTTCTTTTTTCCGGAGTGAGTGCACCAGCGACGATACGGTTTGCGCCAACTGCATGCGTTCTTCTAAGCCAGCATCAATCGCTGATTCAGATACCTGTGGATAATCGGCTAAATGCACCGACTCCACCGGATTTTTACCAGAAACCTTGTTTAAATCTAAGAACAACTGATCCATGTAGAAAGGCGCTACTGGGGCGGCCAATAAAGCTACTTTTTCGAGGCAAGTATAAAGCGTTTGGTAAGCGGCAATTTTATCTTCGTTGTATTCCCCTTTCCAGAAACGCTTGCGGTTTAGGCGCACGTACCAGTTACTTAAATCATCGCTCACAAAATCCTGGATGGCGCGGGTAGCTTTAGTAGGGTCGTAATCGGCGTATGCCGCATCCACTATGGCCACTAAAGAATTTAACTTCGAGATTATCCACCGGTCGCTTTCGGTACGGTTTTCTAAAGGTACATCCGCTTCGGCGTAAGAAAAGTTATCCAGGTTGGCATATAAGGCAAAGAAAGAATATGTATTCTGGAGTGTCCCAAAGAAACGGCGTTGTACTTCCACAATGCCATCGGTATTAAATTTTAAATTATCCCAAGGTGGCGCATTCGAAATCATGTACCAACGAGTCGCATCCGGACCGTAGGTGTTAATGGTGGCGAACGGATCAACGGCATTGCCTAAGCGCTTGCTCATTTTATTGCCGTTTTTATCGAGTACCAAACCATTGGCCATTACATTTTTAAATGCTACGCTGTCTTCCAGCATTACCGCTATGGCGTGTAGGGTAAAGAACCAACCACGGGTTTGGTCTACGCCTTCTGCAATAAAATCAGCCGGGAAGTTTTGCTTAAAGGTTTCTTGGTTCTCGAAAGGGTAATGCCATTGGGCATACGGCATAGCCCCGGAATCAAACCAAACATCAATTAAGTCGGGCTCGCGGCGCATGGGCTTACCTGATTTACTAGCCAGCACTATGTTATCCACATACGGCCGGTGCAGATCCATTTCTGAAATCACAGTTTGTTCCATTACTCCAGCTACAACTGCTTTATCCACCTCGGCTTGTAACTCTGCCACGGAGCCAATGCAGATTTCTTCATCGCCTTCTTCGGTACGCCAGATGGGTAAAGGTGTACCCCAATAACGCGAGCGCGACAAATTCCAATCAACCAGGTTTTCGAGCCAATTACCAAAACGACCTGATCCGGTAGATTCTGGTTTCCAGTTGATGGTTTTGTTTAACTCTACTAACCGATCTTTTACCGCCGTAGTTTTAATAAACCAGGCATCCAGTGGATAATATAAAACCGGTTTATCTGTTCGCCAGGAATGTGGATAGGTGTGCTCGTATTTTTCAACCTTAAAGGCTTTATTTTCTTCTTTCAGGATGATGGAGATAATAACATCCGTGGTTTTAAAATCCGGATGGCTTTCATCTTCGTTGGTGTAATTTTTTACGTAAAAGTCATCAATACCAAGTACTTTGTGGGTTTTGATCTTGTACTTTTCAACACCTTCCAGCAACTTTACCCCAATTTCGTCGATGAATTTTCCGCGTCTATCCACGGTAGGCAACTCATTACCTAGTTCATCTTTTATAGTTAATGCCGGAATACCTTGCTGTTTAGCAATCCTAAAGTCATCGGCACCAAAAGTGGGTGAGGTATGCACCACGCCGGTACCGTCGGAAGTGGTAACAAAGTCGGCGGCAACTACCTGAAAAGCTTTATCGGTATCGTAGAATGGTTGCAGGTAAGGCATTAATTGTTCATACCGAATGCCCACTAATTGCTTACCCGTAAATTCCTGCACAATCTCAAAAGGAATAGCTTTATCGCCGGGCTTGTAATCCGAAATTTTTAAATTTTTATTTTTTTCGGAGAAGTACTTTCCTAGCAGTTCTTTGGCAAGAACCACACTTACCGGTTTATGCGTATAGGCATTAAAAGTATTTACCTGCACATAAGTTATTTTATCACCAATAGCTAAAGCGGTGTTGGAGGGTAAGGTCCAGGGGGTAGTAGTCCAGGCCAGTATATAGACATCACCTTTAGGTTCCGTGAAAAGAAATTCCGATTTAGAATCTTTTATTACTTTAAACTGGGCTACAATGGAGGTATCTTTTACTTCTTTATAGCAGCCTGGCTGATTAAGTTCGTGCGAACTTAGCCCAGTACCATCAGATGGCGAATACGGTTGAATGGTATAGCCTTTATACAAAAAGCCTTTTTGGTACAGCTTTTTCAGAAGCGCCCAGATAGATTCAATGTAATCGTTTTCAAAGGTGATATACGGATTATCCAGATCGACCCAATAACCCATTTTCTGGGTAAGATCGTCCCATTGGCTCTTGTAGCGCATCACAGTTTCGCGGCAACGGGTATTATAATCCTCGATGGAAATTTTCTTACCAATATCTTCTTTAGTAATGCCCAATTCTTTTTCTACCTGAAGCTCGATAGGCAAACCATGCGTATCCCAGCCACCTTTACGGTTAACCTGAAATCCTTTTAAAGTTTTGTATCGGCAAAAAATATCTTTTACAGCCCGGGCCATGACGTGGTGAATACCGGGGGCACCATTGGCAGAAGGTGGTCCTTCATAGAAAACAAAGGGCGTTTTACCTGCCCGCGTCTCTACCGATTTTTCAAATATCTTGTTTTGATTCCACCGGGTTAGCACTTCTTCGGCTAATTTGGCGTAATCCAGGTTCTTGTACTCGCTATACTTCACTGCTATATTAAACTTTAAATCTACTTCTGTTTTGGTTCTAAAATGTTAGATCGATTTTTTTTACTTTGATTAAAAAATCATTCTGCTCTACTCGTGGGTAATTCTTCATTTTCTCTATGG
The DNA here is from genome assembly GCF_014075995.1 of Adhaeribacter radiodurans. NCBI lineage: Bacteria > Pseudomonadati > Bacteroidota > Cytophagia > Cytophagales > Hymenobacteraceae > Adhaeribacter > Adhaeribacter radiodurans. The sequence continues at coordinate 6,342,331 of NZ_CP055153.1, read as the reverse complement.
CTGATTAAAGGCAGTAGAATCAAATTAGTTTTGTAAAGCTATAAAGGCCAGAATAAAAACAGGATGTAATCCGGACATTTTTCGTTTTTAGCTTTACGCTGACAAAAATAAGAAAGCCAAACAACAAAACCGAAGATGTGCAAATTATACTGATAATAAGTGTAGTAAAACCAACTTAATCTGTATAAATAAGCTTTACCTACATAATCTAAAAAATATAACCTGCAATTAACTCGAACATTCCCCAATAAACCTGATCTAATTGGAAGAACTTTAATCAGTTGATAATTCTTGCTTATAAATAATAAAGAAACATGTAAGGAATTACTGCTGAAGATATTATTATCTGGAATATCACCTGAGTTAACATATTTTTTCAACAATAAGTAGCTATTACCCAGCTCACTTTTAGGAGACTTTTTTAATTTTTTTGTAGTCAGACAAATAAAATTAAGCTACTCTTCCGTTTCACTTATGCATTTTGCTTCTCTTGGGCATCCAGAAACTGTTACTTTTGCACCCACTTATTAATTTACTTACAACTATGAAATCAAAATCTTTTTCTGGCTTACTAATAAATCTATGTTTTTTGGTAATAGCTCTAGCTTTTAGCAGTTGCTCTACTTCTCAACCTTACTTTTTCGCAAAAGGTACCGGTTCTTTCAACGATCCTTATAAAACCAATCAACCGAAGAATAATACGATAACGGCACATGGTACCCCTGATATACCAAACACCGATTTAAGTGCCCAGTTGAAAAATGAAGTAACTATTGCTGCGGAAACAAACAAGGAAAAAGAAATTACGCAAAAAGTAGTTATACCGAAGTTTACCCCTAAAGAATTAAAAAAATTAAAAAAACGCTTAGAAGCCGTGCTAGATACTACTAAAAAGCGGGAACGGGTTACTATTAAAACCAACGAGAAGAAAGTAGATGAACTGCGCAACGAGGTAGAAGGCCTTAAAAATTCGGTAAGAACTGAAAAAGACGGCGACAAAGTAGTAGTTTCTTTTGACAAGCCGCAAACAAACTTATCCACCGAAGCTAAAGTTCTTATTATTGTGGGAGCTGCTTTATTGTTAATAGCTTTACTTTCTTTGCCAATTATCGGGCCCGTATTGGGTGTGGTGCTGGGTATTGCAGTAGTTGCTGCCGCCTTGGCTTTAATCTTAGGAATTGTGGAAATTGGTTGATATTAAAGTCCGTTTAAAGAATCTTTATTGTTGATTGTGTTTCTCTTCAAAACAAAAAACCAAACCGTAAAGGCTTGGTTTTTTGTTTTATATGAATAAAATAAAATTTAGTTCGGTGCTGTTTTACAGTTTTTCAAAAATACGTTTTAAACTTACTGCCTCACCAATGTAATTTTTTAATTCACTGATTGGCATCCGTTTTTGTTCCCGCGAATTCCGGTCCCTAACGGTAACTGTATCATTTTCTAAAGTTTCATAATCCACGGCAATGCAAAATGGCGTACCTATTAAATCCTGTCGGGTGTAGCGTTTACCAATAGCATCCCGCTCTTCGTAGATTATATTAAAATCAAACTTCAAGTCATCGAATATTTGCAGCGCTTTTTCAGGTAAACCGTCTTTGCGAACCAACGGGAAAATAGCAGCTTTTACCGGAGCTAAAACAGGATGTAATTTTAAAAAAGTTCTGGTTTTAACGCTATCGCCTTCCGTTACTTCTTCTTCGGTATAGGCATTGCACAAAGTCATTAAGAATAAGCGATCGGCACCAGCCGAAGTTTCAATCACATAAGGCACGTAATTTCCGTAAGGCTTGCCTTCCGCATTCAGATCATTATCAAAATACTGTTGCTTTTTCTTAGACAAGGCTTGGTGTTGCGATAAATCAAAATCAGTGCGGGAATGAATGCCTTCTACTTCTTTAAAACCAAACGGGAATTCATACTCCACATCTACTGCAGCATTCGCGTAGTGCGCTAACTTTTCGTGGTCGTGGAAACGTAACTTTTCGGCGGGTGTGCCTAATGCTTGGTGCCATTTAATTCGTACTGCTTTCCAATACTCGTACCATTCCATCTCGGTACCAGGCCGAATAAAGAATTGCATTTCCATTTGCTCAAATTCCCGCATTCTAAAAGTGAACTGGCGGGCTACAATCTCATTCCGGAAAGCTTTACCAATTTGCGCAATCCCGAACGGAATTTTCATGCGGCCGGTTTTTTGCACATTTAAGAAATTTACAAAAATACCTTGCGCTGTTTCGGGCCGCAGGTAAATAGTAGTAGATTCATCGGCTACCGATCCGGTTTGCGTCGAAAACATTAAATTAAATTGGCGTACTTCGGTCCAGTTGGCAGTTCCGGAAACGGGGCACGTGATTTTCTCCGCTATAATTAGTTGTTGTACGCCGCTCAAATCTTCGGCTTCAAGCAGGCGAGCCATCTGTTGTACCAGTTCTTTTGCTTTTTCCGGCTGTCCTTCTTTTTCGTACTGCGCTGCCCGGTCTTCTATCAACACATCGGCCCGGTAACGCTTCTTCGAATCTTTGTTATCGATCATAGGATCGTTGAAAGAATCTACGTGGCCCGAGGCTTTCCAGGTATCCGGGTGCATAAAAATGGCAGCATCAATGCCCACTACATTTTGATTGAGTTGGGTCATGCACTTCCACCAAACATTTTTAATATTGTTTTTTAATTCTACCCCATTTTGTCCGTAATCGTAAACGGCTTGTAGCCCATCGTAAATCTCGCTGCTCGGAAAAACAAAGCCGTATTCTTTGGCGTGCGAAATAATATCTTTTAATTGTGTGCTTTCTAAAGAAGATTTTTCTGATTGTGTTGCCATAACCGCAAATATAGAAATTTAGAACGGAGCCAAATGTAGATAAACCAAAGAAAAATTATAGGAATTGAATGAATCTTATTTATATGCGTCGTTTTAGTTTAAATATTTTAAAATTTGTGATGGAATATTTGTAAAGTTCGTACTTACTTAGCTTGATTTAACAATTCCTTAACAATAGCCGCGGCAAATTACTTTAATTTTGCGGACAATTTTATCCAACCTCAACCAACCTGTATGTTCGGATTAGAAACTCACCTTCTGCTCCTCCTTTTTCTTTGTTTGCTAGCGGCTTGCGCTTTTGAATTCGTTAATGGTTTTCATGATACTGCCAACGCCGTTGCAACTGTTATTTATACCAATACGCTCCGGCCCTGGGTAGCTGTAGTCTGGTCCGCTTTCTGGAACTTTATTGGGGTATTTGCCGGCGGCATTGGCGTAGCTATGGGAATTGTTTACTTGCTACCCGTAGAAGCGCTCATTGACCAGAATGTTTATCATGGTATTGCAATGATTGGAGCTTTACTTTTAAGCGCTATCCTCTGGAATTTAGGAACCTGGTATTATGGTTTACCATCATCTAGCTCACATACCTTAATTGGTTCTATTTTGGGCGTAGGCGTAGCTTTTTCCTTGTTACCCGATAATTCCTCCGGTGCTGCAGTAAACTGGGATGAAGCCGTAAAAACAGGTGCGTCCCTGATTGTATCCCCATTTTTAGGCTTTACTTTAACAGTCTTTTTAATGTTTATTTTAAAACGGTTCGTTAAAAACAAAGCTATTTTCCGGCAGCCGCATAAGCGGAAACCACCACCCCTTTGGATCCGATTAATTTTGATTTTAACTTGTACTCTGGTATCTTTTTTCCACGGGTCCAACGATGGGCAAAAAGGCGTAGGTTTAGTAATGTTAATATTAATTGGAATTGTTCCTTCTTTCTTTGCCCTTGATAACAGCAAAAACCCGTTAGTGATGCAAGCTTCGCTGGCGCAGGTAGAACAAACGATTAACCGAATAGATACCGCAGTTCTATCGAAAGTAGATACGGAGGTAGTAGCTGAAATGAAAGATGAGGCTATTGATTTGCATCGTCTTTTTGCATCAGTTAAAACAATCAATGATTTACCTAAGAAAAGCCGTTTTTTAATTCGCCGGGATATTTTATTATTGGCGAAAGGTTCAGAAAAGATATTGACCAGCCCTGGAATTGCCCTTAGCCAAACCGACCGCAATATTTTAAAAGAAAATATCAGTACCCTTAGGTCCTTTACTGATTATGCGCCAGATTGGGTAATTTTAATGATTGCCATGTCGTTAGGTTGCGGAACCATGATTGGCTGGAAACGAATTGTTAAAACAATTGGCGAAAAGATCGGCAAAGAACATTTAACCTATGCCCAGGGAGCTTCGGCTGAATTAATGGCTGCGAGTGTTATTGGCTTTTCCACATTCATTTTTAAACTACCGGTAAGTACTACCCATATTCTTTCATCAGGTATTGCAGGTAGTATGGTGGCTAATAAAGGTATTCGGAACCTTAATCCGGGCACCATCCGCAATATTGCTTTGGCTTGGGTATTAACCTTACCCGTATCTATGTTTTTGGCTGGAACACTTTTTCTAATATTCCGCTGGGCTATTTAATGTTAATTCATATAAGCATAAAAAAAGCCGTTATGTGGATAACGGCTTTTTTTATGCTTAATGCTTTTTTATATTGATTATTATACCTGATTTTCTGATGGCCACTGTACCTCTAAATCATCATTTATAAACACTCCAAAATTAATGGCGATTAATCTATCGTTTTCAAAGTACAAGTCCAGCATTTCTTGTTCAAAAGACCATCTAACTTCACCAGTTTCAAGTTTTTCGGTTTCGTAATTAGTTAAACCTTTTTGCTGCAGCAATTCTTCTATTTCTTTAGTAGATTTTTGAAATACGTTTGTGTTAAATAGCCGTACATCTTCATTTTCGGTCTGAATGCAACTTAATCGATAATCATCTTCGCGGTCGAAGAAAAAAGAATATCCTTTCTCCCAGTAGTTAAAAGCTTTATGTTCAAACTCATCATCTTCGTCTGATTCTTCAATTTCTTCCGGCTCACCCATTATATCTTTCACCTGGTCCATGGTAAAGCCAAAGTAAATGTTACTTATTCCATTACCCAATTCTATTTCATTTTCTTTCATAATTCCGTTATTAGTAGGTTTATTTAGCAAATATATTATGTGAAATTTTTATTAATACTTAATCTTATAAACCATATTTCTGTTTATGTTCAGCCATAAGAGTTAGATATTTCTCATTGTTTTTGGCCAGCATCCACTTTTCTTTAAATATTTCTGCAGAAGCAGCTTTTACACTATCCTGTTCTATAGGTAACAAATATTTCTGCCGGGCAATTTTCTCTGACTCTTTATCCACTTCATTCTGGGGATTTTGCTTAAACTTCCGACCGGATTTATGGTTAGCATATCGCCTGGATCGCGTAAATCCCATTTGTAAAAATTTTCGAGCCATATCTGCGCCTACAAACTCATTCCTTTCTAAGTAATCCAAAAACAGAGAATAAATTTTTTCTGAAGATTGCAGTGCTATGTCAGGAGTTTTGAAGCGCCAGTAAGGAAGGATTTCAGATTTATACGGCTCTATTAACAATACACCTTGCTCACCTTTTCCAACCCGATACAATTCCGGATTCTTCCGAAAATCAGTTGTTTTAAAAGCTATGGTATAATCAAAAGCCATATAATAATTTTTGTTTTCTCTTACGAGAAATTTTTAAATGAAGCTATATTTTAAAACTTTTCCCTTTTTCCACATTTTTAATTAACTAATATTAAAATTAAAATTCTTTCTTAAATATTTAAATCTTCGTTGTTATACCTGTTAATAAGTGGATAAAAATATTTATTCTACTTTTTACACAGCTTTGCTCTTTATTCCACTTGCCATAGCTAGTTATTAACTAATATTTTTAAAATAATTTATTGATTATCAATTATAATATTATTGTTTCCACATTTCCACTTTCTTTTACTAACTAAAAGTTTGTACTTTTTAACAAGTGAATAAGGTAAATTTAAGTACCGACTTAATAGTGTATTTTCCACTTTCTAAGTTTTAATTCTTGGCTCAAGCCTGATCCAGAATTTTAAGAGTAGATTAATCACATGTTGCTAATATCTTTTCCACAAGTTATAAGTTAATAAAAAAGGCCAGATGTATATCTGGCCTTCTCCGTTTTTAGTAATAATTACTAAAACTCTATTGGTACATCTTGCGACCAATTTACTCGTACCTCAATTGGTTTCAAATAATTGAATACCTTTTCTGGTATTGTTTTTAGATCTTTGTTACCTCCACGCCATTCGCCATTTTCATCCTCATCAATCTTTACGCGAATACGATAAGTATTTGGTTGTAGTTCTTCTATCAACAGATTTTTGGGTGAATCGTAAGTTTTAACAACTTTATAATCTTTATCTAATAGCTCCAAAAAATACTTTTTATAAGAAGTTTTAATTTTTAAATCTATACTACCACCTTGATCTTTATCGGTGATCGTGAGTTTTGTTGCTTGGTTTTTAAATCTATCCCCTGAAATAGGTAATATTACTGTAGTATCAGCTAGTATCTCGACCGTATTTTTTGCTTTTGTATTTAAGTTGAAGCTTATAATATTACGGCTGTCATTCAATTTAATATCCTGAGGATAGTTTAAAGGTCGTTTAGCAGCAGCCGAGTCTTCAACTAATGTAAGCAGCGGCCCTTCTTTTAGTTGCAAGGGAGCATCAAATTTAAATTGTATTGTTTCATTGGGTTTTACTTTTGTGCTAGGATTAATTACCTGAAAAGATAAATTGCGTTTTGCCTTTTTTCCGGTAAAAGCTAAATCAACGGTATCTATTTTTGCATTATCAGCTGAGTCTAGAGCCGTAATAAAATACTTACCTTTTATTTGATTAGTACTTGGAAATAGCCTCACCGTTTTAGTGTTTTCACTTATAAGCGTAGCAACATCATTTGGATTACCACCAGTAATTTTTACAGAGGTAATTCCTTCGTTGTAATTAAGGTGGTATTCGTCTAAGTAAGGTTGTTTAGATGTTATATAAGGAGCCTTGGTATCTATCCGAATGATTTGTAAGTCTTGAGCAGGCGTTTGTGCCGTTATTTCTATTGGGTTAGCTAAATACCCAATTTTCTCTTTTTCGTCATTATAAATATTATCGTTGTTTTTATCCTGATGGGCATAGAGCAAATACGTAGCATACTTTATATTCTGTAATAAATAGCTACCATCTTCTCCGGTCTTGGTTAAATAATATGGCTTGGCATTGCGGATGGTGGCGGTATCATTAGCTGCATATAAAATTACATTGATATCTTTAGCCGGCTCGCCAGTTAATATATCAGTTACAATTCCTTGTACCCTACCTGAATCTAAGAAAGCTCCGGTACTAAAGGTTAAGCTCAAGTTCTTAGGTTTATTACCTTCTGTAATATCTTCTATACCTTCTCTAAAATTTAAAAAGTAAGTAGTATTCTGTTCAAAATCCTTTTCAAAACTTAATTTAACTTCTTCCCTGTCTACTTGGGTGTTTATAGTATTTTCAGCGTTTGGAGAAATAATAAGTTGTCGGTTAAAGTCTTTTGTGCGCACCTCTTCGTTAAATTTTAAGATAATGGTTTTACCTTTTACGTTAAGTGCTTGATTGGCCGGGGTACTACTTATTAACTCCGGACTTTTAATGTCCTTCTCCCCTCCTTCCGGCGGGCTTATGCTGGCACAACTTGTTAGAAATAATAAAAAGAATGATGGTAAAATTTTTTTTAATGTATGCATTCTTTGAGTTCTTGCTTGATCAGCAACAGAAATGATGTAGTTGGATTAGTTTATTATTAATAGAATCTTTTTATATCTTGTATGTGGATAATTTACTAATGGTTACTACTTATTAAATTTATAAGTTATTAATAGTAAATGCTTTATTATAGAATAAATAATGCTATTAGTTCTTTTTACCCACATATATTAAACTGGAATAATCGTTAGCATTTTTACTGGCATAATTATTCGATTTAAAACCATTTAAGACAGATTTTATGTATTCATTATTTCCAGTAAGATATTTTTCGCTTAGCATACTTACATAATAAGCATCAAATTTCATCGGAATTATTTCTAAAAGTTCAAGCTTGTGCTTTTTAAAAAAACGCTTCATTGTAGCTTGATTAAAATGGTATAAATGTCGGGGAACATCGTAGGCAGCCCAGTTCTCTTTATAAACCTGGGCGTCATGAGAGTCAGCATTAGGAACTGCTACAATAATGTTGCCGCCAATCTTTGTTAATTGAGTAAGCTTTTTAAAAGTTTCGTTTAAAGTGTGGATATGTTCGAGTACGTGCCATAAAGTTATAACTTGAAAACTTTCGTTTTCTATGTGTTCTAAGGCACTTACATCTGCTGCTAATGTTTGCTGTAATAATCCTTCCGCTTGCGTGCGAGCTACACTGCTGGGTTCATAACCTTGTACTGACCACCCGTCTTTCTTACTAGCCTCCAGGAAATTTCCGGTGCCGCAGCCATAGTCAAGTAAGGTATATTTAGGAGCGAACCGATTTATTAAATCAACCTTTTGCTTTATCGTATAAGTTCGAACTAACTTATAAGCCTTATTGGTAATACCAGTAGCCTTATTCGTATGAGAAATATATTCTGCTGATTGATAATATTTCCCTATACTATTTTCATCCGGTCGGGGGTTAGTAAATTTAAAGCCACAATTTTCGCATTGTACAATAACAAAGCTTTCTTTCGAAACAGAGTTATCTTTTACAATTAAGAAATTTTTTAAAAGGTCTTTGTTGCAAATGGGGCAACGATTTAATCGTTCGTAATTCATTTATTTGCCTAAATACACCATTAATACCGAAATGTCTGCTGGCGAAACACCACTAATGCGTGAAGCCTGACCTATTGTTTCAGGATTTATTTTGAGTAGTTTTTCACGGGCTTCTTTCGATAGAGCGGGCATATTCTTGTAATCCAATCTTTCTTTGATTATGTAATTTTCCAACTCTTCTATTCTGTTAGCCATTACATTTTCCTTATCAATGTAACTAGCATATTTAACAGCGATTGATGCTTGTTCTATGCTTTCGGGTAAGTATTTGTTTAAATAAGTACCTACTGCTGGCAAAGCTGCTGCAATGTGGCGTATATCTACGTTGGGCCGTTTAATTAAATTACCAGCTTTTACTTTTTCCGAAATTGGCGCTGAATTTAGATCCTGTAGAATAGCATTAATCTCGCTTGGTTCAATTGATTTATTATTTAAGTAATCTATAATATCCTTTGTTTCAGAAATTTTCCGATTTACTTTAACTAAGCGCTGTTCGTCTGCTAACCCTAAATCGTACCCTTTTTTAGTTAATCGGATATCGGCATTGTCCTGGCGTAATAAGATGCGATGTTCCGCACGCGAAGTAAACATTCGGTACGGTTCTTCAGTACCTTTATTTACTAAATCATCAATTAATACACCTATATATGCTTCTGAACGCTTTAAGATAAAGTGTTCTTTTTCATGGATTTTATTGTGCGCATTTATACCAGCCATTAATCCTTGACAAGCCGCTTCTTCGTAACCAGTAGTACCATTAATCTGGCCGGCAAAATATAAGTTCTCTATTAACTTTGTTTCTAAAGTTAGCTTCAATTGAGTTGGTGGAAAATAGTCGTATTCTATTGCATAACCGGGGCGGAACATTTTAGCATTTTCAAACCCGGCTATCGAGCGTAAAGCTTTAAACTGAACGTCTTCGGGTAAAGAACTCGAAAAACCATTTACGTAAATTTCCACGGTACTCCATCCTTCCGGCTCTACGAAAATCTGATGACGGTCTTTATCCGCAAACCGATTTATTTTATCTTCAATCGAAGGGCAATAGCGGGGGCCTAAACCTTGTATCCTTCCCTGAAACATGGGTGATTTTTCAAAGCCAGTTTTTAGGATTTCATGGGTTTTAGTACTGGTGTAAGTTATATAACAACTACGTTGGTCTTGCAATGGCTTAGTATCCGTATAGGAAAATTTAGACGGGTTTTCGTCTCCTTTTTGTTCTTCCATTCTGGAGTAATCCAACGATCTTCCATCGACTCTAGGCGGCGTACCTGTTTTCATTCTTCCCGCTTCAAAGCCGAGATTAATTAATTGTTCTGTTATTCCGGTAGCTGCCCTTTCTGCTGCCCTTCCTCCACCAAATTGTTTTTCTCCAATGTGGATGATACCATTTAAGAAGGTCCCATTTGTTAGTATTACAGCATTTGATTTAAATTCAATTCCTAAAGCTGTCTGTATTCCTGCAACTCTGCCATTATTTACTAATATAGCTGAGGCCATTTCTTGCCAGAAATCGATGTTAGCTGTTTGTTCTAAGTTTAAACGCCATTCTTCAGCGAAGCGCATGCGGTCACTTTGTGCACGGGGGCTCCACATGGCTGGTCCTTTCGATAAATTTAGCATCCGGAATTGGATCATAGTTTTATCTGTAACAATTCCGCTTTGGCCACCTAAGGCGTCAATTTCTCTAACTATTTGACCTTTTGCTACTCCACCCATTGCCGGATTACATGACATTTGTGCAATAGTGTTCATGTTCATAGTTACTAACAAAACTTTCGAACCCATACGGGCGGCAGCCGCAGCAGCTTCGCATCCTGCGTGACCGGCTCCTACTACAATTACATCGTAATTTTCGGTGTACATTATTGTATTTACTTAAATGTGTTTCACGTGAAACACTCAATCTTCCTTAATAAATTCCGTTCTAACTAAAATCCCGTAAAGATAAGTAGTCGTTTTCTTTTTGACGCATTATGGCTTTACTGCTTTCATCTTTATCGTCGTACCCAATTAAATGCAAAACACCGTGTATGATTACACGGTGTAGTTCATCTTGAAATGGTATGTTTAATTGAGAAGCATTTTCTTTTACCCGATCAATGCTTATAAATATGTCGCTCTCTATTGTGTCTTCCTCATCCGAATTATCAAAAGTTATTATATCGGTATAAGTATCGTGGTTAAGATAAGTCTGGTTTATGTTATACAGGTATTCGTCTGAACAAAAGATATAAGTTATGTTATCTATTATAAGTTGATGTTCTGCAATAACTTGAGCAATCCAGTTTTTTACTTTATCCACATCCTTTAAAGTAAATTCTACTTCTTCGGATATAAATTCTATGGGTATATCAGGCATTATTAATGTAAAATGTCAATTGAACATTACGTCCATCGTTTGTAAATTTAACTTCATCGCATAAATGGCGCATTAAGAAAATTCCTCTGCCACCTGGGTTTTCTAGATTCTCGGGGGCAGTAGGATCCGTTAAAGCATCAGCGTCAAAACCGTTTCCTTCGTCTTGTACTTCAAACCTCAACAAATCCGGCTCTACAAAAAGAGAAAGGTATACGTTTTTATCTTTATCAAACTTATTACCATGGCGAATAGCGTTATTTACAGACTCCGTAACGGCTACCATTATATTGCCGTAAATGTCATCTTCAATATGGAATTTTTCTTTCGAGTTGTCTATAAAACTTTCTACAACGCGAATGTTTTCAATGAGAGAAGGAATCTGAATTTTAATTTGATTCATAATAGTTATTTGATAGCGCTAATTTATGCAAAGTTATTTTCCTATTTTCTGAAAATATTCATTTACCTCTTTTTTGTAATAAGGCGTAAAAGCAGGAGAGATAGTTTTCAGCAATTCTGTTTGTTTCTCCTTATTTTTAATATACTTTTCAAACGATGGTGGTACCGCTCGGGCCAACTCCTTACTAGATTGTGCTTCCCGTTTATTATCTAATTCTCGTTCCCTGGCAGATTTCTCAGCTTCCAGTAAACGAGTTAATATTTCGCGTTGGCGCATAATGGTTTGCTCCGTAAGTCGTTTATTAACGAGATCGGTTTCGGATTGTTCCATCATTTTATTTAATTTATCTAGTTTACCACCGTTACCTTCACTTCCCTCCTCTTTTGTGCCCTTGCCTTCTTTACCGCCTTGTTTTTCTAGTTCTTTTAAGGCATTGCGTAAACGTTGCTGTTCGGCCGCTAATTTGGCTAATTCTTCTGAAAGAGCTTTACCAGATAAATTGCTTTTTTTCAGTTCTTCCATTTTCTGATTGAGCATCTGCTGCATTTTACCCATTTCGCCGGATCCGGGTTTAGGTTTGCCACCGGGTTTAGGCTTGCCTTTACCTTGCATTTGGGCAGCCATGGCCATCTGTTGCTGCATTTGTTTTAAAGCATCGTTTAACATTAAAGCCAGATTATTTACTGAAGTCATAGTCAGTTGCTGGTGCATAGTAGCTTTACCCACATTGCGATCTTTAATCTGATTTAAGCTTTCGGTAATATTATTGTTCATGGCCCCAACTTCCCGGGTAACAAAAGACTGAATTTGAAAAACCTTTTTGGCGAGCGAATATAAGCTATCTTCTATAATTTTAGCATCATCTTTTAACTTAAGTTGTTCCTGACCTAAACTTATAAATCGTGGATCGCTCTGGCTTACGCTCCTGAATGATTTCATAAGCTCCTCTTGGTCGAAGGAAAGTTTAATCAGATTATTTAAAATATCACGCAAATGATCCAGGTTTTGTCGAGCTTCCTCCATGCTGTTACTCTCGGCTTCTTGTTGCATTTGCTGAGCCATTTTTTGCATCTGCTCGGCCGCATTTTTCTGCGATTGCGCTGCTTTTTTATTTTGTTTCTTATCTAAAGATTCCTGGCTGTTCTGCATCTCCTGATCGATCTGGTTTTCTTCCTGCTGGGTGTTCTCCATTTGGTTCTTATCTTCCAGTTCCTGGTTTAGTTTTTCCAGTTCATCCAGTTCTTTTTTAACATCCTCAAATTGTTGCTGTAGCTCATTTTGATCTTGCTTCAGTTCCTGATTAGGTGCTTGTTTTTGCTCGGTTTTTTCGGCTAGTTTTTCTTGTTGTTCCGATAGTTCTTTTAATTTATCTGTAGCACTTTCTAGTTTTTGTTCGAATTGTAATTGCTTAAATAATTCTAAAGCCCGCTCTAATTCTTTCTCCAGATTATTTTCTTTCTGATCCATTTTATCCAGCAACTTTTGCAATTCGCGTTCGTTTGGCATTTGCTGTTGCAAGAGTTTTTCGAGTTCCTCGTATAACTTCTTTGTTTCCTCGTCCAGCAGATCTTCCATAAGCTTCTGTAATTGCTTGGTTTTTTCTGCTAGCTCCATGCTTTTTTCATCAACCTTATCCTGCTTTTGATTAAGCTGCTCAAATGATTCCCGCATGGTGGCAATGTCGCGTTCGAGTTGCTTCTTTTTCTCAAGCAAATCTTCAATTTGTTTTTTATCCTGCCAGTTAAGTTCTTTTTTCGTTTTAAGTTTTTCTTCGGATTGCGAAATCTGTTCCTTTAACTTTTGCGCCTTCTGTACCGATTTGCTCATTTGATTTTGCATAGATTTGGCATTCGAAGCAATCTCGTTATTTAACTCATTGCGAGATGGAATTTTTAGAGATAGAACCCGGGTACGAGCGCTTTTAGGTCCTCTAATACCATCGTTATCCCAAACCTGAACAAAATATTCTAACTGCTGACCAGGACTTAACTTCAGATTTGCTATATTCCACGGGTGGTAGTACGATTGACTGATTTGTTGGGGTTCTAACCGTAAAGGGATGGTTTTGAAATTACCCGGCTGCGGATTATTGCCCGTAATTACCCGGTAATGAATGTTTAACCGAGACAATCCGTAATCATCAGAAACGGTACCTCCTAAAACCAGATTATCAAAACCAACAGAATCCTGGAAGCTTTCAATGGTTATTTCCGGAGCCCGATCTGGAATGGCCGTAACCAGGAAAGTCATTTTATCTTTATTATCGCTGTATTGGTTTTTTAAACGGACTTCGTACTCCTGAGTAGTACTTATTTTTTTACTAACCGTAAAGTTGTCTTCCTCGGGCGTAGCAGCTAACACGGAGCTAGGATTAGTAAATGCTAGCTTTAATTGTTCGGTTGCCAGGGTGGCGAAATTCCAGGTTACTATGCTTCCTTCGGGTACAGTAAGATTACCTGTATTATTAATTACTTCTGCTTTTTTCTGTAGGTATTTAGGATATTCAATTTTTACATCAAAATCTTTAAGATTAGGCCGTGCCAAAACATGAAGGGTATATTCGTTAGAATAAAATCCAGAACCAGCTAATTGAAAAGCCACTGGTTTTTGCAATTTCTGAAAGGTATAAGTATAGGTATTGTTTTTAGTAGGTATTAAATTTTGTTCCCGGCCGTTGTACACAATCTTTAACTCATTCGGAATTGTTTTACCTTCCAGTTTTACCTCCAATTGAAAATCCTCGTTGCGAAATGCTTCCAGCTTTTTGTTTTGTACTATAAACTCAAAAGGTGCTTCCGGCGCGTAATACTTTTTATAGTTAATAATACGCTCCGTTCCTTTTACAAACAGATTAGGGTAAATTAAAGTAACAAGCAGCATTAATCCTACCGGTATAAATACATACTTAAGTAAAGGGCGGTTTTCCTGTAGTTTTACACTTTCATCGAACTTAAAGCCTGCTAGTTGATGACTCTTTTGTTCAATACTGGCAGCAATTAAATCGTTGGTTTTGCTAAGGTCTTTTAGCTGAATAGTGTTTAGCAGCTTGTCTTTAATTTCGGGGTAATAACTTCCTACTTTTTGCGCCGCTTGTTCGTCGGAGAGTAATTTTCTAAAATTAGCAAAAGCGCTAAGCGGCGCAAAAATCCAGCGCAAAAAGGCATAAACGACTATCCCCAGAAAAGAAAAAAACAAAAATGCCCGAACGTAGTACGGGAAGTAAAAAAAGTATTCGAGCAGATTATAAATCAGGAAAAAAGTTAAAAGTAATGCCGCTGAAAAAATGCTTCCTTTTATAAGCAAATTAAGGTAAAACTTCTTCTTGAAAGCCTGCAAATGCTGCAAGACTGCATCCATGGTTACATACTGATTCATAATCTAAAACAAAGCATTAAACGATTATATATAAATAGCTGTATTTCAAATAAATATATAGATAATTTTTGCAAATTAAGGTGGAAGCGGATATCTAAATGAACAGAGTATTTACTAAAACTCTTACTTAGCTTAAATTAAAACGATAAAGCCGGAAAATACGATATAATCCAATTAAGCAATTTCTGGGGCTAATTCCAGTAGAACCGGGCAATGGTCAGAATGTTTGGCTTCGGTTAGTATTGCTGCCCGGCGTAAACGATCCGTTAGCGATTCTGTTACAATGGCATAATCAATCCGCCAACCTAAATTTTTGCCACGAGCTCCGGCCCGGTAACTCCACCACGTATAGTTATGTGGTTCCTGATTAAAGTACCGAAATGAATCGACATAGCCATGACCTAAAAAATGCGAAAACCATTCTCGTTCTTCCGGTAAAAAACCCGAACTGTTGGCGTTTGACTTTGGATTATGAATATCTACCGATTGGTGGCAGATATTGTAATCGCCGCAGATAACCAAGTTGGGTAGTTGCGCCCGTACTTGATTAATGTACTGTAGAAAAAAATTTAACCATTGCATCTTAAAATCTTGTCGAGTGTCGCCACTGGAACCGGAAGGCATGTACACATTTACTACCGAACAATCTCCAAAATCAGCTCGTAGTACTCGCCCTTCTGAATCATAAAGCGAGTTGTTGCAACCCACAGTTACACTTGTAGGCTCTTTTTTCGAAAAAATTCCTACGCCGCTATAGCCTTTCTTTACCGCCGGATGGATGTACACGTGGTAACCCAAACTTTCGAAAAGCTGCCGGTCAAACTTTTCTTCGTCGCATTTAATTTCCTGCAAACAAATAACATCCGGATCGGCTGCCTGTAACCAATCTATAAAACCTTTACTTACCGCCGAGCGGATACCATTAACGTTGTAACTAATAATTTTCATTTAATCTTCTTGGTCAAAGTATTCTAAAATATGCCACTTAAGCATACGTTCCTGTTCTTTTAAATTAGCCGCCGGAATAGTTTTTACCGCCCGGTAATGCGGCCAGCCGTCTTCATCGCGGTAGGTAAATTCGTAATAACCCGATAAGCTAAACAACTTACAGGTAGCTATATGCATTAAATCTTGTTTTTGTTCTTTGGTAAAATCGCGGATGCCCTGCCCTAGTTCCTGAATGCCGATTAAAAACAAAATACCATTTAAATGAAGCGTTTTACCGAATTTCTCCCGCAATTTCCGCAATAGTTCCAGCCATCGGTTTTCAAAATCGGCATTGTAATCAATTCGCCTTGTTGTCATTTAGCTAAGTTTTAATTCTTCCCAGTACTCTACTGCCCGCCTGAAGTGCGGAATAACAATAGAACCGCCAATTAAGTTAGCAATAGCAAATACTTCGTAAATCTCTTCGTCGGTAACGCCACATTCCTGGCATTTGCCCAAGTGGTATTTCACGCAATCGTCGCAGCGCAATACCATAGAACAAGCTAAACCCAGCATTTCTTTGGTTTTTACATCCAAAGCTCCTTCCTGGTAGGCGTTCGTATCGAGGTTAAAAAAGCGTTTAATAACTTTATTATCCGCCGCCATTATTTTTTCGTTCATCCGCGAACGGTAATCATTAAATTCTTGTACTTTATTCATTATCTATCTGGTAAATTGATTTTTGGTTCTGGTTAAAACCCTTGTTATCCTAAAGTTCAGGTTTATAAAATTACAAAATTTAGCATTTATCTCTAAGGTATGCTCACCCCTCTTAACAATTTAGTTGCTGATTTTATTTCATTATTGTTTCCGGAAGACTGTCTGGCATGCCATGAACTACTGGCCCGCGGCGAAACAACTATTTGTACCGATTGCCGGGTGAATTTACCTTATACGAATAGTCATCTTTTAACTGGAGCGAAAAGCGAATTATTAAGTCGTTTTTACAACAAAGTACCCGTTAAGCATGCTTTGGCTTATTTAACTTTTACCCGCTCTGGCCGGGTACAACAGCTACTACACGCGCTTAAATACAATGGCCACGAAGAGGTAGGTGAAATATTAGGCAATTGGTACGGCGCCGATTTAAAAGAATACCAATATCAGGAACAATTCGATTTGATTGTTCCGGTACCCTTGCATAAGAAGAAATTACGAAAACGGGGTTATAACCAATCGGATTCTTTTGCTAAAGGACTAGCGCAAGTTTTAGATACCCATTGGCAACCAAATGTACTGGAACGTTTAGCCGATACAAGTACCCAAACAAAGAAAACACGCCTGGAACGGTGGCAAAACGTAGGGCAATTGTTTTCGGTAATTCAACCAGAAATGGTGAAAAACCAACGCATTTTGTTGGTAGACGATGTTATGACAACCGGTGCTACCCTGGAGGCTTGTGCTTTAGTGCTATTAGATGCAAAAGCAGCAGCTGTAAGTGTAGCAGCGATTGCTGCCGCTTAATATAAGTCAACAAAAAAAGGCCCGCTGATTGGCGAGCCTTTTCTATAAAATTATATTTTAATTATTTATTGGAACCAGTGTTAATCATGGCGCAACGGAAACCAATGGTAGAAGTAGCAGAATCCTGAGCCATAAACCGGCGGGTACCCGGTGATAACCAATAAGCTACGTCTTTCCAGGATCCACCTTTATACACCCGGACTTCATCGGTAATTAAAGATTGGAAACCAGCTGCATCGTAATTAGTTGCAGGGTCACTAATTCCACCACCCCGACGTACCGGGTTTAAGTCTTCCACATCCTGAAACGAAAGTGGACGGTACACATCTTGTACCCATTCGTTTACGTTACCGGCCATATTATATAAACCAAAGTCGTTAGCTGGATAAGCATATACCCATTCGGTAATCATAGCGCCATCATTTAGCGAACCGGCAATACCGGCATAGTCACCCCGGCCGCGTTTAAAGTTAGCTAAGAATTCGCCCTGGTGTTTGCCATACGGGTTACGCATTTGATGACCATCCCAAGGGTAAATACGTTTGTTCGTTTGGTTTTCGTCCTGGTCTAGTTGGGTACCAATCATAGCTTGCGCTGCATACTCCCATTCGGCCTCAGTGGGCAAGCGGTAGTTCGGTAATACTAAACCAGATTCAATAGATAAAGAGCCACCTTCAGCAGGAGCTTCAGCGGCAGCACCTTTTTTCTTTTTACCAAATAATTTAAAACCGCCACCTCCAGTGTTGCCACCATTCCGGGCCATGTTCTCGTTAACTTTAGCAGTACGCCATAAGCAGTAATCATTGGCTTGTTCCCAGCTTACGCCCACAACCGGATAAAAACGGAAACCAGGATAACGCAGGTAATATTGTTCGTAAGGATCGTTGAAAGATAATTCCTTTGCCCAAACGGTAGTATCGGGTAAAGCTTTGGTATAAACTTCTTCGGCTGAATCTTTTTTGATATGAGATAAATATTCTAACCAGTGAATGTTAGCCACTTCTGTTTCATCCATAAAAAACGACGCAACCGTTACGGTACGCTCGATATTATCCCGAGTCATTGCTACGTCTTCTTCCATGGAGCCCAAAGTAGTACGGCCACCTTCAATAAATTTCAAACCCGGACCCTCAGCGAGAGGCTCATAGCTGGCTACCTGAAAACCTTCATCGGTGTTGTACTCAATTCCGGTTTTAGCGCTTATATCGCCCGGATTAGTGCTCGTAGGCTTCGCATTTCTGTTACAGGAAGTAAGAATAACGGCACCAGCCGCCACGTAACCTAAAAATTTAAACAAATTCATAAAAGTTGTTGGCTCCTAAAAAATATTAATTTTCCGAATTTAATGCAATAATAACACTATTTAAAATGCGGGGCAAGCGATATGTTTATAATTTTTCTTAGATGCCCGGCTTTTGAAAATTTTATCGAAATCGATTTTATCAAAAGATATTGCTATTTCGTGTGCTCCTCCGGTACGGCTGCCAGCCCCGGTAAAAACTACATCATAACTATACGCTAAACGAAAAGGTTCTAAAACAATGCCAGTTATTACAGCAACTGACTGGTCATACATAAAATTACTGCTCAGAGGCAGCCCGCGGTATATTAGTCCTAACGTAACAGGTGTATACGTAAAGTATAAACCAAGGTCAGTTTTTTTGAAAAATTGTTGTTGGGTATACGTAATGGTGGGAGTTATACTAAACTCATATAAGTAAGCATCGCGGTAGTAATTATTAATGTAAAATTTATAACCAGTATTTAAAGTAAATTTTACCGGTAATTTAGATTCTATTCCGAAACCAATATCCGGTTGGTTGGCATGATGCGCCGCCAGCGAGATCCAGAACTGATTATTATAAAGCACTCCTCCCGCTGCCACGCTCAGGTAAGAAATCGGATCGTAGATATAATTTTCCTGAGAAGTAGGATTAATACTGCCATTATCATTTAATTGATCGCCAAAAATTAAATCAGTATAACTAAAACGTTGCGAACCATACGAGGCCTGTAGTGCTACACTGGCTGAAAAGTTTTCGTTAAGCGCCGTTTGATAGGCATAGATGCCACCTACCTGCGTGCGGGTAAAACCCGCCTTACCGGTTTTATCTAAAGAGGCTACCAAGCCGGCCGCTGTTTTTTTATTTTTAAATTTATAATCAGCCGCTATTTGTTGAGTAACAAAACCATTGTCCAGGTTACGCCATTGAGTGCGGTAAGCAGCAGCTATACTATAATCGGAGCGGAGGCCGGCAAAAGCCGGATTTACATGCAGGCGGTTACTAAATTGTTGGCTAAACTGAAAATCCTGACCCCAGGCCCAGAAATCAAAAAAAAGGAACAAACACAAAAAAGTAAATTGTTTAGCCCGCATAAACCTTTTAAAAGAATAAGCCTACTCCGGACATTCTTTCTTAATTATCGTAAATACCGAAGGCCTCCTGGAAAACGTTGTTATTAAACCAGTAGGTATGTTTGCTTGTCTAATATTTTACTGAACCAGCAAAAGTATGGGACTTTCAGGTAGAACTACAAAAATAAGTTATTATAAGCATCGGATAAAACGCTTAATGAATACCTAAGTTTAACGTATACGTTACCTTTGACCCTAAACTTCGGTTGCTATTTAATGTAAAAACGCCTTATGAAAAAAGTATTTATAGGATTTGTAATTTTTATTGTGGTGTTAATAGCTGCTGCGGCTTTAACGCCTTACTTATTTAAGGATAAAATAAAGCAGGTTCTGGATAAACAAATTGCGAAAAATGTAAAAGCAAAAGTATTGTACCAGACCGATAACGTTAGCATTAGCTTATTCCGCGACTTTCCGAATTTGGCATTGAGCATTGATGATTTAACTATTATCGGGCAGGATTCATTTCAGCGCGATACCCTGGCTATGCTGCCTAACTTTAGTATGGGTCTGGATTTAATGAGCGTTATTGCCGGCGATAAATTAAAGGTTCGTTCGGTAAAATTGCAGGATCCGCGACTTAAATTAAAAGTTCTAAAAAGTGGCCGCGCTAACTGGGATATTTTTATTACTGATACCACGCAGGTTGAAACGCCCGCTGATACGGTTAATCAGTTTAATATGGCCATTAAAGGTTGGGAAATAAACAACGGCACCTTAGTGTACGAAGATTTAAGTATTCCTTTCCGTACCGAGGCGTTCCACGTGAATCATAATGGGAGCGGCGATTTTGAACAGAATGTGTTTGATATGAAATCGCGCACTACGGCCGATGGATTTACTTTTAATTATGCCGGCCTCGATTACCTGGATAGTACCCGGTTAGATGCCGATATAACCTTGGCCATGGATTTAAACCAATCGAAATACATGTTTAAAGAAAATAATATTAAGGTAAACGAGTTTGGTTTAGGCTTAGATGGTTCTGTGCAGATGCCTGGCGATGACATTAATATGGATTTGACCTTTAAATCGGCTGATAATGATTTTAAGAGTATTTTATCCATAGTGCCGGGAATTTTTACCGAGAAATTTAAGAATATTAAAACGGAGGGTAAAGTAGCTTTTAATGGCTACGTAAAAGGTACGCTAAACGACACCTCTATGCCGGGTTTCGGTACGGATTTAAAAGTTTCCAACGCCATGTTTAAATATCCGGACTTGCCTCAGGCGGCCACTAATATCAATATTGATATGAACGTGGATAATAAAGATGGGGTAATTAACAACACAAATGTACTCATTCGGAAAATGCACCTGGATTTAGGTAAAAACCCGGTAGATGCCAAAGCTTCCATTCAAGGCTTAGAACCAATGAAAGTGGATGGTAACGTAAAAGCGAATATCGACCTGGCCGAAATGACCAAAGTATTTCCGGTAGAAGGTATGACTTTGCGCGGGTTGTTATTTGTGGATGCGGTGGCGAAAGGTACTTACACCAAAACCCAAATGCCGGTAGTAAATGCCAAAATGAACCTAACCAATGGCTTTGTAAAAGCCAAACAATTTCCGGCGCCAATTCAAAACCTGAACCTGGTTTCTACTATTACCAACACCACCGGAAACACCGATGATACCAAAGTTTTAATAGAACGTTTTAATATGTTACTGGACGGTGAGCCGCTCGAAGGCCGGGTAGCCGTACAAAACATAGCCAAGCCCGCTTTTGATGCCCGGATAAAAGGTATTTTGGATTTAACTAAAATCACCAAAATCTTCCCGCTTGAAGGTACTACCCTATCCGGCCGCATTAATGCCGACGTTACCGCCAAAGGTAAAATGACTGATATTGATGCCGGTAAATACGACAACATTACTTCCAGCGGCAGTATGCAGGTAACTAACCTGAACTACAAAAGCACCGATCTACCACAAGGTATGAAAATTACTACCGCTAACACTGTTTTTAATAATGAGAAAATTCAGGTAAATAATTTTAAAGGCTTTATTGGCAAAAGCGATGTGCAGCTAGATGGATCGGTATCCAATTACATGGGTTATTTGTTCGGGAAAAACCAGCCTTTGCGCGGTAATTTTACTATGAATTCTTCCCGTTTTGATGTGAATGAGTGGATGGTAGACGAGCTAAACGGCGAACCTGTACCACCTGAGGCTGAGGGGGGTATAATTCCGGTACCCGAAAACCTGGATGTAGTTTTAAACACAACGGCTAACCAGGTAGTTTACGACAATTTAAACCTGAGTAATTTAAAAGGAACGGTTACCCTCCGCGACCAGGTGGCTAAACTAGATGGGGTATCCTTTAATGCTTTGGGTGGTTCTTTTGTTACTAATGGTTCCTACAATACCAAAAATTTGCAGCACCCAGGTTTTACTTTTGGGTTAAATATTAAAAATCTTGATTTTAAATCGGCTTATAATGCTTTTAACACTATAAAGGTTCTGGCTCCTATTGCGCAGTTCCTGGATGGTAAGTTCTCCACTAATTTTAATTTTAACGGCGAATTAGGTCCTGATATGATGCCTGTTTACAAAACTTTAACCGGTAAAGGCTTAATTGAAGTAGTAAAAGCGGTAGTTCAGAATAATGTTATTGTGAACCGGATTAGTGAAGTAACTAACTTTAAAGAATTGCAAAATTTTTCTATTGAGAACAAAGGCTTTTCTGCGGAAATTGTGGGCGGTAATTTAGTGGTGAAACCTTTCGATTTTACGGTAAAGGATATTAAAACTACGGTATCGGGTACTAACGGCATTGATGGTAGTTTAACTTACGCCTTAGCCTTAGATGTTCCTACGGGTAAAGTAGGGAATGCTTTAAATGCTAAACTGGTATCACTTACCGGCGTGAAAGACATTAAAGGTACCGAACGAGTAACCATGAATTTGAATGTAGGTGGTACGGTTACAAATCCTAAAGTATCTCTCTCAACGGCCAGTGCTAAAAATCAAGCCAAGCAAGTGGTACAAAGTATTGTACAGGAGAAAGTAGATGTAGCCAAGCAGCGACTAGAGCAGGAAAAGCAAAAAGCTGAAGATAGTATAAGAGCGGAAGTAAACCGTAGACGCTTAGAAGCCGAAGCTAAAGCCAAAGAAGAAATTGCCAAACGTACCCAGCAAGCCGAACAAAAGTTAAAGCAGCAAGCTTCTGAAAAGCTAAATAATTTATTTAATAAACGGAAGCCGACAGCAGATACTTCTAAAAAGCAATAATCAAAAAGTAAATTGGTATAAAAAAAGAACCAGGTTGCGGAACAGCCTGGTTCTTTTTTTATTAAAATGAGTTCCCTTAGAGTAATTTAATTAATTGTAAGCAATTTCATTATTATTTCTCTTCCTGATATCCTCCGGTTTCGAGCACAAATGTAATGTAATCGGTATTTAATGGTTCTAATCCGTTCTGGCGTAAATCACGGGCAATTTGCGCCCGGTGGTACGTACCATGATTAAATACCTGCATCAGAATGTCTTCCAGAGAAGTGGTGAAATTTTCGCCTTTGGTGTTTTTATAAGTTATCAGAGTTTCTAATTCTTCAGGTAAAGAATCTGCTAAGCCTATAAATCGTTCGAATGTACTTTCCTGCAGTCTTCGGCACTCCGCCAAGGTATGTTCGTCGAATACTTGTACAGGACTTTCCAGGTGTTGAATCCGGGCTAACCAAATAATTTCGGCATTTAGTAAATGACTAAATAAATGCAAACTCGTAGAAGGTATTTGGCTTCCGAATTTTTCCAGGATTTCTAACAATCGCTGGTTTGCCCAACTGGTATAAGCGGCTAATTTTTGTAAGGTATTACCTGCCATTTTACAAATTCTTATTAGTGCTTTGCCAAATTACATTAAAGTATGTTATCAGGTATGCGAAATAAGGTAAAAACTTATTTCCTAAAAATTATTCGTACCTCATCTGTCCTGCTCAGGAGTATGTACAGCTACGGCAATTTTAGAATCAGCGGTGCCATAGTACAAAAACCACTTATCCTGTAAGTGAACCAGTCCTTCCAGAAAACAGACATTTCCTATCTGCCCGGTAATTTCGTATTCTTTTTCCGGCTTCATAAAGTAACTGGCGGTGCGCTGTAGTACTTTGGTTGGATCTTTCGGGTCGAGTAAAATTTGGCCAGCGGTATAGGTGCCGGGCGGTAAAGTGGGGCTACCTCCTTTATCCAGGTTCATGCTGTTGTAAATAAGTAAAATACCAGCATCGGTGAGCATTGCCGGTGGACCGGGTTCTACCAAACGGCTATCGAACTGGCCAGGGCGGGGACCAAAGGCAATAGCCAGTTTACTATTTTCTTCTATGGGCGTCCAGTCGAGCAGGTCATCAGAGGTAGCTATAAACATGTTAGTATCACCCCAGTACATCCAGTATTTTCCGTTGATTTTAGTAGCAACTATTTGGTTGCCGTTGCGGCGGCAAACAATAGCCCCCGACTTAGACCAAGTATCTTTGTATTTGCCCGCGTAAGCTTTTTCAAATGCTAAGCCGTGTTTTTCCCAGGTTTGTAAATCCGAGGAAGTAGCCACGCACAAACGGGCGGTTTTGCCATCGTAAGTGGTATAGGTCATTACGTAAGTACCTTGGGGCGTTTCTACTACTCTAGGGTCTTCGCAGCCACCCTCCCACTCATACTTTTTCATAAAATCGTTATCGGGATATAACACGGGCTTCGGCATTCTTTTAAAATGTAAGCCATCTTCGCTAATGGCTAAACCTATGCGGGAGGTACCGGCAAACTTGCCTATTTTATCTTCAGCCCGATACAGTAAATGTACTTTGCCATTGCGCACCACCGCAGCCGGGTTAAAAACATCTTTTTCTTCCCACTTAACCGTAGCCCGACGAACCGGACAAAAAAACTGAGTAGTGCTATCCGGCCCTAAAATAGGGTTAATAGCATCTTGTTTCTGAAAAGGTTGTAAGGTCCAGTTTTCAGTGGCAGTTGCGGGTTGGTTGCTCTCAATAGCGGAGCCAGGTGGAGTACTAGCTACATTCGTTTCTGATTCGGTTTGTTTCGCTGATTTCTGATTACAACCCGGTAAAAGAAAACAGAAAGCCAAGAATAAAAACAGGTTAGGCATGAAGGAGACAGTACGGGCAGCGAGCATAGGCAGATAAAATTTAGATAACTGCCTTAATTATAAGAAGATGATGGCGGTTGTCCAAAGAACTAGTCTTTTTTTACTTTATTTAGAAGAAAAGGAGCAAATTGCTTTATTCCGGTGGCATAAGGAGTAGGCTGTACTTGAAATGCTTTCTGAAACTTATCGGAATTAAATACATAATCGTACTGGTATTGATAATATAACTCCGCGATTTCGCCTATCATTTTATTAAATAAACCAATAGTTTGTAGCATCAGCTTATTTACCTTCATAAAATTTGGTTTAGTATTAGAAGCTTTAGCCGCCAACTGAATAAATTCATGCCCCGTAAGGGCTGGTGCGGTAGGTAAATGCCAGATTTGATTATCCGATTCAGGGCGCTGGCCCAGTAAATAAACTGCTCTGCCGGCATCCGGAATGTAGATAAAAGAATGTTTGCTGGACGGGTCGCCGAGCCACGTGGCCTTTGCTTTTTGGGCATACTTATACAGCACCATAGAATCGTAAAAACTGTTGAGGCTTTCGGCACCGTAAAAATCGGGAGCACGGGCAATAGAAGCGCGTAGATTACCATCTTTTACTTCTGCCATCAATTTCTCGGCTACTCGCGCCCGAATTTCACCTTTCACACTGCTGGGGTTATAAGGCGTTTCTTCAGTCATAGGGCCGCGCACGTGGCCGTACATGTACACATTATCGAAAAAAATAAGGCGGGCTCCGGTGGCTTTAGTCGCATCTATCAGATTTTGCATAATTACCGGCCACTCGGCAGCCCATACTTTTTTTTCGTAACGGAGGCCGGCACACATGTAAATTACCGAGGAACCTTGTACGGCTTGTAATACTTGCTGGTAGTTTTTTAAATCGGCTCCTAACCAGGTGGCTTTTTCCGTTGTTTTTATTTCACGGCGGCTTACCAGACGTACAGGTTGATTATTTTTTAACAATTCTTGCGCCAGCGCATTGCTGACGGGTCCGCCAGCGCCTAATATGGTATGCATAATTATTTGCTTTTTTACTCATGCAAGGTAAGATGGGCAAGGCACCTAAATCGTTAACAAAAGATAATAAAGAGCTTCGCTGGTTAAAATTTTGTTTGATTTCTAAATTTTAATTCGGTTAGAAAATGGAAATAAGAAATTTATCCACCATCAGCCTAAGAAGTTTGGTGCTAGATAATTTCCTCCATTGTTTTGGAATAACCACAGTACATTAATTGCTTTAAGGAGTTTCAGGAATTTACTTTTTTACGCTACAGCAATAGTATGCTTTTCTTTAGTACTAGCAGCCGAAATCCTTTTACGGATGCGGGAAAGCGACACCGGCGTAATGCCTAAAAAGTTAGCGACATAGTGTTGCGGAATGCGTTGCAGGAGATCGGGTTGTTGTTGGAGTAGTTGCTGATATCGTTCTTCGGGAGTTTGAGTTACAAAAGAAACTACACGTTCTTCGTAACAGCAAATTAAATATTCGGCTACCAAGCGACCAAAACGCTCCATTTTGAAGGCAACTTTAGGATTACTGCTTAGTTGCAGCAAAGCCGGTTTCGAGAAGCAGATAATCTCCGAAGTTTCTAAGGCCTCGATGTTTATTAAACTGGGTTCATCTTTTAAAAAGCTTTTATAAGAGCTAACCAATTCATTCTCGAAGCAAAAGTAATTGCTAATTTCTACGCCTTCTTTTACAAAGAAAAACCGGAAAGAACCGGAAATAATAAATCCTATTTCGTGGCAAACTTTACCTCCTGTAATAAAAGCCTCCCGTTTTTTTATATTCCGGAGATAAAGGTGCTCCGCAAAAATGGCCCATTCTTCATCTGTAAAAGAAACAAAAGTTTCCAGATGTTGCCGGTACATATATAACATTTCGGGAGTTAAGGTTGCCATGATTAAAGAATTACATTAAAAGTAATACTCGAAGATGCTATCCTAAATTATAGATTTACAAATAGTTACTATAAGTATATTTTTAATGGTAAGATAAGTTTTTTGATTTAGAAATCAGAATTTCTTTTATTAGTATTTAGCTATAATAAAAGATCAGGATGTATATTTTTTCAAACAGATTTAAAAATTAACCAACAAGCCCGATAGTAAAGGAAATCTTTAACACCGGGCTTTGGGGCTGATCCTAGGATTGATTAATTGTTAGTTGAGTTTGCTTTTTATTAATAACTTATCGGCGGCGTATTTTCCGCCACCGGTAATTAAAAGCGAAAAGGCCATAGCTATCCAGAAAATAAAGAACTCGTATCCTTCCCCGGCCTGGTTGTTGAACCAGTTCATAAAAAATCCGAACTCAATGCGGGTAGTTAAAATAATACCTAAGGCTAATAACCCCAGCGAGGCAGCCAAAAAGCGGGTGGCAAACCCTGCTACCAAGGCCAGCGCCCCTATTGATTCCAGTATAATAATCAGGAAACCTAATACCCAGGGAAGGCCTTCGGATTCGGTGAAAAATTTCATAGTGCCAGTAAAGCCGTAGCCATTAAACCAGCCAAATAGTTTCTGCGCGCCATGGGCAAATACTACTAATCCTAAGCCAATTCTTAGAAAAAGGGGAGCCAGCGAATTGTCGGTTTCAAAAATTTTGTTTTTCATGGCTTTATTTCGACTAATGGATTTAACGTATTAGATTGTTGAAGATCAATTGCCATAAAAGAATTGTTCTTTAATTATTTTACCGTCTTGCCATTCCTGCACCGATACCTGGGTGTAGTTGCGCACGCCCCAATCTTTGTGGGTATAATCGTAGTGCCATTGCACCATCGTTACGCCTTCGCCCACGGTAACTTTTAAAGGATGGGCTCCTCCGAACTCGGTAATGGACGAGAAGAATTCGTTTTCGCGCTGACGGTTAGCGGCTTTGCCCAAGGTGGGTGTGTTTTCGTTTTCCTGCATTACTACGTCGTCGTGGTAATACTTTTCGAAGGCTTCCAGGGCTTTACCCTGTAAAACCAAGTCGTTTAAATCGCTGATTTTTTCTAATAGAGTTATCATGAGCTTTGTTGTTATTGTTTAAGCAAAGCTCAGTAGAAACGGCGCGAAATAAGATGAAGTAGATTAAAAAAGGAGGTTAAACTTGTTTAATAAAATTATTGCTCCAGAATTAACTGGTTGCGGATTTTACTCAGAAATTCTTTGGTAATGCCCAGGTAAGAAGCAATCATGTACTGCGGTACCCGTTGATCAATTTGTGGGTATTGTTTTTTAAAAGCCAGGTAGCGCTCTTTGGCCGGCAGACTAAAACTATTTACCACTCTTTTTTGCGAAGCCACAAAAGCTTTCTGAATAATAATCCGGAAAAAGCGTTCGAGTTTAGGAATTTCTTGGTAGAGCTGTTCCAGATCTTCGTGGGCAAATTGAGCCAGTTCGGTGTTTTCGAGGCATTGAACATTAAAGTCGGCCGGATTTTGAGTAATAAAGCTGCCTAAATCGGCCGTCCACCAGTTTTCTACCGCAAACATTACAATGTGCTCCTGCCCTTCCGGATCTATGTAAAAAGTTTTTAAACAGCCTGATAATACAAAGTTTTCGTATTTGCACACATCACCGCTTTGCACCACAAACTGTCCTTTCAGGTATTTGCGGTATCTTACTTTTGCGAGCAAAGTAGCTTCTTCTTCCGGGGTAAGAGTTATATACTGGTTAATATAAGCAAGAAGCGGTTGAAGATTCATGGTTGTAAAACTTGGGGCTCAATAAATTTAAAAAACAGGCTACTTTTTAAACTAAAATAGTATTTTAAATAACTCAAGAGTCCATTTAGAGGTAAAAATTTAGAAATAGAAAGAGAGTAGTGTCAGGTTGATTTAGATTTTAAATTCTTTGCGTTAGGTTATCCTTACCTTTGCCAGATTATTAAAGAAAATTAAATTAAAATTTAAAATAAGACTGCTCATTATTTTTGCTTGAAGCATTTATACAAGCAGCTATTTATACTTACAATTAAGCAACGTTACCCTTAATTATGGAAGCAAAGCGATTAAATAAATTTATCAGTGATACCGGTTTCTGTTCCAGACGGGAAGCCGATAAATTACTGGAGCAAGGCCGGGTGACGGTAAACGGTAAAATTCCCGAACCGGGCACCAAAGTAACCGCCAACGATAAAGTCCGGATTGATGATGAGATTTTACACGTGCGCGAAGAAGAAATTGTTTTTCTGTTGTTTAACAAGCCTGCGGGTATTGCCACTACTACCGATCTTTCCGTTAGAAATAATATTATTAGCGCGTTAAATTATCCCGCTTCTCTGCAACCCATCGGTTTCCTGGATCGCGAAGCGGAAGGATTATTGTTTTTAAGCAACGATACCGAACTGGTTCGCAAAATAACCAAGAACGATTCTAAATACGAGAAAGAATACCTGGTAACAGTAGATAGATTAATTACCGGCGATTTTTTAACCAAGGTAAGTGAAGGCGGAATACCCGAGCCCGGAGCTACCCGCAAGAAGAACTTTGTAGCAAAAATGGGAACCAATCGCTTTCGGATAGTGCTGGAGCCAGGTACTAATCACCACGTAAAAAGAATTGTAGAGGCCTTAGGCTATAAAGTGGTGCATTTGCAACGAAACCGTATCAATAATTTTACGGCCGGTAAATTACAGGTTGGCATGTGGCGCGCCTTAACTGAAATTGAAATAACTGAAATTAAAAGTGTAGTAGCTGGTAAAGCCAGAAGCAAGAACTATGGTGCTGGTAAGGAAGATAATTTTTACGAAGAAGATTTTTCTTCTGTCCGGCCGAAATCTAAACCTGAAACCGGGAATAAAGAATCTGGGAAACCAATTACCGCAGCAAAAAACGCAGGCAGTAAACCGCGGTCCAAAAGCCCTGCTAAAACAGGTTCTGGCCCCCGTGTTGGGAAAAGTAAACCTACAGCCAACCGGAATGCAGCCCCGAGGAGTAACGGAAGAAGAGGCGGTTCACCTAAAAGGTAATTTTAAAGATTGAATTATTGGTAATGCTTAACTTACTGATAAATTTAATAAACATTAAAGATGGCACGAGCGAAGACGCTCGCGCCATCTTTAATGTTTATTAAATTTAAATTTCTCCTCTGGAAATAGCGTACAACTCGTACCAATCCTGATGCTCTAAATCAATATTAAAAGCATTAACAGCATTTCGGAGCCGCTGTTCATCGCGCGTGCCCAACAATGGTAAAGCCCCTAATTTAATTACCCAAGCTACCGCAATCGATTCCATATCTACGTTATATTTCTGGCCAATTTCCTGTAATTTCTGGCGGACGCGTACCGCTACTTCATCCGTGCCATTGGCAATCCTTCCATCTGCTAGTGGGCCGGAAGCCAGTGGCCGCATGTAGCGCTGTTTAATGTAATCAATCTGGCCATTATCCAAGGCCTGCGTGTTTAATAAATTCAACTCAATGTGGTTGGTTACAATAGGTATATTTAAGTAAGCGGCCAGTAACTGATGCTGAAAAACTGAGAAATTAGCTACCCCGATATTTTTTACCTTCCCCGATTCTTTTAGTTGCCGCAAGGTAATAGCTGTTTCTTCCAGGTTAGAGATGGGGTCGAGATGATATAAAAGGAAAATATCGAGGTAATCAGTTTTTAGTTTGCGAAGCGATTCTTCTACGTTGCGCAGAATATGTTGGCGGGAAGTGTCGTAATGCTTTACCCGCACCTCCGGCTGACTAGGATGTGGTAAACGCAAACCGCATTTAGTAAATAAAACAATGTCTTCTCTTTTAAACGATTTCTGGCTAATTACCTGACCAAACAATTCTTCAGCGTGGTAAGAGCCGTAAACATCGGCATGGTCGAAGGTGTTGATACCTAATTCCAGACAAAGATTTACTATTTTTTCCATGGAGGCGGCAGTAGTAGTAGCATCCTCTTGCCAACGGTGGAAACTGTAAACTGCCGGGGATACTTTAGGGCCAGCGTCGCTTAAATAAATTTTCTGCATTAGTTAGTTATTTTACTGTTGAAGTAATCAAGTCTTTGTTAAAAGCAAATGAATCTTTAACGAAATTTTTACTTTTTGTTGGTGTAAATAGTATATCTGGCAACTGCTAATTAGATTTTAAAAAATAAAAGTAAATGGATGGAAGCAGTTAAAAGTAGCTGTCCTTCGGGAAAAATCTATTTTGCTATGCAGGTAATTAGCTTCCTCCCGAAGGACAAAATTAAGGGTGTTTCTTTACCTACAAACTACTTTAGCCATTTATTAAACCTAGTATTTTACAATAAGGTAAGCTAAGCTTGCAATTTCTTGAACTCAAAAAGTTTTGATAGATAAATAAACACACATTTTATATAAATATGCTCTAAAATCCGCGAATCCGTGTAATCCGCAAAAAGTCCTCGCTTCTAACCCGGTCGTTTCTTCGTTCCCCGGGTAGGTGGAGCCGAAAGTGGGTCATCGGGCCAATGGTGTTTGGGATAACGCCCACGTAAATCTTTACGAACCTCAAAATAGCCGGTGTTCCAAAAACTGCGTAAGTCGCGGGTTACCTGTACCGGGCGGGATGCCGGGGATAGCAAGTGCATCAGTAAAGGTATTTTTCCACCGCCGATCCTCGGAGTATCCAGCATACCAAAAACTTCCTGTAAGCGTACTGCTAAAACAGGTACCGATATATCAGAATAATCTACCGCAATGCGCGAGCTGCTGGGTACGGTTACATGCGTAGGTGCCAAACGGTCCACTTCCTGTCGCTGCTCCCAGGAAAGATCATTCAATACTAATTCATTAAAATCCAGCCGGGCTACTTGCTCCAGCGAACGTAAACCAACTAAATGCGGCCGCAGCCATTCACTAGCAGTAGAAGTTAAACTTTCATCAGAAACATTAGGCCAGCGTTCTGGCTCCAGTTGGTGCAGAAATGCCAGGCGTTGCCGAGTTCGTTGTGCCTCGTCAGACCAGGGAAGCCGGTCTAATCCTTTTTCCAGTAAGGCTTGTAGCAGGACATCCGCAACAAGTTCCGGGTCAGGTTTTGTTTGGTTAGATTCTTCCAGAATCAGGGCTCCCAATCGGGTAATTTGCCTAGCGATAATGCGGTTAGCAGTATCATCCCAACGTACTTCCTGTTTTTGCTCCAGTTGATAACTAAAATGCTGCAATATTTCCGCTTTAGAAATAGGTGCTGCCAACAATACCCGGGTTTGGTTAGTAGTTTCCAGTTGCGCTACGCCGTAAAATTCTGCCTCGGAAAATAACTCGGTGGCTAAAGCAGCACGCTGTCCGGTTACGAGTCGCACTCGCCCGGAGGTTTCCCGCTGTGCTAACCGGTCGGGGTAAGCTAAAGCTGTAAGTAAACCCACTGCATCTGGTTGAATTTGACTATCTGGTTCGTGGAGGCGCTGGCGTAAATGGCGGGCTTGTTCGCGGACGCGGCGTAAGGTATTTTCGTCGGTTATAAAACCGGGAGTAGGCGGGCGTTGCCCAGCCAGCAGTTCCAGCCGTAGGTGCAAATCGGGCAACAGATTGAGGCGGGTAGTTTCTACTGGTTTCAAAATATCGCGTTCGGCGAGTAAAGCAGCCAGAGCGCAGGCAGTAGAGCCAAAACCCAGTTCGTGCCCTTGCATTACCAAATGACCTAAGCGAGGCGCTAAGCCTAAAGCGGCTAAAGCTTTCCCGTGGCGGGTTGCTTTTCCGGTAGCATCCATGGCTTCGAGGCGCAGTAATAAATCGCGGGCCAGAGCTAAGGCTGCTGTGGGTGGAGTATCCAACCACTTTAAAGTGGTAATATCTTTTATCCCCCAAATGGCTAGTTCTA
Organism: Adhaeribacter radiodurans; assembly: GCF_014075995.1. Classification (NCBI taxonomy): domain Bacteria; kingdom Pseudomonadati; phylum Bacteroidota; class Cytophagia; order Cytophagales; family Hymenobacteraceae; genus Adhaeribacter; species Adhaeribacter radiodurans. The sequence continues at coordinate 6,309,712 of NZ_CP055153.1, read as the reverse complement.
AAGCTAAACTACTTAGGTCGGCTTCGCAAATTTCCGGTACTTGGCGTTCTGGTAATTGCAACTGATCGGCCTGCGACCACAAGCGGTAACAGGTACCTGGTCCTAAACGGCCTGCCCTACCCCGGCGCTGATCTGCGGCGGCTCGCGATACCGGAATGGTAGCTAAAGTAGTAAGGCCAGTACGGGTGACAAATTTTGGTACCCGCGAGAAGCCGCTATCCACTACTATTTTAACTCCTTCAATGGTTAAACTGGTTTCGGCAATACTGGTAGCCAGTACCACTTTCCGGTAACCTTTAGCGGCTGGTTGAATGGCTGCCTGTTGTTGGGCCAAACTTAACTCGCCGTGTAATACATGCAACTGCGTGTTTGAGGGTAGTTTGTTTTCCAGATGTTGGGCGACTTGCCGCATTTCGCCTAAACCCGGTAAAAAGGCCAACACGTCTCCATCGGTATGCTGGGTTAGAGCCTGGCGAATAGTTTTAGGCATTAAATTCGTCAGTCGTTCTATTGGGCGGTTTCCGGCGGCAGCTACTTCCGCGGGTGAAATATAATGCGTTTCTACGGGGAACATGCGGCCCTCACTCCGGATAACTGGAGCTTCCAACCACTGACCTACAGTAGCAGCATCAAGGGTGGCACTCATTACCAATATGCGCAATTCGGGGCGTAATACTGTTTGGGCATCTAAGACTAAGGCTAATCCTAAGTCGGCTTGTAAACTTCGTTCGTGAAATTCGTCGAAAATAATAGCGGCAATGCCTTCCAGAGTAGGATCATCCTGTAACAAGCGGGTTAAAATGCCTTCGGTTACTACTTCTATTTGGGTTTTGTTAGAAACAGCCCGTTCCATCCGCACCCGGTAGCCCACTGTTTGGCCTACCGATTCACCTAATAATTCGGCCATGCGCTGAGCGGCAGCTTTGGCAGCTAACCGGCGCGGCTCCAGCATTATAATTTTGCCTTCATTGTGCCAGGAGACCGTTAGTAAAGCCAAAGGTACCAGAGTGGTTTTACCTGCCCCAGGTGGTGCTTCCAGAACAATGCGGGTAGAATCTTCTAAAGCTGCAAGCAGCCTGGGAAGCGCTTCTTTAACAGGTAAATTAGGTAAAGTATCGAATAAAGCAATAGATGACATTTACTCGTAAAGGTCGAAATTCTTTTTGATAAATCTACGTTGGGCAGGTTTACCTTAATTCTTTAATTGATGGAGTAAATAGTAGAACTTAAATAAAACAATTTACTGACTTTCAGCTGGGCGAGCGTCGTTCTTTGCTGGCGACCAATCGTTGATTGTTTTATTTATTTCCAGTTCGTAAACGTACATCCAATCGCTGTTGTTGGTGCCGTTAGCTAAATGATGGTGATGGTTTTCGTCGAGCTGGTAATCGTCTGGGTTTTCTAAGAAGCGGGTTTTCGAAAATACTTCCTCAAAATGTTTCCTTACTTCCGGGAAAGTAGCTACGTACTCTCTAATTTGTTGACCGGCGGCTTGTTTTTGTTTACCCGGTTTTACTTTATCGTACTGCGCTAGCAGCAACAATAACTTAGCCGGATAAATTTGTAACTCGTTGATTTGCTGCATAACCGCTAAATTATACTGATTTCGGATAGCAGCTTGTTCGGCTTTGGTTAGGGTTGTTTTAATTTGATCGTACCGGTTCACTTCTGCCTGAGCGCGGCTTATTTTATTTTGGTATTGCTTGCTCCAGGCACCTGGTTTTTTAGAATTGGGTAATTCAATCAAATCAATGTTAGTTGGATAGTTGTTGCGGTGGCCTTTATCCAGTAAAGCAGTTTCCCAAAATGTTAAAGCCTGTTCTAAGCTATTCTGAAATTCAAAATTTGCTGGGCGTAAAGCTGGGGCGTAAAACCGTTGGCGGTATAGAGCATTCACTTCTCCTACTGGTAAATCGGCTTTGTTCCAGCTAAATAAAGCGAAGTTGTACAGCCCCCGCCACACGGTTTCGTGGTGCGGCGAGCAATCGTCCCAAACGGTGCATAAAATACCGTCCATTTTCTTATCAGCGGCAATCCGGTTAAAATCTTTTATCGATTTAAAATTAGAATTTTCGCGCGGCAATAAAGGCCACATGGTTTGAGCCGCGGTGGCAGCCATTACTTTTAAATTGTGGGTTTTGTACCAGTCAATGGTTTTTTTATTACCGTAAATATCCGGTGTGTCGTAATTCCAGCGCATGTACACGCAATCTTTCGGGAACAAAGAAAGATTTTCGGTTAAACGTTGCTCGTTGGCCTGCCAGGTGCTATCTACTTTTTGCGGCGAAAGCTTGTCATTATAAGTAGTTTCGTACAAACCGGAAAGCTTAAAAAGCATATCGTCCCAAAAAATAGGAATACGGTTGTGCTGGCGGGCATACTCGCACACTTTGTTTAGCCAGTACATTTGCAGTTCCAAGGGCTTTTTACCGGATTTTTTGGCCAGTTCCGACATGCCCAGCTTACCAACTTCATCGCCGCCAATGTGCAGGTATTTACCGTACGGGGTAGCTGCCATGGCATCAGCATAAAGCGAGAACTGTACCTCGTAAGTAGCAGGGTTAAGAGGATCAAAAGCCCAGTCAGATGTTGGATCATCTCTTAACGGTTTGTATTGATCGTGCTTTAAAATAAACGAAGCGTGGCCTAAACCCTGCACCAAAGGACTTATTTCTATATTGCGGTCGCGGGCGTATCGGCTGATAGCGGCAAATTCTTCAATGGAAATGGCGTTGCTGGCTCCTACTTTGGGAGCTTTCCGGTAGCGTAATTTATCTTCGAACTCAACAATAACAGCATTTACTTTTACCTGAGCCAAACGGTCGATTAAGTTGTAATAATAATGCCCGGCATCTAAATGATGCTTTAAATCCAGGTGCACGGCCCGGTATGCCAGCTCAGGGTAATCGGTTATTTTACAAGCCGGAATCTTAATTTGCTGGTCACGGGCATCTTCCAGGAGTTGGTTCAGGGTTTGGCAGCCATAAAATAAACCTGCCTGGTCGCGGGCAGAAATATGTACCTGGTCGTTCTCTACCCGTAGAAAGTATCCTTCAGGAGAGGCAGGTACATCGTTATTAGATGAAATAGTTAGAATTAAGCTGTTTTTCCCCGCCGATGCACTAAGCGGCAGGTTTTCCAGCAACCCGGAAAGCACAGGTTTTTGCGCGCTACCATTTAAAAAAATATTCTTAACAGAAGTAGAAGCTAGTCCTTTACCAGATAAAATTTCAATTTTTTGCGGCTGCGGTAATAATTTAAAATTTTCCTTAAAATTGGCTAAATCTGTGGTTTGAGCCTTTACTTGATTAACGAAGGAAATACATAAAAACAGCAGGTATAAATATCTCATTCTGTACGGAATAAAGTGGTTGAAGAAAATATCTGCATTTTACAGCGAAGTGCTGCTAAATAGGTTATCTGTTACCAGCAAGCATTGTAAACTAACGGGAAAGATAAACGATAACGTAAAAGAATACTTAAGTGCCGGTATAAATATTTATAATCCCCACGCTTAGGTATTCTTTTATGCTAATGAATTTTATTAAACTCTTTCTTTCCAGGGACCGGTAATAGCTATGGTTAAACCCGGTGATTGAATATTTATGAACATAGTCCGACCCGAAGGTGAGAAAACCGGACCAGCAAATTCGGAGTTTGGAAAGCCTACGTTTTTCGCTAAAACATAAGTTTCACCTTTAGGCGTGATGCCAATAATGCGAGGGTTAGAAGTATCTTCACAAATAACTACGTCTCCCCAGGGCGAAATAGTCAGGTTATCGCATTTTTGAAAAATTTCGGTATTGTTAGGTTCCAGAAATAATTCCAGTTTACCCGGAGCTTCTTTTTCGCGGTATGTTCCTTCGTAAGGGCTGGGAACATACCTAAAAATCTGTCCTTTAGAAATTGCTCCGCCGGAGGTACACGCAAAGAAAAGTTCGTTTTTACCGTACCAAATGCCTTCGGTGTTGGCAAAACGGGCAGCTCCTTGTTTATAACCACGAATGCGGAGCGCACTTTCCTGTGCTTCTACATCGTCTAAATCCAGCCACTCTACGTCGTATTGTTTTTTAACTGGAAATTTAGTTGTGGTAAGATCAGGCCAATTACGGGTATCGGCGCTTTTCCATTCTTTTAATACTAAACATTGTAATTTACCTCCTTTTTGCAGTTCGCCGTAAGCGTTAGGTAAAAAGCGGTAGAAAATACTATCCCCACTGTCTTCGGTTTGGTACACAATGCCGGTATTGGGTTGCACGGCCACTGCTTCGTGCACAAAACGGCCCATGGCTTTAAGTGGTACCGGATCATTCAGCTTAACTTTATCGGAAGCTTTTACTTCAAAATTATACCCATGATCGTGTTCCAAGGCGCCCTCCAGTTCATTTTTTTTGAGTGGGGTTTCTTCGCAGGTAAGCCACGATTTCCAGGGGGTAATGCCGCCGGCGCAATTCCGGATGGTGCCAGTTAAGCTTAGGTATTCGAGTTCAACCTGTTGGTTTTGTTCGTTAAACACCATGGTAGTGGTACCGCCTAAACAAGTTTGTTCGCCTTTCCCGAAATCGTAAATTTTACTTTTATCAACCTTGCTCAGCAATGCTTTGTCTTCACCGTAGGGGCCTTTGTCGTAAGTGCCCGGCGATAGTTCATGATTCCGGATCAGGAGTACTTTATTGTTTTTTAAAGCGAAGGATCCCATACCATCGTGCGCTCCCGGCGACAACAAGCCATCGGCCATTGGATTACCTTTACGAGAAATAATTTTGCAGGAGAATCCTTTGGGCAAGCTCAACGGGCTACCAGTTTCGGTAATTAAAGGGCCATAACCCACTTGCATGGTTTGCTCCGGCTGAAAGGTAGCCATTGCCATACGGGCAGCTAAATTATTTAAGCCCACAAAGCCCAGGCTAACCAAGCCAGATGTTCTAATAAAATTGCGTCGGGATACTGTCATGGTAGTAAAACAGATAAATGGTTTTAAGTTGTAGTTTAACCGTTTTTATCTGAATTTTCAATTACTACCCGTAATTTAATAGAAACTTAATGCTGAATTGGTTTGCTATTACTGCCCACAGCAATCTCTTAGGATAGATTAAATTTACTAAAGAGACGAAATTAATTTAATCTATTTAATAAATATATATTTGGCTTAAGTTGCTGAAATTAAAACTGTTAGATGTAATAAAGCCTTGTGTCTACTATCCTGATACTTGTGCCTCTTTACTTAATTACAGCAGCAAGCTATCCACTCTATGCGCGTGAACCATTCCTTCGCAGGGTGACCAGGAAAAAATAGTAAATCGGCCATCTTGCGAAGCAACCAGAGCGTGGGCATCGCGTTGGTCGAACACGAACTGAGCCGCCGATAAATGGCGGGTGCCTCCGTTTTGAGCGGGATGAATAATCATGGGTTCCTGATCAATAATAGGTTCTGTTACTACAATTTGCTCTACCGAAGGTTTGCCTGGCGGCCGACGAATTTTGGCTCCAAAAGCCAGCAATTCGTACTTATCGTTAATAATAGTGGCGCCATCTACGGCGGTAAGGCCAGCTACTCCTTCTACGGCTAATCGCATATTAGCCTGCCAGTTACGGGAGCTTTGTTCTTCTGCTTCTTGCTGTATTACCGTTGCTAAACCATCATAAGCCGGCTGAACCGCATAAGAAATAGGGTGGATAATGGATTCGCGCCAAGCCTGGGTGCCGGCCGGAACTACCAACAAGGTACCACCCCGGCCATGCGCCCGCATAGAGGCCGCTAATTGTACCAGCACATCAACAGAGCCATTCCACGACGAAGGAGTAGTAAAACCTAGCAACGAAGTTAACATGGCTGGGCAATCTGGTAAACTAGCACTTTGTTCGTCTATAATTTTAACTTTATCGCCTTTAAGTACCGCTACGTTTACAAATTTACCAAAACCATCCAGGCCACGGTGTTTTATTACCAACAAGCCCGGTTCAATCACTTCCAGTACAAAACACATACTCGGAATAATACGCGTAGTTCCCCAAACGTATAAATCTTCGCCTTTGCCCCAAACGCCTAAATGAATGCCGGGCCGCTCTACTGCCGGGCCTAGTTTGGTAAGACTACTGGGAGTAAGCGCCAGACGTTGATCAAATATAAGCGGCTGTTCGGCTTGTTCCGGAGAAAGAAAAGCCAGGGAAATTTTAGGAGAATGACCTTCTTCGCGCCGGAGACTGGCCCAAAAAGCAACATCCACAATGGTAGCAATGGTTAAGGCCTCAGGGGGCGTTGCAAGCTCGTGTTCACCGTTTTGCTGGGTATTAGCAATGTGTTGGGCAAAGTGTTGTTCCACAGAGCCAGCTACCACCTGAGCGGCCTGGTATCGGGTTTCGTAATTCATGCTTTTGGCTTCGCCATTCTTCTTAATCAACACGTTGGTAGGCTGGTATAACTTATAAATAAATGCAGTAAGAGAATTCCGAAATTACTCCAGATTCTGTTTGGATGCAAACAAATAGAAAGGCAGAATGTTGCCGGGATTTATACTAGAGCAATCAGGAAAGCACTAGATTTTGCTAGTTCCCGAAGATAAAAGCAAGTTGCGGGAAGATTTTTTTTAAAATTTATCTACTGTTTAGTACAATTAGGTATATTATATATATAAATAAAATTTGTAAAATTTTTATTTTTTATAATTATTTATTATAATTGTTTTATATAAAGTGCTTATTAACTGAACAATACACAAAGCTGTAATGGCATATATTTATGCAGGAAAAAGCACGCCCAACCAAATATGAACTAATTAATCAGCCAATTAAAATTGCAATCATGGAAAAGCTTCAGGCAATGCTCCGACTAATGGAATCAGATGAGTTTTTGTTAATTACTCGAACGAAAGATCAGGATGGTATAACGTATAATCGCGATATGACGGATAGTCATGTGAAACGGTTTTGCCTGCAAGTGTACCGCCACATTAAAAACAGCCAGGAAACCTTGAACGCTTTTAAGAAATTGCTTTACTAAATAGTTTTGGGCTAATGTTCCATGTGAAACTTGGTTTCAAATTACCATTAAAACCAGAAGCCTTTATTTTAAAATTAGTAAATCAATTAGAACGGAAGTAACAGTAACCAGTACTTTACATTCCGTTCTAACTACTTCTCAACGCAACGTTTTTAAATAAAGGTCTTCTACTCTTTTGCGGGCCCAGGGCGTTTTCCGGAGAAAGGTTAAACTTGATTTTACGCTAGGATTATGGTTAAAACTATTTATATTAATTCTGGCGCCTAACTCTTCCCAACCGTAATAATTTACTAAATGAATCAAGATCATCTCGAGGGTTTTGCCGTGCAGCGGATTATTTTTCTGCTCTTCCATTTTTACTTTATTCCGGTATAATATGCCGTTACAATTAAATTTTAGTAATAAGTACTTGTAAGTTTTATTAGCAAGCAATAGTAACAACTTGCATAAGACACGTTTTACTTAAACGTAAATTTAACGTGAGTTCGATATAGGCATTTCATAACAAAAAAACATATCTGTAATAGCCAAAAGGATAAAACTGTAGAGTTTCCCGTCTATTCCTGTCATTCTGGAAGAATCTAACCAGCAAGTAACCGGTTAGATTCTTCCAGAATGACAGAATCAAAGAAGATTAACTTACTTTTTATGCGGGTGTTTCTTATCTCGAACTCACGTTAAATTTACCTGTTTAACGGAGTTCATTTGTTTTAACTTTATTTGCTGCGGGCAAATAAAAAAGGTGTAGTTTACACTACACCTATGCGCAAAATTTGGATGAATAGGGCCATATTCCTTTTGTGCTTACTGCCCAAACTAACCAGAAAATACTATCTTATTGTTGATTAGAGATATAACTTTGCAGGCTATCAATAATAAACTTTTGCTCTTCCATTAAATGCTTTACAATATCGCTCATCGAAATAATTCCTACTACTTTTTCATCTTCGTCTAACACGGGCAGGTAGCGAATTACTTTATCGGTCATCAGGTTCATGCATTCCTTTATGGTAGTAACGGGAGTTACCGTAACCGGATGATCGTTCATGATTTCTTTGATGAGCGTTTTTTTCGAAGCTTTTCCTTCCAGAATTACCTTGCGGGCGTAATCTCTTTCGGTAAAAATACCGATAAATTTCTCGCCTTCCATTACCAGCAAAGCGCCTACATTTTTTTTCATCATCATCTCTAAAGCATTGTAAACCGTAGAGTAAGATTCTATGGTAATAGTAGCATAACCCTTCTTTTGTAAAATATTTTTTACGTGGCTCATAATTGTCTCTTTTAGTTTAGCAGTTTAAAATTTGAAGCGGTTACTATTTTTGTTGGACAATATATTAAAAAAGCCGGTATAAAAAAGTGCCGGCTTAATTAAGTAATTAAAAAAGAAGAGTTTTGGTGGTAAAAACCTGTTATTTCAGGTGGCGGTTAACCTCGGTTAGTAAATATTCTTTCGGATCGGAGTTGTATTCCCAGAACATAACTCCCGCCAGTTTATTGTCGAGCACGAACTTACATTTATTCCGGATCGACCATTCGTCTTCGTAAGTAATAAATTTCTTTTCGGCAGCATTGTATAAATAAGGCGCTTTGGCTTTTTTGTCGCGGTATGCTTTATAGCCGTTCTTATTGATTAAGGTATCTTTTAACTTAGTATAGCCACCCCCTTCAGAAGGTTTAATTACTTTCTGGCCAATGCCTTTTCCTTTAGCTTCGGCCAGGTCATAGCCTTTGCCGTAAAAAGCCAGCCCAATAACCATTTTAGAAGTTGGTACTCCTAGCGCCGAATAATCTTTCACGGCTTTGGCGGCGAAGTCTTTGGTATCATATTTTTTAGAAGCATATAAATTACTGTGGTGGCCCGCTACTGGTCCGCCTGAATAATCGTAAGTCATTAAGTTTACATAATCCAGGTACTGCTGTGCTTTGCCCATTTCGGTGTGGTTAATAAAATCCATGAAAGTAGGAATAGCCGTAGTAAGCAAGTATTTTTTGCCGGTTTGGGCTTGTAACTTGTCTAGTTCCTGCCGAAGCGCAGCAAACATTAAAGTAAAATTTTGAGTGTCTTCGGGACGGTAAATATTGTCTTCTTCGCCTTTAATAGCTGGGTATTCCCAATCAATGTCTACTCCATCCAGTTGATTTTCCTGCATGATGCGCACGCAACTGGCGGCAAATGCCTGACGGGAGGTATCGGAAAGTACCGCATCCGAAAAGTTCTCGCTCCAGACCCAACCACCCAACGAAATTAAAATTTTAAGCTCCGGATTTTGCTTTTTCAACAAGTTTAGCTTCCGAAAATTAGTAGTGTCGGTGGCCAGATTCGTAAGAAAAGCCCGGTTGCCTTTTACATTTACGAAGGCATAATTAATGTGCGTTAACTTATTGGCGCTGATAGTTTCGGTATTAACCAAACCCCGAAAGCCACCCACGTACCCGATAATAACTGGTTTTGTGGTAACTGGTGCTGTTTGGGCCTGCCCTTGTGCGGAAATAGAAAAAATTAGTAGTAAAGAAAATAATAAACAGGTGTAGACCTGCTTTTTAAAAAGTGTAGTAAGTTTTAGCATAATGGAGTGTAGTAGTATTATATAAGCATTAAGATTAAGTAAAATTTTGAATTTAGCTTTATAAAATCTGAATATTCTTTTCGGAGTAAGGTAAGATATACACGTAATTTGTGAGGCTACCGTACATCGGCCATCCACTTAC